>DASUDL010000107.1:0-3718 GCA_036275615.1 Solimonas sp.
GTGGCCGCCGAACGGGCGCTGGTAGATCGTGCCGTCGGGGTTGCGGTCGAACGGCATGCCGAAGTGCTCGAGCTCGTAGACGACCTTCGGCGCCTCGCGGCACATGAACTCGATCGCGTCCTGGTCGCCGAGCCAGTCGGAACCCTTGACGGTGTCGTAGAAGTGGTAGTGCCAGTTGTCCTCGGACATGTTGCCGAGCGAGGCACCGATCCCGCCCTGCGCCGCGACGGTGTGCGAGCGCGTCGGGAAGACCTTGGACAGCACGGCGACGTTCAGGCCGGCCTGTGCCAGGCGCAGCGAGGCCTGCATGCCGGAGCCGCCGGCGCCGACGATGACGACGTCGAACTTGCGCTTCGGAAGGGAACTGCTGGATGTCATTTCAAATGTCCCGAAATTGAGGCATAGCCCAAGCGCACGCCGTGGATCCGGCTCTGCCGTTCCACCGGCGTGGCCCCCTCGAAGGGGGCTGAGCCCGGACGCAAGCTGTCCAGTGGACAGCTTGCGCCTGGCGAAGAGCCAGGGCCCTGTCCCTGGCGCGGCCTGCAAGGTCGCGCAGCGCGTAGGGGGTGGTCCACGTCACAGCCTCCAGAGGACTTGGACGGCCCAGCCGGCGCAGCCGACCAGCCAGACGATGGTGAACACCTGCAAGCCCAGGCGCACACCGACCGGCTTGATGTAGTCCATCCAGATGTCGCGCATGCCGACCCAGACGTGCCAGGCCAGCGCGACGATCACGACGAAGGTCAGCACCTTCATCCACTGGGCGGCGAAGATGCCGGCCCAGCGGTCGTAGCCGAGCGGGCCGGGCATCAGCACCTGCACCAGCACGACGGCCGTGAACAGCACCATCAGCGCCGCGGTGACACGTTGCACGAGCCAGTCGCGCAGGCCGTAGTGCGCGCCGACGACGACGCGCTTGGAACCGTAGTTCTTGCTCATCCCGTGCGCTCCCTCAGTACAGGCCGAACAGCTTGGCGCCCAGCGCCAACGTCAGCGGCACGACGAGGCCGAAGGTGACCATCGACGAGCTCTGGCCGCTCTCCTTGCTGACCTGGTGCGACACGTCCATCCACAGGTGGCGCAGGCCGGCGATCAGGTGGTGCAGGTAGGCCCAGATCAGGCCCAGCACGACCAGCTTGACGAACCAGGCGGGCACGACACCGATGCCGGCGACGAAGGCGCCGGTGAAGGTCTCGTAGCTGATCTCCGAACTGACGCTCTTGTCGAACAGCCAGATCACGAACGGCAGCAGCAGGAACATCAGCAGGCCGCTGATGCGGTGCATGCCGGACACCAGGCTCGCTGCCGGCCAGCGGTAGGTGCGCAGGTCGGTGGGGTGGATGTTCCTGAATTCAGGGCGGGTCTTGGAGGGGTCGGCCATCGGGAGGTCCTTGGTCTTGTCGTCGTCCTGGCGATCACCGGGGCATGTACCTACGGTGAAACCCGAAGAGTTTATTGCATCGCATCAAGCTGACACGTCGGCTACATCAGTTCGTTCCGGTAGTGGTGGCGATCGGTCCGGTACAGCCCGCGCCGCAGTTCGACGGGCTTGTCGCCATAGGTCAGCGACAGCCTCTCGACGCTGAGCAGCGGTGCGCCGGGCGCGACCTGCAGCGCCGCGGCCTGGGCGGCATCGGCCGCGACGGCGCGGATCTTCTCGTCGGCACGGATCATCCGCACGCCGAATTCGGCCTCGAAGAGCCGGTACATCGGCCCCTTGTAGCCCGACATGCGTTCGGCCGTCAGGCCCTTGAACAGCGCGCCCGGCAGGAAGATCTCGTCGAGCACGACCGGTTGCTCGCCGCTGAGCAGCAGCCGGCGCACCAGCACCACCGGATCGCCGCTCTTCAGGCCGAGCGTGCGCGCGACGTCGGCGGGCGCGCGCAGGCGACGGCACTCGAGCAGGCGGCGCTGCATGCCGGCGGTGTCGCCGGCATCCGGGCGCAGGCGCAGGAAGCGGTACTGGATCTGCTCCTCGGCGTGGGTGGCGACGAAGGTGCCCTTGCCCTGGCGGCGCACCAGCAGGTTCTCGGTGGCGAGTTCGTCGATGGCCTTGCGCACGGTGCCCTGGCTGACCTTGAAGCGCGCGGCCAGTTCCATCTCGCTCGGGATCGCCTCGCCCGGCTTCCATTCCCCGCCCTGCAGGCTGCGGGTGATCAGTTCCTTGATCTGCTGGTAGAGCGGGCTGAAGGCGGGGCCCGCATCGGGCGCCGGCAGCGCCGGATCGGCAGGAGGAGACACGGGCAGAGCCGACATGCCGGGATTGCAGCACACCGGCCCGCTCCGGGGCAAGATGTCTTGTAGAAGATATAAGACCGACCCCGGAATCCTTGCGCCTTGTCAGTTCGGCGAAGGATGGCGCGCCGTAAACTCGAACGCTTCCTCCCGGAACCGCATTTCTCTTCACTTCCCCTGGAGACTTCCATGAGCAAGAAACCCGTACGCGTCGCCGTCACCGGCGCCGCCGGCCAGATCGGTTACGCCCTGCTGTTCCGCATCGCGTCCGGCGAAATGCTGGGCAAGGACCAGCCCGTGATCCTGCAGCTGCTGGAGATCCCCGACGAGAAGGCCCAGAAGGCGCTCAAGGGCGTGATGATGGAGCTCGAGGACTGCGCGTTCCCGCTGCTGGCCGGCATGGAAGCCCACGGCTCGCCCGAGTCGGGCTTCAAGGACACCGACTACGCGCTGCTCGTCGGCGCCCGTCCGCGCGGCCCCGGCATGGAGCGTGCCGACCTGCTGGCCGCCAATGCCCAGATCTTCACCGCCCAGGGCAAGGCGCTCGACAAGTCCGCGAGCCGCGACGTCCGGGTGCTGGTGGTCGGCAATCCGGCCAACACCAACGCCTACATCGCGATGAAGAGCGCGCCGGGCCTGAAGCGCGAGAACTTCACCGCGATGCTGCGGCTGGACCACAACCGCGCGCTGTCGCAGATCGCCGCCAAGACCGGCAAGCCGGTGGCCAGCATCCGCAAGCTGTGCGTCTGGGGCAACCACAGCCCGACGATGTACGCCGACTACCGCTTCGCGACGATCGACGGCGCCTCGGTCAAGGACATGATCAACGATCACGCCTGGAACAAGGACACCTTCCTGCCGACCGTCGGCAAGCGCGGCGCCGCCATCATCGAGGCGCGCGGCCTGTCGTCGGCCGCCTCGGCCGCCAACGCCGCGATCGACCACATGCGCGACTGGGCCCTGGGCACCAATGGCGAGTGGGTCACGATGGGCGTGCCGAGCAACGGCGAATACGGCATCCCGAAGGACGTGATGTTCGGCTACCCCGTCACCTGCGAAGGCGGCCGGTACAAGATCGTCGAGGGCCTGCCGATCGACGAGTTCAGCAAGGGCTGCATCGACAAGACCCTGGCCGAGCTGCTGGGTGAACAGGACGGTGTGAAGCACCTGCTGTAAACGTCGGGCTGATACACCCGCGAGGGCCGGCCGCCGCAAGGGGCCGGCCCTTTGTCCGTCCGGGTCGGCCTGCGGCCCCGATCTGGCGCGCGGCCGACGTCCGCTTTCACTTGCCAGACCTCGCGTGGGCAGGGGGCCCGAGCCTGCGTTCTCCGGCCCACGCTCGCGGGCGAACGCAGCAGGACGCCAGCACGACCTCGTCAACACCATGACCCAGGCGCGCTTGTGGGCGACCGCGAATGGGGCCTGCGCCCGCAGGCCCGAACCCCCTGCCCCGACACCGCATGGCGTTCCCGCCGGCCCGTGC
>DASUDL010000108.1:0-12732 GCA_036275615.1 Solimonas sp.
TCCTGAGACTCGCGCGACAGGCGCTTCACCAGGCGCCCCAGCGCCACGGTCGGCACGACCACCACCACCAGCACGGCCACCGTCACCGAGAACAGCTTCAGGCTGGTCACGCCCAGCATCAGCAGGCCACCGACGAACTGGAAGGCACTGCGCAGGCCCATCGAGATCGAGGAGCCGACCACGGTCTGCACCAGGGTGGTGTCCGCCGTCAGCCGGGACAGCACCTCGCCGGTCTTGGTGATCTCGAAATACTCGGGCGACTGCGACAGCATGCGCCGATAGACCGCCGTACGCAGATCGGCGGTGACCCGCTCGCCGATCCAGCTCACCCAGTAGAAGCGGCCCGCCACCGCCAGGCCCCAGAACAGGGCGAGGCCGGCCAGCGACAGGAAATGACCATGGATCGGCGCCCCCGCCGTGAACCCGTGATCGATCAGGTCGCGCAGGGCCAGGGGTACGGCCAGCATCGCCGCCGAGGCCACGCACAGCAGCAAGAGCGCGAGCAGGATGCGACCGCGGTACGGACGCAGGAAGGGCTTCAGGCCACCGAGTGCCGCCACGCGCCGGCGCACCGGTGCGCCGGCCTCCAGGCCTTCGAGCAGGGCGGCGGGATCGGGCTTGGGAGAGGTGACGTCGCTCATGGCGGCGCCACCATAGCGCACCCGCCCCGCCGGCGCGTACGGCCGCTAGCCGCCGAGCAGCACCAGGGTCTTGAAGCCGCCCCAGAACATGCGCTTGCCATCGAACGGCGCAGCCCCGGGCTTCATCATCGCCGCCAGGCGCGGGTCGGCCATGACCTTGGCGTTGATCCGGTCACGGTCGCGCCGCGACTTGAACCGGATGTACGAGAACATCACGGTCTCGTCGGCCTTGAGCTTCACCGCCTGCGGGAAGGACGTGAGCTTGCCCGGCTTCACGTCGTCGGCCACGCATTCTCGGAACTCCAGCGCGCCGTGCTCCATCCAGACCTTGCCGGCCTTGCGCGCCATGCGGCGGTAGGCCGCGACATTCTTCTTCGGCACGGGCACGACGAATCCATCGACATAGCTCATGACGCTCTCCGGTGGTGGGCGGTGCTCAACCGTCTTTCAGGGCCTCGACCTGGATGCGCAGGCGGATGCGGCCTGCCTCACCCTCGCTGTACTGGGTCATGCCGAAGTCGGCACGGTTGAACTCGCCCTCGGCATCCGCGCCGCAGGCTTCCTTCTTGTAGTAGGGATGGTCGATGCACTTGAACTGGTTGATCTTCAGGCGCAGCGGCCGTGTCACGCCGCGCAGGGTCAGCTCGCCGTCCACCGCCCGTGGGGTGTCGCCCTCGAACACGAGCTTGCCGCGGTAATCGATGGTCGGGTACTTCTCGACTGCCAGCCAGTCCGGGTCGCTGGCGTGCTCGTTCATCTTGTCGTGGCCGAAGTCGATGCTGGCCGACTGCACCTTCACCTCCACGGTTCCGGTGCGGGCCTTGCGGTCCATCACCACATGGCCGCTGCTATGGTTGAACTTGCCGCGCCAGATCGACAACCCCATGTGCGACATCTCCAGGCTCGGATAGGTGTGCGCGGCATCGAGCGTGTAGCGCTCGGCGGCTGGGGCCGGCACCGTTGCGCAGATCAGCAGCGCGGCGAGCAGGCAGGAACGCAGCATCGGGGACTCCGGCAGGTGGCAGGTACTGCCCGGACGTTGCGCCGGGGGATGCACACGCGTCAAGCGCCGCCGCGCGGGCGCAGGCGAGTACCCGGAGCCGCCGTCAGCGGGGGGCTAGGCGACGCGCAGGCGCTGCTTGTCGAGGAACATCGAGGCATCGGACCGGGCGAGGAATTCGCTGGCGGTAATGGAGCCGGCCTGCTGCACGGTATGGATGCCGATACTCACGCTGGCGACAATCTCGCCCTCGGCGGCCCGGATGGGCGAGCGCATCAGCCGGCTGCGCAGGCGACGCGCGATGTGCTCGGCGGCGGGCCGCCCGGCACCCGGCAGGGCGATGGAGAACTCGTCACCACCCAGGCGACCGATCGCGTCGCCCTTGCGCAGCAGCGGCAGGATCACTGCCACCAGGGTGCGCAGCGTGTCGTCGCCGATGCGATGGCCATGACGATCGTTGATCTGCTTGAAGTTGTTCACGTCGAGATAGAGCACCGACATCATCAGGCGCGCGCGTTCGCAGCGGGAGCGCTCGGTTTCCAGGCGTTCCATGTAGCCGCGGCGATTCAGCACCCCCGTCAGTTCGTCGACACGGCTCAGGTCCATGAGCTTGCGGGCATTGAGGCCACGGATGCGGGCATTGCGGATCACGCGGTGCAGGTTGCTGCTGCGCAGGTCCTGCTTCAGGACAATGTCCTGGAACCCGGCATCGAGCAGGGAAGCTGCCACTTCCTCCTCGCTGCCATGCCCCGTGACCGCCACGAAGGGCAGGAAGTGCCCCCGGCTGCGTGCTGACAGCAGCAGGTCGAGGCCACTGTTGGCGCCGGACAGGCGGAAGTCGCAGAAGCATAGGTCGGGGCGCTCGGCCTCGATCAGCTGCAAGGCCTCCTCGACGCCGGGCGCCTCGAGCACCCGGGGCCGCAGGGCATGAAGGCTGCGCAGGGCTTCCAGGGTCAGGCGCCGGTCGGCGGGATCGTCGTCGACCACCAGCAGGGTGAATTCCGCCCCGAGCGCCTGTGCCGGCACCGGCAGGACGGCCGGGGCCAGCCCACCCATCGGCGGAATCGCCGGTTCGTGAGGCGCATGCACCTCGGGGTTGGGCTGTAGCTGGCCCAGCTCCCGCTCCAGGGCATACACCCGCTGTTCCAGGCGCGCCAGCTCGCGGCGCCGGGCCTCGGCCGATCCGTCGTGCACGCAGCCCTCCATGGCGGCGACATCGGAATGGCTGTCGCAGATCTGCGCAAAGCCGCCCTCGTCCTCGCTCTGGCGGAAGTTGTCCATGTGGTAGGCGCACAGCAGCGAGAACGGCTGTTCGCGCGCGCGCTCGTTCCAGAGCGCCTCCAGCGCCAGCGCCGCCTGGCACTGGCCCTGGCTCCAGAGGATGTCCACCATCTCGCCATAGGCCCGCAGGCGGGCCTGTGGCCAGGCACTGAGACCGTGCTCGATCAGGGGCGAGACCAGTGCGGCGAAGCGTGCCGGGTCGGGCCGCCCATCGACCATGAAGCGCGACAGGGCCTCGTGCGCATCCAGCATCAGGCACTGTCCAGCGGCGATGGCCTCCGCCACCGGATGACCATCCTGCTCGAGGCGACGCCGGACCAACTCCAGCCGCGTCGCCCGGGCGATCATGATCAGCGGCGCTCCCGCGCGCAGACCCTCGCCGAGGTAGTCGGCGATCACATCGCAGAGGAAGTTCTCGTCGCGGAAGAACTGGACCGCGTGGTGGTGCAGCTGGGGGTGGCAGACCGCACCGAGCTGCTGCACCTCGCTGGCCGAGTAGGTGGGCCCGGCTTCTCCGTGCAGCCGCGGCACCAGTGGCAGGAGGGCGAGACGCTCCGGCGGGCAGGCGAGCAGGCGCGCCGCTTCCGCGTTGGTCAGCACCGCTTCCCGCGCCTGCTCCATGGCGGACTCTCGTTCACAGGGCCACGCTCAAGGTATACGCCCCTCAGCAGGTGGCCTGGCGACCGTCAGTCCGCAGGTTGCGACCGCTGGAGCGACAGGCTTCCGTCAGTGGTCGGGGCAAACCTGAGTTGCCCTCAGGCCTGCCCCAGCATGATGCGCGCCGCGTTGCGGCCGGGGGCCCCGCTCACCCCGCCGCCCGGATGCGCACCCGCCCCGCAGAGGAAGAGCCCGGGCACCGGCGTCCGGTAGTCGCTCCAGCCGGGCACGGGGCGGAAGCCGAACAGCTGGTGCAGCGGCATGGCCCCGTGAAAGATGTTGCCGCCGGTCAGCCCGAAGCGGCGCTCCAGGTCCAGGGGCGAGAGCACCTGGCGATGCAGGACGCTGGCCGCGAAATTGGGGGCGTACTGCGTGACGGTGTCGATGCAGCGCTGCGCATAGGCATCCTTGCGGGCGTCCCAGTCGCCGCTCGCCAGCCGGTAGGGCGCGTACTGCACGAACAGCTGGGCGATGTGATGACCTCCCGGCGCCAGCGTGCGGTCGACCGAGGTGGGCAGGGTCAGTTCGACGATCGGCTCCAGCGAGGGCTCGCCACGACGAGCGTCCTCGTAGGCCCGCTCGAGGTACTCGAGCGTCGGGCTGATGTGAATGGTGCCGCGGTGCTGCGGGCCCACCTCGGCCCTGCCCGGTCGGCTGCTGAAGTCCGGCAGCTCGGACAGCGCGAGGTTGATCTTCATCACCGCGCTGGAATAGTCGATGCGCGCAACCGCGGCGCGGAAGTCCTCAGGCAGCGTGTCCTGCGCCAGCAGCTGGCGGAAGGTCACCTCGGGGGTGGCATTCGAGGCAACGCTGCGCGCCCGGATGCGCTCGCCGGAGACCAGGCGCACGCCGCAGGCGCGGCCGCCTTCCACCTCGATCGCCGCCACCGGGGCCCCGGTGCGCACGGTGACGCCGGCCGCCTCGGCCGATCGCCGCAGGGCCTGCGTGAGTGCGCCCATGCCGCCTTCGACGTAACCCCAGACACCGCGCGCGCCACCGGCCGTGCCCATCACGTGATGCAGCAGCACGTAGCCGGTGCCGGGCGCCGACGGTGGCGCCATGGCACCGATGATCGCGTCGGTGGCCAGGGTCGTCTTCAGCACGTCCGACTCGAACCAGCGGTCGAGAATGGGCCGGGCCGGGCCCGTCAGCAGTTCCAGCGCGGCCGGCAGTTCGCTGCCCAGCTGCTTCAGGCTGCGGTGGAAGCGCAGGGCGCGCCGCAGGTTGGCCAGGCGATCGCGCCAGCCACGACGGCGCCACTGTGCCGGCAAGGGCAGCAGGTCGGGCGGGATGTCCTCCAGGGCGGGCTCCAGGGCCTCGGCGATGCGCGTGAGCCAGGCCTCGTAGCGTGGATAGGTCTCGGCATCACGGACCGAGAATTTCGCGATCTCGCGCCGGTTCAGCGCCTCGTCCGGACCCATCAGCAGCGAGCGACCGTCCGGCAGCGGCGTGAACGAGGACGGGTTGCGCGCCAGTACGCGGTAGCCATGCTCGCGCAGCTGCAACTCGCGCTCGACCTCGGGCACCAGCAGCGAGATCAGGTACGAGGCCGTGGACGCGCGATAACCCGGCGCAATCTCCTCGCTGACCGCCGCGCCGCCGATGATGTCGCGGCGCTCCAGCACCAGCACGCGCTGCCCGGCACGGGCGAGATAGGCGGCGCAGACCAGGCCGTTATGGCCGCCACCGACGATGATGGCGTCGTAGGGCGCGGCGACAGGTGTCATGGCCATGGCCTGGCCTACAGGTCCTTGAGCGGAATGCGGCCGACGGCGGTATCACTGAGCGTCCCCAGCCAGAGGTAGTCGCCCTGCTCCTCGGCACTGGTGATCGGCCCGAAAGCGCCCTCGCCCGCATACTGGAGATTGGCCACGACCTTGCCGTCGAGATCCAGGCCCAGCACCCAGCCCTGCAGGGCTGTCCGGGGCTGCACGAAGGCCGGCAGGCGGGCCACCACCTTGCGTACCCACGGGTAGGGCGCCATGGCGTCGAGCTCGCGCTTGCGCGGCGCATAGAGGGCGACCCAGAAGCGGTCGCGGCCGTTGAAGCTCAGGTTGTCCGGAAAGCCGGGAAGATTGTCGATCAGGATCTCGGAGGTTCCGGCCTTCTCGCCCTTCAGCCAGTAGCGCTGGATGCGGTAGGCGGTGGTCTCGTTGACCAGCACGTACTCCGCACCGGGCCCGAGCGTCACGCCATTGGCGAACTGCAGGTCGCGCATCAGCACCAGCGTCTCGCCACTGCGGATGTCGTACCGCAGCAGACGGCCGCTGCCACGGTGCTCCAGGGCATCGTTCATCACCTCGTGGATGCCGAACCGGGCGGAGGCGTCGGTGAAGTAGATGTAGGGCTCACCGGGCACGGCGTCGGCGTCGTCCACGAGCTTGAAGTCCAGGCCCTCGGCCGAGGTGGCGAGCGTCTCGATCTGGCCATCCTCCTTCAGGCGCAGCAGGCCCTTGAGGGCATCGGCAATCACCAGGCGGCCGTCCGGATCGAAACACAGGCCCAGGGGCCGGCCGCCGGTGTTGGCGAGCACGGAGGGATTGGCGCCACGAGCGTCCAGGCGGACGATGCGGCCGTCGTCGTAGCCAACGTGCAGCCGTCCCTGGGCGTCGATCGCCACGCCTTCGCCACCGCGTCCATAGCCCTCGGCCAGGCGCTCGATGCCGCGGAGACGCTCGTTCGCAGGATAGGCCTCCGCCGGCGGCGCTGACGGCGGCGTCCAGGCCACGGGCTCGATGGGAACCGGCCAGAACGCCAGGTAAGCCACCAGGGTCAGCACCGCAGCAAGCAGCAGCTTCTTCATGGGAACTCCGTGGGACCGGGGCCGATTCTCGGCGCCGGCGCCGGGCCTGTCCACGCGAGCCCCGGGGAGATCACCCGCGACGACCCGGCAGGGCCTTCCCCCTATAATGGACGGGTACTCGCCTTACCGACCGCCCCTGCTGGCTTGCGCCGGCGGAGTCCGTGCCGGTCGGGGCCTGCGAGTACGGTGCCGCGTTCCGGGGATGCCGGCGCCGGAAACCAAGAACAATCCGTACGTATTCCGGGGGAAGACGATGTCGATGAAGAATCCGGTGGAGATGCTGCTGCAGTGGGCCAAGGAACGGCCCAACCAGGTCTGGCTGCACCAGCCGGTCAACGGGGTCTGGAAGACCCATACCTGGGCCGAGTGCGAGGCGCAGGTGCGCTCCATGGCTACCGCGCTGCGCGGGCTGGGCCTGCCGGCCGGTGCCCGCATCGCCATCTCCGGCCGCAACACCGCCCACTGGTTCATGGCCGACCTCGCCATCGCCATGGCCGGCTACGTCAGCGTCGGCCTGTACCCCAAGCAGGCGCCGGATGCGGTCAAGTTCATCCTGCAGCACTCGGACAGCAAGGTCCTGTTCGTCGGCCCGATGCCGGATGCCGACGACTTCATGAAGGCCGTCCCTGAGGGCATCACCAAGATCGCCTTCCCCTACCCCGATGTCGTGCCCTGCGAGAAGAAGTGGGACGACCTAGTGCGGGCCTCCGAGCCCTTCGCCGGCTATCGCGCCCCGGACCCGAAGGCCCTGTGGACCCTGGTCTACACCTCGGGCACCACCGGCAACCCCAAGGGCGTGATGATCTCCGGCGAGAACCTGATGTTCGCCGCCGGCGGCCTGATGAAGGCCATGCCGGCCCAGGGTGCCGAACGCTTCTTCTCCTACCTGCCGCTGGCCCACGCCTTCGAGCGCGGCGCCGTGGAGCTGAGCTCGCTGTATTTCGGCGCCGAGGTGCACTTCCTCGAGAACCTCGACAAGCTCGCCGAGCAGCTCAAGGAAGTGGCGCCGACCCGCTTCTTCGGCGTGCCGCTGGTCTATGGCCGCATCCAGACCGGCATCCTCAAGAAGATGCCGCAGCAGAAGCTCGACCGCCTGCTCAAGCTGCCGATCATCTCCGGCATCATCAAGAAGAAGATCAAGCAGGGCGTCGGCCTGCAGAACGCGCGCTACCTGTTCGTGGGCGCCGCGCCCATGCCGATCCCGTTGATGAACTGGCTGGAGAAGCTGGGCATCACGGTGCTGCAGGGCTACGGCATGACCGAGAACAACATCTACGCCACCGCCAACCAGCCGGGCGCCAATCGGGTCGGCTCGGTCGGCCGCGCCATGCCGGGTGCCGACATGCGCATCGCCGAGGACGGCGAGATCCAGTACCGCCACCCGGGCGTCACCGCCGGCTACTACCTGGACGCCGAAAAGACCGCCGAGCTGTTCACCGCCGACGGCTGGCTGCGCACGGGCGACAAGGGCCGCATCGACGAGGACGGCTACCTGTACATCACCGGCCGCACCAAGGACATCTTCAAGACGCTCAAGGGCAAGTACGTGGCCCCGGCGCCGATCGAGGGCGCTCTGGCCCGCAACACCGACATCGACCAGCTCTGCTTTGTCGGCGCCGGACTCAAGCAGCCGATCATGATCGTGACGCTGACGCCGCCAGCGCTGGCGCGCTCGCGGCCCGAGGTGGAGAAGCAGCTGATCGCCGACATGGAGGCGGTCAACGCCACCCTCGAGCCGCACGAGGAGATTGCCAAGATCATCGTCGCCAAGGATGCCTGGACGATCGACAACGGCATCATGACGCCGACCATGAAGGTCAAGCGCAACGAGGTCGAGAAGAAGTACGGCGCCTTGCTGGAGAAGCACGCCGCCAATCCGAAGGAGAAGGTGGTCTGGGAGTAAGCGCCCCGCCCGCCGGAAAGAAAAACCCCGCCAGAAGGCGGGGTTTTTTTATGGACGTCGTCTCAGCCGCGCCGGCGGCGCGTCCGCCGCGGTTGTCCGTCGGCGACGAGGTCCAGCAGGAACGCCTCGATCTGCGGCCACAGCCGCTCCGGCTTCATGCGCAGCTCCAGCAGCGAGTGGGCATCGATCAGGCGTGCCTGCGGCAGCTGGCGCTGCAGGGCCAGCGCATCGCGATATTCGTGCAGCTTGTCGCGGCCGTGGCCGACGATGAGCGTCGGCATGTCGAGCGCGCGCCGCTGACGCACGGAAGGCGCGATCGGCCCGACCAGAACGCCGTGCAGGATCGCCGTGGTGACCTTGGGATCCATCGACAGCGCGTTCATGCCGCTGGCCATCCAGTCCTTCGACGGACGCGGGCGGCGCGAGAGCCACTGTGCGAAGCGCAGGTAGACCGGCCGTGCGAAACGGGTGGACAGCAGGATGGGCGCCAGGATGGCCACGGCCCAGGGCATGGACCACTCCATCACCGGCATCTCGAGGTACAGCCCGCGCACGCGCTCCGGTGCACGCACCGCGACCATCATCGCGGTGATTGCACCCAGCGACATGCCGCCAATCAGCGCGCGCTCCCAGCCCAGGTGGTCGAGCAGGGCCACGACGTGCTCGGCGTAGAAGTCGACGCGGTGCTCCTTGGGGTCGGTCACCTTGGCGCTGCGACCATGGCCCAGAAGATCGAGCAGCACGACCTGATAGCCCGTGTTGGCGAAGCGGATCGCGAGATCGCGATTGATCAGCGAATCGAGCAGGATGCCGTGCATCAGGACGCAAGGCTCGCCACCCGTTCCGTAGACCTCGTAGGCGAGCCGGTGGCCCTGGACCGTGAATTCCCCACTGCGCACCGGCACCGGACTCGGCATCATCGCTCCCTGTTATTGATGGATTCCCCAGACCCAAGCATAGACGCTGAGGCCGGGCCCCGACACGACGCCCTGCGCGTGGGCGGGGCGGCTGGCGTCGCCTGGCGCATCGGTCTAGGCTCGAGACTCTGTTGCCGGAGAGTTCCTTGAGCGTTCCGCCCGTGATCCAGCGTGACATCGCTTTCGAGTTTGCGGGCGTGGACTGGCAGCACTGGCATCCCGGCGGCCCACACGTCAGCCATTTCTTCAATGGCATGTCCGCGTTCTTCCCCGAGGGCGAGCGCTTCTTCATCGAGAGCGTGCGCCATTACCGCGACCGCCTGTCGGATCCATCGCTGCTCGAGGACGTCCGCGGTTTCATCGGCCAGGAGGCGATGCATGGTCGCGAGCACCGTGCCTACAACGCCGCCCTGGCCGCCGCCGGCTACGACACGCCACGACTCGAGGCCCGGGCTGTCAGGCTCCTGGACCGGGCGCGTCGCTGGCTGACAAGACCACACCAGCTGGCGATCACCATCTGTCTGGAGCATTACACCGCGATCATGGCCGAGGCCCTGTTGTCGGACCCGCGCGTTCTGGAAGGCGCCGACCCGCGCCTGACCGCGCTCTGGCGATGGCATGCGATCGAGGAGACCGAGCACAAGGCCGTGGCCTTTGACGTGTACCGCACCGTGATGCCTGGCGTGCGCGGCTACCTGCTGCGTTGCGTCGTCATGCTGGTCGTCACCGTGCGCTTCTGGCTGCAGACCCTCCTCAATCACCTGCATTTCCTGCGTCGCGACGGCCTGCTGGGAGATGGCCGCGGCTGGTGGCGGCTGCTGAAGTTCCAGCTGGTCTCGCCCGGACCACTGCGGCGCATTGTCCTGCCCTGGCTCGCCTGGTTTCGGCCCGGATTCCATCCCTGGCAGCAGGACAACCGCGCGCATGTCGAGTACTGGAAGCAGGCTTACACCCGCGCAGGGTCTCCGCCCGCCTGACCGCCGCTCAGGGCACCAACACCACCTTGCCCGTGTTGCGACGCGCCTCCAGGTAGGCCTGCGCCTCGCCGCCTCGCTCCAGCGGGAAGACCTGGTCGACGTGCGGCCGCACCCAGCCCTCGTCGAGCCCGCGCAGCAGTGCCTGCATCCATACGCGGATCTTGGCGACCTCGTCCCAGAGGTGGCCCATGTTCACGCCAAACACGGCCTTGTTCTGATTCATCAGCGGGATCGGATGGAAGAACGGCATGCCGACCGCCACCGGCAGCAGCCGCAGAGGCCCGAACAGGCTGGACTCGGTGGCCGCCGAGACACCGAACATGCCCAGGCGGCCAGTGCTGCGCAGTGCGGCATAGCTCTGCTTCCACTGGCTGCCACCCATGGGATCGGTGATCAGTTCGACGCCCCGCCCATCGGTGAGTCGCGCCACCTCCGCCGGCCAGTCCTGGCTGCGGTAGTCGATCGCCTCGTGCAGGCCGCGCGCCTTCAGGAAGGCATGCTTGCCGCTGCTGGCGGTGCCGAGGATCCGGGCACCGACATGGCGGGCGATGTCGATCGCCGCGAGGCCGACACCACCCCCGGCGTTATGGATCAGCACGGTTTCGTCGCTGCGCAAGGAACCCATGATCACCAGCAGCTGCCAGGCGGTCAGGTAGTTCACCGGGATGGCCGCGGCCTGCTCGTGGCTCAGGGATACCGGCTTCTCGAACAGCTGGTTCTCCGGCACCACCACCACGTCCGAGTACCCCCCGAACCGGGTCAGGCCGAACACGTCCTTGCCGATCCAGCGTTCGTCGACCCCCTCGCCCACGGCGTCGACGACACCCGAGACCTCGTAGCCGACCACGCACGGCAGCTTCGGTGCGTCCGGATACAGGCCCTGGCGTGCCAGGACGTCGGCAAAGTTGATGCCCGTGGCGCGCACTCGCACGCGCAGGCTGCCGGGCGTGGGCGCAGGGTCCGGCGCTTCACGCAGCTGCAGTTTCTCGGGTCCGCCGGCGCCAACGATGTAGAGCTGCTTCATGGGGGTTCCGCAGAGGATTAATGGACCCGCCGCATGCTACGCGTCCTGCACCGCCGCTGCCGGCGCTGCACGACGCCAGCAGCATCCCGGGCTGGCGCAGGCGCCAATGGAGCCTGCATCCGCCCCCGCTAGCATCTCCGCCGTCATTTTGCGGGAGAGCAGGCACATGGTGGGGTTCTGGCGCACGCTGTACGTGCTGTTGAGCTGGCGCTGGCGCGGCCGCGCCGGGCTGCTGGAGCCCACGCGCCTGCCGCTACGCGTCATGCCGGGCGAGATCGACTTCAACCTGCACATGAACAACGGCCGCTATTTCTCCGCCGCCGACATTGGCCGCCTGGACTGGGGCCTGCGCAGCAATCTCTGGCGCAGCGCCTTCATGCACGGCTGGCGCGCCGTCGCCGGCGACTCCGACGCCCGATTCCTGCGCTCGCTGCAGCCCTTCCAGGCCTACCAGCTGGAGACCCGCCTGCTGGGATGGAACGACAAGTGGTTCTTCTGCGAGCACCGCTTCCTGCGCAACGACGAGGTCTGCGCAATGGTGGCCGTGCGCTACCTGTTCCTGAGCCGGCGCGGCAAGGTGCCGACGGCAAAGGTGCTGGAGAAGGCCGGTCATGCCGGGACATCGCCGCGTCTGCCGGACTGGACGCTGCGCTGGCATGAGACGCAGGAGGAGATTACGGCGGTGTTGCGGGGGCAGCGGGGGGCGAAGTAATCGACCGGGGTCGTATTCGCAGGTCGTTCTGTCTCGATCGTAATGGTGCGCGTTGGTGGGGCCGTCTTCGTAACGGGTTCTGTCCCGGTCGTGACGACCTGCGTGTATGACGCCTGTCGGCGCCAGTCACTTTTCTTGTCTTGCCACCAACAGTAGGCGCCTCCAGGCGAGAAAAGTAACCAAAAGAACTCGCTTTTCCGGCGAGGTGCTTTCCCGGCGAGAGGTAGCAACGCGAATAAGCGTTGGCTGCCCCGCTGGAGCCAGCAAGGGCGAGAGACCGTTTTGTTCCTCACTCCCTGAGCGTGCAGGGGTGCCGTGCGCTTTCGACACGCCTACCGCGGCGATCAACCGCCAATATCCGGCTGCCCCTGCTCCAACAAAACGAGGGACGGCAAAAGCGTCTCTCGCAATGGATGTTCTAGAGGAGCGGCTAGGCGGGTTCGCGTTGCTCTGTTTCCGGCGAAAGCCTCGCGCTGGAAAGGCGAGTTCTTTTGCTTACTTTTCTTGGCAAGACAAGAAAAGTGAGGCGGTCCGACAGGACCGAAAAACGCTGGTCTTCACGACCGTGACAGAACCGGTTGCGAAGACGACCAAGCTCCGCCCGGCCATAAGGCTTCAGCCCTTCTTCAGCGACGGAAACTCGAACGCCTCCGGCTCAAACCCCCGCCCCCGCAGAAAGTCCCGCAACGCCAACCCCGTCGCCGTCGGCCAGTACCGCGCCTTGTCGAAGTCGACATGCTTGTACTCGGCCAGCTCTTCGCCCAAGCGCACCTCGCCCTCCGCCAGCACGTGGTAGGCGATGATCAGCTGGTTCATG
>DASUDL010000109.1:0-3063 GCA_036275615.1 Solimonas sp.
AGGCAGCACGTTGGCCTCGCCCACCACCTTCAGGATGTCCGGCGCGTGGCCGCCGCCCGCGCCCTCGGTGTGGAAGCTGTGGATCGTGCGGCCCTTGAAGGCGGCGATGGTGTCCTCGACGAAGCCGCTCTCGTTGAGCGTATCGGTGTGGATCGCCACCTGGGTGTCGGTCTCTTCGGCCACCGACAGGCAGCAGTCGATCGCCGCCGGTGTGGTGCCCCAGTCCTCGTGCAGCTTGAGGCCCACCGCGCCGGCCTCGATCTGCTGCCGCAGCGCCTCCGGCCGGCTCGCGTTGCCCTTGCCCATGAAGCCCAGGTTCATCGGGAATGCGTCGGCCGCGCGCAGCATCTGCGCGATGTTGGCCGGCCCCGGCGTGCAGGTGGTGGCGAAGGTGCCGGTGGCCGGCCCGGTGCCGCCGCCCAGCATCGTGGTGGTGCCGGCCATCAGCGCCTCCTCGATCTGCTGCGGGCAGATGAAGTGGATGTGCGTGTCGACGGTGCCGGGCGTGACGATCAGCCCCTCGGCGGCGACGATCTCGGTGCCCGGGCCGATGACGATGTCCACGCCCGGCTGCACGTCGGGGTTGCCGGCCTTGCCGATGGCCGCGATGCGGGTGCCCTTGAGGCCGATGTCGGCCTTGACGATGCCCCAGTGGTCGACGATCAGCGCGTTGGTGATCACGCAGTCGCAGGCTTCGCGCGCGCCCGGGCCATTGACCATCTGCGACTGGCCCATGCCGTCGCGGATCGTCTTGCCGCCGCCGAACTTCACTTCGTCGCCATAGACGGTGAAGTCGCGCTCGACCTCGATCACCAGCGCGGTGTCCGCCAGGCGCACGCGGTCGCCGGTGGTGGGGCCGAACATCTCGGCGTAGGCGCGCTTGCCGAGGGTGCTCACAGTGCCCCCATGATCGTGCCGCGGAAGCCCCACACGTGGCGCGTGCCCGCGTACTCGACCAGTTCCACCGTGCGCTGCTGCCCAGGCTCGAAGCGCACCGCGGTGCCGCTGGCGATGTTCAGCCGCATGCCGCGCGCCGCGGCGCGGTCGAAGCGCAGTCCGGGGTTGGTCTCCGCGAAGTGGTAGTGCGAGCCGACCTGGATCGGCCGGTCGCCGGTGTTCTCCACCACCAGGCTCAGCGTGCGGCGCCCGCCGTTGAGCGCGATCTCACCGTCGTCGATCAGCAGTTCGCCGGGAATCATCGGATGCCCTCAGCGGCCGCGGCGGTGCCACAGCCACGCGCCGAAGAGCACCACGATCGCCGCCAGGACAGCGAGGTCGAAGGCGTGCAGGTGCGCGCCCGGGGCGGCGCCGTGGCCATCGTGGGCCCAGGCGCGCGCAGCACCCAGGAGGAGGAGGGTCGGCAGGGCGGTGCGCATCGATTCGTGCCTCATGCAATGGGTTGGTGCACGGTCACCAGCTTGGTGCCGTCGGGAAAGGTGGCTTCGACCTGGATCTCCGGAATCATCTCGGGCACGCCCTCCATCACGTCGGCGCGCGAGAGCACGCCCTTGCCCTCGCTCATCAGCTGCGCCACGGTCTTGCCGTCGCGCGCGCCCTCGAGGATGGCCGCGCTGATCAGGGCGATCGATTCCGGCACGTTGAGCTTGAGCCCGCGCGCCTTGCGGCGCTCGGCCAGCAGCGCCGCCGTGAACAGCAGCAGCTTGTCCTTCTCGCGGGGCGTCAGGTCCATGGCATGGGGCCTTGCAGTTTCGATGCCATCCTAGCCCGCCATGCGGCGCTGCAGCAAGCTGGCACGGACGTTGCGATCGCTTCGACCGAGGACCCCACAACACCCCGGAAGGAGAAGCGCTCATGTTCCGTACCCCCTCGCGTCGCCACGCCCTGAAGTCCGTCGCCGCCGCACTGCTGGCCGCCGGCACGCTGTCGCCCGCGCTCGCCCAGCAGGGCGGCACCATCAAGGTGGGCGTGCTGCACTCGCTGTCGGGCACCATGGCCATTTCCGAGACGGTGCTCAAGGACACCGTGCTGATGGCCATCGACGAGATCAACGCCATGGGCGGCGTGCTCGGCAGGAAGCTCGAGCCGGTGGTGGTCGACCCGGCCTCGAACTGGCCGCTGTTCGCCGAGAAGGCCAAGCAGCTGATCACTCAGGACAAGGTGGCCGTGGTGTTCGGCTGCTGGACCTCGGTGAGCCGCAAGTCGGTGCTGCCGGTGTTCGAGGAGACCAACTCGCTGCTCTTCTACCCGGTGCAGTACGAGGGCGAGGAGCTCTCCAAGAACGTCTTCTACACCGGCGCCGCGCCCAACCAGCAGGCCATCCCCGCCGTCGAGTACCTGATGAGCAAGGACGGCGGCGCGGCCAAGCGCTTCGTGCTGCTGGGCACCGACTACGTGTACCCGCGCACCACCAACAAGATCCTGCGCGCCTTCCTCAAGTCCAAGGGCATCGCCGAGGCGGACATCCTGGAGGAGTACACGCCCTTCGGCCACAGCGACTACCAGTCGATCATCGCCAAGATCAAGAAGTTCGCCAGCGAAGGCAAGAAGACGGCCGTCGTGTCCACCATCAACGGCGACTCCAACGTGCCTTTCTACAAGGAACTCGGCAACCAGGGCCTGAAGGCCACCGACGTGCCGGTGGTGGCCTTCTCGGTGGGCGAGGAGGAGCTGCGCGGCGTCGACACCCGGCCGCTGGTGGGCCACCTCGCGGCGTGGAACTACTTCATGAGCCTGAAGAGCCCGGCCAACGACGAGTTCACCAAGAAGTGGGCCGCCTACGCCAAGGCCAAGGCCATCCCGGGCCACAAGGACAAGCCGCTCACCAACGACCCGATGGAGGCCACGTACATCGGCCTGTACATGTGGAAGCAGGCGGTCGAGAAGGCCAAGAGCACCGACACCGACAAGGTGATCGCCGCGATGGCGGGCCAGACCTTCAAGGCGCCCTCGGGCATCACCTCGAAGATGGACGAGAAGAACCACCACCTGCACAAGAGCGTGTTCATCGGCGAGGTCAAGGCCGACGGCCAGTTCAACGTGGTGTGGAAGACGCCCGGCCCGGTGAAGGCCCAGCCGTGGAGCCCCTTCATCGCGGAGAACAAG
>DASUDL010000110.1:0-34990 GCA_036275615.1 Solimonas sp.
CAGCTCTGTTAAGTAGATAGATTGCAGACCATCGCCGTTCGCCCGAAGCGGCGAGTATTTTTCCGGAAGATGCGGCTGGATAAACGAAATATGGTCTTTCGGCCTGATAGGTATGGGCTCTTCGCGAAATTCAACATCTACTCGCCAACCAACGTTGTCCCAAGCCATGCCAACCTGGCCGAATTCAAGCGGCTTCGGGCATTCGTAGCAGTAAGAGCGAGCAACTCCGACGGCTTTGATGAAAGTGTCTGAAAAGGAGAAAACAACATCCCCTGGAGACACCGCACGCATGGACTCGTAGAACGGATTACGGGCCCCGTCCTTGCGTCGTTGCGGTGACCAAATGTAACCGCCTCGGACTTCCTGGCGGTAAGTTTGGTTCTGATTTACCCACCAATAGCGCACTTCAGTTTCCCGTTTAAGGCGAATGGTCGGCGCGAAGACCTACCCCAACCAATTCCCCAACAACCGCAACATCAACCGGTTGTTCATCCCGAACGCATCCAGATCCGCCAGGATCGCCTCCGGCACCTGCACGTAAGTCGCCGGCGCCGGCCGCTCGTGGGCAAACCAGTCGCGCGCATTCGCAGCGGTGACCTCGAGGTGGTACTGGATGCCGACCACGTGCTCGCCGAACTCCAGGGCCTGGTGGGCGCAAGCGAGGCTGGCCATGAGATTGCGGGCCTGCGGGGGGATGGCGAAGGTATCGCCGTGCCAGTGGAAGGCGGTGAAGCGGTCGGGGAAGCCGGCGAAGAACTTCGACTTGCGGCCGTCCTCGTTGAGCGCCACCTCGTGCCAGCCCACCTCGCTATGGGCATTGCGCGTGACTGCGCCGCCCAGCACGTCGGCGATGAGCTGCGAGCCCAGGCAGATGCCGAGCACTTTCTTCCTGGCGTCGATGGCCGCGCGGATCAGGGTCTTCTCGGGCTGGAGCCAGGGGTGCTGCTCGACCTCGTAGATGTTCATGGGCCCGCCCATGACGATCAGTGCGTCGAAGGCGTCCACGCCGGGCAGGGTCTCGCCGGCCCACAGGCGCGTGCAGCTCACGGTGTCGCCGCGGGCGGCGAGGGCCGGGGCGATGCAGCCCAGGTCTTCGAAGTCGGCGTGCTGCAGCCAATGGACTCTCAGGGGAACCCTCATGCGCGCGCCTTGAAGTTCAGCGCGGCGGAGTTGATGCAGTAGCGCAGGCGCGTAGGCTTGGGGCCGTCATTGAAGACGTGGCCCAGGTGGGCGTCGCAGCGGGCGCAGAGCACCTCGGTGCGGAGCATGCCGTGGCTACGATCCTCGCGGGCGGCGACATGGCCGTTGTGCGCGGGGTCGAAGAAGCTGGGCCAGCCGGTGCCGGACTCGAACTTGGTCTTCGAGTCGAACAGGGGCAGGTCGCAGCACACACAGTGGAACACGCCGTCGCGGTGGTCGTCCCAGAGTGCGCCGGTGAAGGCGCATTCCGTGCCGCCGCGGCGGGTCACCTGGTACTGCTCGGGACTGAGCAGGGCGCGCCATTCGGCGTCGGTCTTCACGATCTTGTCCATGTCATCGGCCTGTCATTGCGTGGCCCTAGTGTAGCCCTCGTGGTACAGCCTCTTTCTCGACCCTCGGGACATTCCCACCCGGCTGCCCAGGCCGGGTTTTTCTTTTGGGTGGCCGGCCCCGTACCCTAGGCGTCTTCCTGCTTTGTCGGACCGCCCCATGCTCCTGGCTCTTGCCTGCGCCGCCGTTGTCTCCGCCCTGCTCGCCATCCAGGCCGACTGGACCGAAACCAAGCCGAAGCGCTTCCTGCTGCTGAAGCCGCTGACCACGATCCTGATCGCCGGCATCGCGGTGCTGGCGCCGGAGAGCGAGTACCGGACCATGATCCTGATCGGCCTGGGCCTCTCCCTGGTCGGTGATATCGCGCTGATGTTCGCGGGCAACGCCGCCTTCATCACGGGCCTGGGCAGCTTCCTGCTGGCGCATTTGCTGTTCATGGCGGCCTTCCTCGACGGCATCGGCACGCGGGTGATGCCCTGGTGGGCCTATGGCTACGCGGTTTACGGCGCGGTGTTCGCCACCCTGCTCCTGCCCAAGGCCGGCAAGCTCAAGATTCCGGTGCTGCTGTACGGCGCCATCCTCACCGGCATGGCGCTCACGGCCTCGATCCGCTGGGAAAGCCTGGGCGGCGCGACCGGCACCCTGGCCCTGGTCGGCGCCTCGCTGTTCGTGATCTCCGATTCGGCGCTGGGCGCTCGCAAGTTCCTGGGCAGTTACCGCGGCGCGCAGGGCCTGATCCTGTCCACCTACTGGCTGGCGATCGGCCTGATCGCCGCCTCGGCGCTGTCGGTCGGCGCGTAGACCCGCGGTTGCAGGAGCGGACCTGGTCCGCGATGCGGGGCTGGCCACGGTTTCCACCGCGGACAAGATCCGCGCCGACAGGGAGGCGTTGTCGGCGCGCGGGCAGCCGCCGAGGGAACCCGGGCGTGGCGTCGCTCAGCCCAGCGACGCCACCCAGATCTGCGCCAGCCGCTCCAGCCCTGCGCGGTCGGCCTCGTCGAAGCGGCCGGTGACCGGGCTGTCGAGATCCAGCACGCCCAGCAGCTCCTCGCCGCGCAGCAGGGGCACGACGATCTCGGCGTTGGAGGCCGCGTCGCAGGCGATGTGCCCGGGGAAGGCGTGCACGTCGTGGACCACCTGGGTACGGCGCTGGGCGGCGGCGGTGCCGCAGACGCCCTTGCCCAGGGCGATGCGCACGCAGGCCGGCTTGCCCTGAAAGGGGCCCAGCACCAGCTCGCGGCCGTCCCAGAGGTAGAAGCCGGCCCAGTTCAGCTCCGGCAGCTGGTGCCAGATCAGGCTGGCCAGGTTGGCGGCATTGGCGATGCGGTCGCGCTCGCCGTGCAGCAGGGCTTCGGCCTGCTGGGCCAGCTCGGCGTAGAGACCGGGCTTGTCGGCGGCGCTGGCGGGGGTCTTGAGTTGGAACATGCCGGGCTCCGGGGCGCGAACGGGGCCGCGAGTATAGCCAGCCCGTCCCGGATGGCCGCCTGGGGGTTTTCCTGAGGGAATTTCCGGGCGCGGGCGCGGTCCACCCCCCGGTAAGCTGCCCCGTCTCTTCACCCGTCCCACCGAGGTAACCCCATGAACAAGCTTGCTGTCGGCGTGCTCAGCGCCGTGATGCTCGCGGCCTGCGGCAAGTCGGCCGACCCGGCCGAGGCCCCGGCTGCCGCGCCGGCACCGGCGCCCAAGGCCCTGGTCTCCGGCATCACCCAGTCCCACTTCGACACCGCGGTGCGCCCGCAGGATGACCTGTTCCGCCACGTCAACGGCGGCTGGCTGGCCAAGACCGAGATCCCGGCCGACAAGTCCAACTACGGCGCCTTCACCAAGCTCGACGACGATGCCGAGGTGCAGATCAAGGCGATCATCGAGGAATCCGCCGCCAAGCCGAACAAGGCCGCCGGTTCCGATGAGCAGAAGGTCGGCGACTACTACGCCGCCTTCATGAACGAGGCGCGCGCCGACGAACTGGGCCTCAAGCCGCTGGAGGCCGAGCTGGCCGCCATCGCCGCGGTGAAGGACAAGAAGGAGCTGCCGGCGCTGTACGCCCGCCTGGCCCGCCTCGGGACCTACATGTTCCCGGGCTACATCGACACCGACGCCAAGGACTCCACGCGCTACGTGGTGTACCTGTTCCAGGGCGGCACGCGCCTGCCGGACCGCGACTACTACCTGTCCAAGGACAAGAAGTTCGCGGAGATCCGCGGCAAGTACGTGGCCCACATCGAGAAGATGCTGACGCTCGCCGGCAACAAGAACGCCGCGGCGGACGCCAAGGCGATCATGGCGCTGGAAACCAAGTTCGCCGACAAGCAGTGGACGCAGGTGGCCTCGCGTGATGCCGACAAGACCTACAACCGCTACGAATTCGACCAGCTCAAGACCCTGACCCCGGGCTTCGACTGGACGGCCTATATCGAGGGCACGGGCATCGCCAAGTCGCCCGGCCTGGTCATCGCCCAGCCGAGCTTCTTCACCGCCTGGGACAAGCTGGTGCAGGCCACGCCGATCGAGACGCTCAAGCTGCACATGACCTGGCACCTGCTGAGCGAGTACGCCCCGCTCCTGTCCAAGCCCTTCGTCGACGAGGACTTCGCCTTCTACGGCGGCGTGCTCAACGGCACGAAGGAGAACCGCCCGCGCTGGAAGCGCGCCGTGGAATCGACCGAGCAGGCGCTCGGCGAGGTGCTGGGCAAGATCTACGTGGCCAAGCACTTCCCGCCGGAAGCCAAGGCGCGCATGGAGGTGCTGGTCAAGAACCTCACCCTGGCCTACGAGCAGAGCATCAAGAACCTCGACTGGATGAGCGAGGACACCAAGGTCAAGGCCCTGGAGAAGCTCGGCAAGTTCACGCCCAAGATCGGCTATCCGGACAAGTGGAAGGACTACTCCGCGCTGGAAGTGAAGGCCGATGACCTGGTCGGTAACTGGATGCGCTCGCGCAACGTCGAGTTCAATCGCAGCGTCGCCAAGCTGGGCAGCCCGATCGACCGCGGCGAGTGGCACATGACGCCGCAGACCGTGAATGCCTACTACAACCCGGGCATGAACGAGATCGTGTTCCCGGCCGCCATCCTGCAGCCGCCGTTCTTCGACCTGAACGCCGAGGACGCGGTGAACTACGGCGGCATCGGCGCGGTGATCGGCCACGAGATCGGTCACGGCTTCGACGACCAGGGCTCCAAGTACGACGGCGACGGCAACCTCAAGTCCTGGTGGACCGACGCCGACCGCAAGGCCTTCGAGGCCCGCACCAAGGCGCTCATTGCGCAGTACGACCAGTTCGAGCCGCTGCCGGGCCACAAGGTCAACGGCGCCTTCACCATCGGCGAGAACATCGGCGACCTGGGCGGCCTGTCGATCGCCTACAAGGCCTATCACCTGGCCCTGGGCGGCAAGGAAGCCCCGGTGATCGACGGCCTGACCGCCGACCAGCGCCTGTTCATGGGCTGGGCGCAGGTCTGGGCCCGCAAGTACCGCGACGAGAACCTGCTGGCGCGCCTCAAGAGCGACCCGCACTCGCCCAGCGAGTACCGCTGCAACGGCATCGTCCGCAACATCCCCGAGTTCTACACCGCCTTCGACGTGAAGGAGAGCGACAAGCTCTACCTCGCGCCGGAGCAGCGCGTGAAGATCTGGTAAGCGTCTTGTGCAGTGAAGGAGCCGGCCCCGTGCCGGCTCTTTCTTTTTGCGCGGCCGAACTGGCCCGGGCCGGCCACCGGGTTTAGCATCGCGCCGCCACCGGACGACCGGCGGCCGACATCCCGCACCGGGGACGACCCCGCACACCGGAGGCCGCCATGGCCTGGATCTACCTGTTCACTGCCGGCCTGCTCGAGGTCGCCTGGGCCGTGGGCCTGAAGTACAGCGAGGGCTTCACCCGGCCCCTGCCTTCGGTCCTGACGGGGTTGGCGCTGGTGGCCAGCCTCGGCCTGCTGGCCCTGGCCCTGCGCACACTGCCGCTGGGCACGGCGTATGCGGTCTGGACCGGCATCGGCGCCGTCGGCACCGTGCTGTTCGGCATCCTGGTGCTGGGCGATCCGGTGAGCCCGCTGCGCGCGATTTGCCTCGCCATGATCGTCGGCGGCATCCTCGGCCTGAAGCTGAGTTCCTGAGCGCAAGCCCCGTCATGTCCTCCACCACCACCCGCCTCGCCCTGCTGCTGGCCCTGGTCCCCGCGCTGCTGCTCGGCGCCTGCGAGAAGCCTTCACCCCCGCCGCCCGCACCCACGGCGCCTGCCCCGGCACCGGCGCCGGCGGTAGCCGAGGCCCGGCCGGTGGCGCTGGTCGATGCGCCCGTGCTCTACCAGTGCCAGGACTACGCCTTCAGCGCCCGCTTCGGCGAGGGCGACGTGGTGCTGCTGCTGCCCGAGGGCCAGCGCCTGCTCAAGCAGGTGAGCGCCGCCTCCGGCACCAAGTACGAGGGCGAGCAGGCCCTGTTCTGGGTGAAGGGCCGCGAGGCCCTGCTGGAGATCGACGGCCGCGGCTACGACGGCTGCCGCGAGCAGGCCGCCACCGCCGACGCCGCCCCGGCGACGAGCGCCCCGGCCTTCACCGCGCGCGGCAACGAACCCGGCTGGAGCCTGCGCATCGTGCCCGGCGAGCAGATGCAGCTCGTCACCGACTACGGCCAGCGCACCGTCGAAACCGCCGCGCCACCGGCGCTGGAGAAGGATGGCGCGCGCATCTACCACGCCCGCAGCCGGAAGCACGAGCTCTACGTGCGCATCGAGTCCACGCCCTGCCAGGACGACAGCGGCGCACCGTTCCCCTCGACCGTGCTGGTGAAGCTGGAT
Source organism: Solimonas sp. (assembly GCA_036275615.1). Classification (GTDB taxonomy): domain Bacteria; phylum Pseudomonadota; class Gammaproteobacteria; order Nevskiales; family Nevskiaceae; genus Solimonas. The sequence goes on from DASUDL010000110.1 coordinate 6,323, forward strand.
GGGAAGGAGCTGCGGGGCTGCGGCAGCGCGCCGGGATGAGGCCGGGAATCATCGCGGACACGGTCCGCTCCTGCAGGGGTTCCGCCTGCGCCGTGATCAACGCTGGCGGTCGAGCGGGACCAACCTCGCTTTTGCAGGAGCGGACCGTGTCCGCGATACACGCCCGGACATCTAATCCAGCAGCGGCGCCACGCTCCGTGGCTGCCAGCGGTACACCGCCAGGTCCACGCGCTCCTTCTCGAACTTCACGCCCTCGCCGGTCAGGCGGCGCTTCTGCTCGCGGGCGCCGCGACTGCCAGGCGACATGGCGATCTTGCCCTGGGCATTGATCACCCGGAACCAGGGGATCTCCATGCCGGGCGGCACGTGGGCCAGGGCCTGGGCAGTGAGGCGGGGACGCTTCGGGTAGCCCGCCTCGGTAGCGATCTGGCCGTAGGTGGCGACCCGGCCGAGCGGGATGCGGCGGATCGTCGCCCAGATGCGCTCGAAGGATTCCTGTTGCTTGCCCATGGCGGGAGCATGCGGCGCGGCGCCGCAAAGCAAAAGGCCCCGGCGCTTGCCGGGGCCTCCGCCCACTCTCCCCCACCGGGCTCGACGGACTCTGCGGTCCGCAAGCGCGGGGATCCCCGGGAATTCGATGGCGGCCCTCAGGCCGCGAGCGCGTAGTCGGCCGGCTCGGCTTCCGGCATGGCAGCCGGGGCGGCGGCCTCGCGGCGTGCGCTCCACTCCAGGCGCCAGCCCGCCGATTCGAGGCGGGTGAGCCAGGCGCCGGCCAGGGCCTCGGCATAGCCGCGGCCGAAGCGCGAGCGGGCGCGGCGCTGGTCGCTCCAGCGCATGCAGGCGTCGTCGGCGCCCTCGCAGAGCCGCACCAGGTACTCGCCGTTGCCGTCCTGGCTCAGGAACAGGGCGCTGAGGGCGCCGCTGCGCGGGTGCACCAGCAGGTGGCTGCCGAGCAGGGTTTCCTGGGTCTCGATCCACTCGCTGAAGCGGGCGTGGGAGGCAATCGCGGGCAGGTAGTTCGTGTTCATGCCCTGGTTTTCGGCCGGGGGGCGGGGCTTCTGATTAGGACAGCGCCGCGTCGCCTGTAGGAAAACGGCCCGACCCGCTGTACGCCAGCGGCCCGCAGCCGGCCGCCACCGGCAAAACCGCCCGGATTCCCCGGTGGGCAGGCCCCGACACCCTGTTTCAGGGCAGTCGCAGCAGCCCCTCGCTGACGCGGATGGCATGGCCGCCGACCCGGATCGCACTCACCTGCCCGCCCCGACGGTCGACACTCAGCTGCAGCTGGCTGGGCCGGCCCATCTCGACGCCCTGGTGCAGGGTCCAGTCGAGACGCCCTTCGCCGCCGGCCTCCTGGCCGAGGGCGCCGGCGAGGGCCGCGGCGGCCGAGCCGGTGGCCGGGTCCTCGGCAATGCCCAGGTTGGGCGCAAACATGCGGGCGCGCAGCTCGCCCTCGTAGCCATGGGCGTAGACGAACAGTTCCTGGGCCCAGTAGCCGCCGAGCACGGCCTTGCAGCGGGCGCTGTCGACCTCGATGGCCGCCAGCAGCTCGGGGGCGCGCAGCGGCACCAGCAGGAAGGGCACGCCACAGCTGACCGCGCGCGGGGCTTCGCCGGGACGGCCGATGTCCTCGGCCTGCAGGCCGAGCAGGCTGGCGAGGGCCGCCGCATCCGGCGGCGGCGGGCCGAATTCCGGCAGCTTGGCCGTGGTCAGTTCCGCATACAGCGCCCGGTCCGGCTCGCGGCGCACCCGCACCGGCACCGGGCCGACGTTCTCCTCGAGCAGGAAGGCCTGGTCGGAGGGCGCCAGGTGCAGTTCGGCCAGCAGGCAGGCCGTGCCGACCGTGGGGTGGCCCGCGAAGGGTAGTTCCTTGGTGGGCGTGAAGATGCGCACGCGGTGCAGGCAGTCCGGGCGCGTGGCCGGCAACACGAACACCGTCTCCGAGAGATTGAATTCGCGGGCGATGAGCTGCATCTGCCGGCTGTCGAGGGCCTCGCCGCCGAAGACCACGGCCAGCGGGTTGCCGCCGAACAGGGATTCGGTGAAGACATCGAGCGTGTAGGTGCGCAGCTCCATGGCGGTCTCGGGGCAACGGTGGGGGCCCTCGATTCTACGCGCGCAGGCTTGCGTTCAAGGGCTTCGAACGGTCGCTTCAACAGGCTTCGCTAGGCAGGCCGGTGCCTGCCGCATACGATGCCGTGAGTCTCACCCCGGACGGAGCCCTGATGCAGAAGCTGTCGCCAGATCGCTACGGTGCCGTCGCGCAGTCCGCGCACTGGCTGACCGTGCTGCTGCTGGTCGGCGCCTTCACGCTGGGCTTCACCATGACCGAGATGGCGATGTCGCCAACGCGGCTCAAGCTTTACGCCTACCACAAGTGGATCGGGGTCACGGTCTTCGCGCTGGTGGCGCTGCGCCTGCTCTGGCGCCTGCTCAAGGGCGCGCCGGCGTACCCGGCGACGATGGCGCCCTGGGAACGGCGCCTCGCCGGCCTGACCCACGGTCTGCTCTATCTGCTGCTGTTCGCCGCACCGCTCTCGGGCTGGCTGATGAGCTCGGCCAAGGGCTTCCAGACCGTGTACTTCGGCGTGCTGCCCCTCCCCGACCTGCTGGCCAAGGACAAGGAGCTCGGGCATCTGCTCGAGGACGTGCACGAGCTGCTCACCAGCACGATGCTCGGCCTCGTGGCACTTCACCTGGCCGCGGTGGTCAAACACCAGTTCCTGGACCGCGACGGCGTGCTGCGCCGCATGCTGCCGCGGCGCCTGATGCCCTGATCCGGAGCCTCCCCATGCGTCTGTTGCGTTCGCTGACCCTGCCGCTGCTGCTGCTCGCCCTGCCGCTGGCCCAGGCCGCGCCGCGCCCGCTCGTGGCGGAGCGCAGCGAGATCGCGTTCTCGGTGAAGCAGATGGGCGTGCCGGTCTCCGGCAAGTTCACGCGCTTCGAGGCGCTGGTGGACCTCGACCTCGCCAAGCCCGAGGCCGGCAGCGCGAAGCTCTCGGTCGACATCGCCAGCCTGTCGACCGGTGACGAGGAGGCCGATGCGGTGGCGCTCGACAAGCCCTGGCTCGACCGCGCCGGTTTCCCGAAGGCCAGCTTCCAGAGCAGCGGCGTCAAGGCCCTGGGTGGCGAGCGCTACGAGGCGCGCGGCACGCTCACGATCCGTGGCAAGTCGCGGCCGCTGACCGTGCCGTTCTCCGCCCAGCCCCAGAAGGACGGCAGCCTGAGGCTGGCCGGCGAATTCAGCCTGCGCCGAGCCGACTTCGGCATCGGTGGCGGCGAATGGAACGAGGGCGACCTGGTGGCGCCCGAGGTTCCCGTCCGTTTCACGCTCTGGCTGGCCCCCGCCCGCTGAAGCGTCCTTGTCGCTTTCCCCCACAGACCCCGGAGATTCCCGCATGAAACCTGTGTTTGCCGCCGCGGCCCTGAGCCTGGCCGCCACCCTGACCGCCACCCCCTCGGCCTGGGCCGCCGACACCTACGAGATCGAGCCCACGCACACCTTTGCGCGCTTCTCGATCAACCACCTCGGCCTGTCGACGACGCAGGGCCGCTTCGACACCACCCGCGGCACCATCACCCTCGACCCGGCGAAGAAGACCGGCAGCGTCGAGGCCACCATCGACGTCGCCTCGATCTCGACGGGCGTCGCCAAGCTCGACGAGCACCTCAAGGCGCCGGATTTCTTCGACGCCGCCAAGTATCCGACCATCGTCTTCAAGTCCACCGACTTCCGCTTCAAGGGCGAGGCCGTGGACGAGGTGGTCGGCACCCTGACCATGCACGGCGTGAGCAAGCCGGTGACGCTCAAGGCCTCGCACTTCGTCTGCACCGCGCACCCGATGCGCAAGATCCCGGTCTGCGCCGGTGACTTCAGCGCCACCATCCAGCGCTCCGACTGGGGCATCAGCACCTACTCGCCGCACGTGGGCGAGTCGGTGACCCTGAGCATCCAGGTGGAGGCGCTCAAGAAGTAAGCCGCGGTCGGCCGCACCACGAAAAAGGCCCGGGCGCTTCGCGCGTCCGGGCCTTTTTGCTGCGCGCGCGTCGCTACATGAAACGGCCGCCGTTGATGCGGCCTTGCGCATCGAGCTTGGCGAAGTAGCGGCTGTTGTTCATGCGGAATTCCTTGGTGGCGATGTCGCCCGGCAGCACCAGCAGCACATCGGGATAGCGGGCGCGGAACTCGGCCGGCGTCGGCGCCGTGGCAATGAAGCGCTCGAAGCCGGGCAGGTCGGTGACGAAGCCGGCGACCGGCGGGGTCGGCGGCGGTGTGGTGGGCGGGGCGGGCATGGGGGGCTTGGCGCAGGCCGTCAGGGCGAGGAACGCGGCGAACAGGGCGCCGAGGACGCGGGGCAGGGACATGCGACAGATCTCCGGAAAGTACTGGCGCACAGCATGGCGCAGCCGCGCGCGGCCTGCATCCCACCCCCGTTCTGGGGGGTGCGGGCCCGCCCGGGCGGTCCGCAAGATGCGGTCACCTTTCATCCGCCGGAGTTGCCCATGTCCCTGTCCCGCACGCTGATTGCCCTCGCCCTTCTCGGCACGGGCCTGGCCGCCCGCGCCGAGGACCCGGCGCCCGCTGCGGCCGTCACCGTCGACGTAGCCGCACCGGCCGCCATCCAGGCCGCCGCGGCCATCACCCTGCCCGAGGTGGATCCCGATACCTATTTCACCGGCAAGGCCGGCGGCACCTTCGGCAAGGATGCGACCAAGATCTTGCCGATGAACAAGCGGGTGGGCGTGGCGGGCTTCCGCGTCGTCTTCGTCACCGACAACAGCATCAAGGCCCAGGTCCGCGCCAGCTACTTCGGGGGGGTCGACCGCAGCGGTGCCAGCGCCAAGATGGACGTCGGTCTCAGCGGCGTTGACGGCAAGACCCTGCAGGCGATCACGGACCAGGCCTACGCGACCTTCCTCGCCCAGCTCGCCGCGGCGGGCCGTGAGGTGGTACCGGCCGAGGAGTTCCAGAAATTCTTCGCCGAGCTGCAGCCCACCGCGACCTCGCCGGAACAGCCGTATCGCAAGGAAGTCACGCTGGGTTACGGCAAGCAGACCGGCGTGGCCTACTCGCCCACCGGCATCCCGCTCTGGTTCTCCAACTGGGATGGCCTGTGGAGCGACAAGACCTTCGACCAGCACAACATCAAGCGCTTCAACGAGGCGGCGCAGCGCAGCGGCGCGATGGTGGTGGCGCCGGTGATCGTCGTCGATTTCGCGCAGATGAGCAGCAGCGGCAACCGCTCCGGCTTCCTGGCGCGCGAGGCCTCGGTGGGCGCCACCCTGTCGATGAGCGTGAGCGCTTTCTCCTCCTCGCTCACCAACGCCCTCGAAGTGCGCGGCGGCTACGTCAGCAAGGGCGAGGATGCGCGCGTGAACCTGACGCAGGGCATCGGCAGCGAGATCGGCTTCGCCACCATGCAGGAGGTCAAGAAGGAGGACAACAGCGCCACCAAGGGCATGTTCGATGCCTTGGGCGGCCTGATGGGCATGGCCAACGCCGGTGGCGCCGCCCGCAGCAAGTCGACCAACCAGGCCGTGACCAACAACGAAGCCTATGCCGAGGCCGCCCGCGATGCGCTGTCGCGCGCCACCGGCACCTTTGCGGCCTGGTTCCGCAAGCATCCGGCCAGCTGAGCCGCGATCCGCAGGCTCCGGGGGCCGTGACCATCGTCACGGCCCCTTTTTTTGCGGCCCACGGAAGCCCCCTCAGGAGCGCCCCGCAGGCCTTGGGTAAGATCGGCGCATCCCCGTGCCGAGCCTGCCCATGTCCCGCTCCCTGCCTGTCGTCCTGGCAACCGCCCTGAGCCTGTTCCTGTCCGCCTGCGCCGGCCTGCCCTTCGCCCGCAACACGCCGGTGGCGGGCGACCCGCACTCCTACGCCAACACCGGCGCCTTCCGCACCACGCACCTGGCCCTGGACCTGCGCGTGGACTTTGCGCAGAAGCGCCTTGCCGGCTCGGCGACGCTCGACCTCGCCCGCGTCGGCACCGGCGCGCCCGAACTGGTGCTGGACACGCGCGAGCTGGAGATCCAGAAGGTAGAGGCGGGACTGGGCGAGACCTGGACGAGGACCACGTTCCGGCTGGAGCCGGCCGACCCCATCCTCGGCAGCGCCCTGCGCATCGCCCTGCCGGCGCAGGCCACTCGCGTGCGCGTGCACTACCGCACGCAACCGGGCGCCTCGGGCCTGCAGTGGCTGGCCCCGGCGCAGACGGCCGACCGCAAGTACCCGTTCCTGTTCACGCAGTCGCAGGCGATCCACGCGCGCAGCTGGATTCCGCTGCAGGACACGCCCTCGGTGCGCGCGCCGTATAGCGCCCGTATCCGCACGCCGAAGAACCTGCTGGCGGTGATGAGTGCCGATAACGACACCGGCACCGCCCGCGATGGCGACTATCGCTTCACCATGCCGCAGGCGATCCCGTCCTACCTGATCGCGCTTGCCGTGGGCGACCTGGAGTTCCGCGCCACCGGCCCGCGCAGCGGCGTCTACGCCGAGCGCTCGGTCGTCAAGGCCGCGGCCAAGGAGTTCGAGGACACCGAGAAGATGATCGCCCGCTGCGAGGCGATCTTCGGGCCCTACCGCTGGGGTCGCTACGACCTGCTGATCCTGCCGCCGAGCTTTCCCTACGGCGGCATGGAGAACCCGCGCCTGACCTTCGCCTCGCCCACCGTGATCGCCGGCGACAAGTCGATGGTCTCGCTGGTGGCGCACGAGCTGGCGCACAGCTGGTCCGGCAACCTCGTCACCAACGCAGCCTGGCAGGACTTCTGGCTCAACGAGGGTTTCACCAACCACCTGACCTACCGCGTCATGGAGGAGGTCTACGGCAAGGACCGCGCCCAGCAGGAGCGCGCACTCGGCGCCAACGACCTGCGTGAAACCCTGGCGCAGACCGCGGACCGCCGTGATCGCAGCTTGATGCCGGACCTGCGCGGTCGCGACCCGGACGACGGCGTCACCGACGTGCCCTACGAGAAGGGCGCACTGTTCCTCGCTTACCTGGAGGCGAAGTTCGGCCGTGCCCGGTTCGATGCCTTCCTGCGCAAGTGGTTCGACGCCCACGCTTTCCAGTCGGTGCGCACGCAGGACTTCCTGGCCTTCCTCGACCGCGAGCTGCTGTCGCAGGCCGGCGCGCCGGTGTCGGCGGCGAAGGTGAACGAGTGGGTCCAGGGTGACACCATGCCGGCTGACACCGTCTGGCCGGCCTCGACCGCCTTTGCCACGGTGGATCGCGCGCGCGACTCCTGGCTGGCCGGCAAGGTCGGCGCTGCGGATCTCGGGGCGAAGCGCTGGAGCCCGCGCCAGTGGCAGTACTTCCTCGACACCCTGCCGACCGGCATCGACCAGGAAGCCCTGATCGATCTCGACGAGACCTACGGCCTCACCGGTTCACGAAATGCGGTGCGCGCCTCGCGCTGGTATCGCGCGGCCCTGGCCAATGACTACTCGCCGGTGTATCCCGCCATCGATACCTACCTGCGCAAGGTCGGTCGCATGCTGCTGATCCGCCCGATCTACAAGGAGCTGGCCCGCACGCCGGACGGACGCGAGTTCGCGTTGGAGATCTTTGCCGACGCACGCAAGGGCTATCACCCGATCGCGGTGGATGCGGTGGAGAAGACCCTGGCGGCCAGCCCGGCACCCGCTGCCCCGGCGGCGCGCCAGGGCCCGGGGTATTCGACCTTCGTGCGCTAGGCGCAGGGGCGTCTCCGTGCCGGTGCCGGCTGGTTAGATTGTTCTTGGACCGAGATCAGCGCGCCGGCAGCAGCAAGACCGGCTCGCGCAGCCCGAAGCTGCGGACTTCCAGATCCGGACGCTGCGCGCCGACCTCGGCGTAGACCCGCGACAGCTGCACCGCGAAGGGCATCGGCTGTAGCGGCTGGTCGAGGCCGCGGGTGAAGTCGTCCCAGTGCGTGGGCATGACGCGCTTCGCTCCCACGGCATCCACCACCTCGCGCAGGTAGGCGGGCAAGTCGTCGATCAGGGCCACGCCCAGCAGCACCACGTCGGCCCGCAGATCCTGCAGCGCGCCGGGGACGAAGCCGGCACTGCCGTGATGCAGCACGCGGCCAGCGGGATGCTCGACGAGGATTGAATAGGTGCCGCCCAGCTTGTAGTCCAGATAGTGCGCCGGCGGCCGCAGCGGCGCGGCGATCTCGCCGACCGGCTTGCCACCGGTGGCGCCGGCATGACGGCTCTCGACAAAGCGGATCCGCCAGGGGCCGATCGTGATCGGCACTCCCGGTTGTACGCGCCGCAGCTGCGTCTCCGCCAGGCCCGCGCCGCGGCCGATGTTGAGCGTGCTCTCCGAGCCCAGCAGCAGGGCCCCGGTCTCGCGCGCCACGACGCCGGCATCCATGCCATGGTCGTAGTGCGAATGCGAGACCAGCACGGCGTCGAGCCGGCGGATCCCGGCGCGCGCCAGCTCGGCCTGGATCCGGGCCTCGTCGGGCGCGATCTCGCGATCCAGGGCCAGCGGCAGCAGGCCGGGCGGCCGCGTCAGGAAGGGGTCGATGAAGATCGCATGCTGGCCGTCGTCGAGCAGCACACCGGTGACACCGAACCAGGTGGCGCGCAGGCCCGGCCCGGTGGCCGCTGGCGCGCGGTGCGCGCGATCCGCTGCCAGTGCCGCGGCGACCTCGCGCTGCCGCGCCAGCAGGGCCACGCCCACCGCGGCCACCAGCAGCAGGGCGAGACCCAGACCCCAGCGACGAGGCTTCACCTAGGGCTCCCGGGGCCGCTGCCGTGATCGACGAGCGCCGGCGTGCCGGCGTTCAGCGCGGCGCGCAGCGCTTCGGGCAACGGCGTCTTCTGCATGCTGGCGGCGTCGAGCAGCACATAGACCGTCTCCACCCGGCAGATCACCAGCTCGTGGCCGAGGATGCGGAACTCGGTGAGCAGCGTGAACGAGGTGTTGCCGAGCTGCAGGGCCTGCACCGACAGCTCCAGCACCTGGTCATGGCGCGCGGGGGCGAACCACTGCGTGGTCTGCTTCACCAGCTGGTAGTCGAGCGGCCCGCTCAGCGCTTCCAGCCAGCCGAGTGCGCGGGTGAACTCGAGCGCCGCGACATCGACGTATTCCCCATAGCGGGAATTGAACACCACCTTCTGCGCATCGCATTCGCTGTAGCGGACACGCAGGCGGTAACGGAACACGGCGCTTTCGGACATCACGGACCCCCGGGGGCGCATCAGGGCGCGCCCGGATGCAGCCTGGCTCTAGAACTCGTTGTATCGGCGACGCCGGCCGCTGTGACGCAGCAGCCAGGGCAGCAGCAGGCCCAGGAGCGTACCGGTGCCGACCAGGCCGGCGCCGGTCACCAGGGTCTTGCGCTGCTGCCGGGCCTGATCGTAGCGCAGCTGCAGGGTGGCGCTGTTGCGTTCCTGCTCCTCCAGCTGCTGGCGCAGGCGGCCGTTCTCCTGCTGCAGCTCGAAGGCCGGCCGGGCCTGCTCCAGGCGCCGCTGCGCCTCCGCCAGCTGCGACTGCAACGCCCGGCTCTCGCTCTGCGCCGCGGTGAGCGCCTCGCGCGTCTCGCCATAGCGATCCTTGGCGGCTGGCTGGGCGCTGAGATAACGGGCACTGATCCAGCCACTGCGGCCATCCGCCGTGCGGATGCGGGCAAAGCTTTCCGGGCCGAGGTTCTCGAGCACGGTCACGCGCGTGCCGCTGCGGACGCTGCCGGTACTGGGCGCGTTGTTGCGCGGGGCATCGCGCAGGGTCACGGTAATGTCGTCGGAGATGTAGCGCTGCGGGCCCGTGCCCTCCTGGGCGTGAAGCGGCGCGGTCACCAGCAGCAGGGCCAGCAGGATGCCGGCCGGGAGGCGGCGGGCCGGGGAAGTAAGGGTCTCAATCATCGGTGTGCGGGGGTTCTGGTCGGGAGGAGGATCTCCCGCGCGCGGGGCGTACGACGCACAGCCGCACGACACGCACTAGCCCCCACTAGACGACGCTCGAACCCACGGCTGCGCGCCGCACGCGCGTGCGTGCGGGCCAGGCGAGTGTAGTCAGCGTGGGCGCGAATGCCCACGAAATTTTTTCCGCGGGCTTCAGCGCCGATTCAGCGAGCGCGCGAACCGCGCGGACTCAGGCGGCGAGGCGCTGCCGAGCCGCGACGTACTCGCGGCGCAGGCGTGCGACCAGCTCGCCGGCCGGCAGCACCTCGCGCACCGCGCCGATGCCCTGGCCGCAGCCCCAGATGTCGCGCCAGGCCTTGGCATCGCTGCCGCCGCCGCTGCCGAAGTTCATCTGGCTCACGTCGCCTTCCGGCAGCTTGTCGGGGTCCAGGCCCGCCGCGACGATCGACGGCCGCAGGTAGTTGCCGTGCACGCCGGTGAACAGACTGCTGTAGACGATGTCCGCCGAGCTGCCGTCGACGATGGCCTGCTTGTAGGCCGGCACCGCGCGCGCCTCGTCGGTGGCGATGAAGGCCGAACCGATATAGGCGAGATCGGCGCCCATGGCCTGTGCCGCGAGGATGGCGCCACCGGTGGCGATGCTGCCGGAGAGCGCGAGCGGGCCGTCGAACCAGCTGCGGATTTCCTGGATCAGGGCGAAGGGCGAGGTCGTGCCGGCGTGGCCGCCGGCGCCGGCGGCCACCGCGATCAGGCCGTCGGCACCTTTCTCGATCGCCTTCTTCGCGAAGCGGTTATTGATGATGTCGTGCAGGACGATGCCGCCGTAGCTGTGGATCGCCGCGTTGACGTCCTCGCGCGCGCCCAGCGAGGTGATGACCACGGGCACCTTGTACTTCACGCACAGCTCGAGATCGTGCATCAGCCGGTCATTGGACTTGTGCACGATCTGGTTGACCGCGAACGGCGCGCTCGGCGACTCGGGGTGCGCGGCGTCCCACTCGGCCAGCTCGCGGGTGATGCGCTCCAGCCACTCCTCCAGCTGCGCCGCCGGACGCGCGTTCAGTGCCGGAAAGCTGCCGACGATGCCGGCCTTGCACTGGGCGATGACCAGATCCGGATTGCTGATGATGAAGAGGGGCGAGCCGATGACGGGCAGGGACAGGCGCTTCAGGGAGGCAGGCAGGGACATCGTCGAGACCGGTAGCGTAGGAAGGCGGGAGGGGCCGGCGCAGACACCGGCCCCCGCAGAGGGAAGAGAACGTTCAGTGCACCTTGCGCGACAGACCGGCCAGGCGCTCGGCGTCGACGTGAGCTCGGGCCGAGCCGAGCGCGTGTTCGCGCTCCAGGCGGCCGCCGAACTGCCAGGGCTCGGGCTTGACCAGGGCCTGCTTGAACACACTGCGGCCCTCGCGCTTCGGCGGGCGCGGCTTGGGCACACCGCGCGGCGGCGTCGGCGGCACCGCGGAGACCGGACGCGGTTTGGGCCGGGGCTTCGGCGGCGGAGCCGCGGCCGGCCGGCCGGCCGGACGGATTGCGAGCTTCTTTGCTGGCGCGGGGCTGGCCTTGGGTGGGGTTGCGGGCGCGGCGGCGGCAGCGGCCTTGCGCGGCGCCGGTTTCCTTGGCGCCGCCCTCCTGACCGGGGCCGGTGCCTTCCGGGCCTTGGCGGGCGCGGCGGCGCGGACGGCGGGCTTCTTCTTCGCGGCCGGGCGGGGCGCGGCCTTGCGGGCCGGGGCCTTCGCGGCGGCCTTCCGCACCGCCTTCTTCGCCGCTTTCTTCACCGCCTTGGCGGGGGCGGCCTTGCGGGCGGCGGGCTTCTTCGCCGGCACGGCCTTCTTCACGGCCTTGGCGGCGGGCTTCTTGCGGACCGCCTTGGCGGCGGTCTTGGGGGCTACGACGGGCTTCTTCTTGGGGGCGGTTTTCTTCGTCGGCATTGCGTCAGCGTCCGGACCAGGCAGGCTCAGCGCGAGGATACGCCAGCGCACCGCGCCGGGGAACGTGGCGCGGTGCGCTCCGGCGGCGCAAAAGTCCCTACAGGCTCAGGCGGCGCAGGTCCGCGAGCAGCTTGCCCAGCAGCACGATGAAACGCGCCGCATAGGCGCCGTCGATCACCCGATGGTCGTAGGACAGGGACAGCGGGCACATCAGGCGCGGCTGGAAGGCGGTGCCGTCCCAGACCGGCTTCATCTGGCTGCGCGAGACGCCCAGGATCGCGACTTCCGGTGCGTTGACGATGGGCGTGAAGTGGCTGCCGCCGATGCCGCCGAGCGAGGAGATCGAGAAGCAGCCGCCCCGCATCTCCTCGGGCTTGAGCTTGCCGTCGCGTGCCTTCTTCGCCAGTTCCGCCGTCTCCTGCGCGAGCTGGGCGATGCCCTTGCTCCAGACATCGCGCACCACCGGCACCACCAGGCCATTGGGCGTGTCGGCGGCAAAGCCGATGTGGCAGTACTGCTTCATCACCAGGTTCTCGCCGTCGGCGGCGAGCGAGCTGTTGAATTCGGGGTACTGGCGCATGGCCGCCGCGACCGCCTTCATGATGAAGGGCAGCAGGGTCAGCTTGATGCCGCCCTCCTCGGACTGCGCCTTGCGGAAGGCCTCCAGCTCGGTGATGTCGGCCTCGTCAAACTGCGTGACATGCGGGACATTGAGCCAGGCACGGTGCAGGTGCGCCGCCGACAGCTTGCGGATGCGCGCCAGCGGCTTGTGCTCCACGGCACCGAACTGCGCGAAGTCCACCGCCGGGATCGGCGGGATGCCGCTGCCGCCAGCGACCGCGACAGGTGCGGCGACCGCCGGGGCGGCCAGACGCTGCTTGACGAAGCCCTGCACGTCCTCGATCAGGATGCGACCCCGTGCGCCGGTGCCCCGCACCTGCGACAGGTCCACGCCCAGCTCGCGCGCGAACTTGCGGGTCGCCGGACCGGCGTAGGGCACGCTGCCCGGGGTGGTGGGCGCGGCGACCGGTGCGGGCGTGGCCACTGCGGTCGGGGCGGCGGCTGCCACCGGAGCGGGCGCCGGCCGCGGGGCCGAAGGGGCCGCTGAGGCCGTTGGCGCCGCGGCACCTTCCAGCACGCAGACCGCGTCACCCTGCGACACCTTGTCGCCCGGCTTGAGCTTGAGCTCGCGCACCACGCCGGCCGCGGGTGCCGGCACTTCCATGGTCGCCTTGTCGGATTCCAGCACCAGCAGCGCCTGGTCCTTGGCCACCGTGTCGCCGTCCTTCACCAGCAGTTCGATCACCGGGATGCCGCTGTAGCTGCCGATGTCCGGCACGCGCACCTCGAGGCGGCCGGTCGCCAGCGGCGGGGCGGCGGGCGGGGTGGACGGCGCGGGCGCGGGCGCCGTCTTCGCGGCGGTCAGCGGCGCGACGGGTGCGGCAGCCGCGGCGACCGCCGGCGCGGCTGTCTTCACCGCCTCGGCGGTCTCCAGCGCGCAGATCACGTCGCCCTGCGAGAGCTTGTCGCCGAGCTTCACCACGAGCTGGCGCACGATGCCGGCGGCGGGCGCCGGCACCTCCATCGTCGCCTTGTCCGACTCCAGCACCAGCAGCGGCTGGTCCTTGGCCACCGTGTCGCCGTCCTTGACCAGCAGCTCGATCACCGGGATGCCGCTGCTGCCGCCGAGATCGGGAACCGTAACCTTCATGAGCGTGGCCATGGCTCAGACCGTCCAGGGAGCGGCGCGATCCGGCTTGATGCCGTAGATCTTGATCGCCTGGCCGACGCGCTCGGCCGGCACCAGCTTCTGATCGGCCAGGGCCTTGAGCGCCTTGAGCACGATCCAGCGGCGGTCGATCTCGAAGAAGTCGCGCAGCGCTGGGCGGTTGTCGGAGCGTCCGAAGCCGTCGGTGCCGAGCACGTGGTAGGCCATCGGCACATAGGGGCGGATCTGCTCGGCGTAGGCGCGCACCCAGTCGCTGCTGGCGATCGCGGGGCCCGTCATGCCACCGAGGCATTCCTGCACGTAGCTCTTGCGCGGCTTGTCCTGCGGATGCAGCAGGTTCCAGCGCTCGGTCTCGCGGCCATCGCGCGCCAGCTCGGTGAAGCTCGGCACGCTCCAGACATCGCTGGTGACGCCCCACTCCTCCTTCAGCAGGTCGGCAGCGGCCACCACTTCGCGCAGGATCGCCCCCGAGCCCAGCAGCTGCACATGCGCCTTGGCCGGCTGGTCCTCCGAGCGCAGCAGGTACATGCCGCGCACGATGCCGGCCTCGACGCCGGGCGGCATCGGCGGCTGCGCGTAGTTCTCGTTGTAGACCGTCAGGTAGTAATAGACGTCGCGCTGGTCGACGTACATTTCCTTGAGGCCATGCTGGATCAGCACCGCGAGCTCGTAGGCGTAGGCCGGGTCGTAGCTGCGGCAGTTCGGGACGGTGGCGCTGAACACGTGCGAGTGGCCGTCCTCGTGCTGCAGGCCCTCGCCGTTGAGCGTGGTGCGGCCGGCGGTGGCGCCCAGCAGGAAGCCGCGGGCGCGCATATCGCCGGCGGCGTAGGCGAGATCGGCGATGCGCTGGAAGCCGAACATCGAATAGAAGATGTAGAAGGGCAGCAGCGGCGTGCCGTGGTTGGCGTAGGCCGTGGCGGCGGCGATCCAGCTCGACATCGCGCCGGCCTCGGTGATGCCCTCCTCGAGGATCTGGCCCTTGATGTCCTCCTTGTAGAAGGCGAGCTGGTCGGCGTCCTCGGGGTTGTACTTCTGGCCGACGATCGAATAGATCCCCAGCGAGCGGAACATGCCCTCCATGCCGAAGGTGCGGGCCTCGTCCGGGACGATGGGCACGACGCGCGAGCCGATGGCCTTGTCGCGGCACAGGGTCTGCAGCATCTGCACAAAGGCCATGGTGGTGCTGATCTCGCGCTCGCCGGAGCCGGCCAGCAGCTTGTCGAAGGCCGCCAGCGGCGGGATCTCCAGCGGCTCCTTGACCGGCCGGCGCGCCGGCAGCGGCCCGCCCAGGGCCTCGCGCCGCGCCCGGAGGTACTGCAGCTCCGGCGAATCCTCGGCCGGGCGGTAGAACGGCAGGTCGGCGATCTGGTCGTCGGAGATGGGGATGTCGAAGCGGTCGCGGAAGGCCTTGAGCGCGTCCTCGCCCATCTTCTTCTGCTGGTGGGTGACGTTCTGGCCCTCGCCGGCCTCGCCCATGCCATAGCCCTTCACGGTCTTGGCAAGGATCACGGTCGGCGTGCCCTCGTGCTTCGAGGCCGCAGCGTAGGCGGCATAGATCTTGTGCGGGTCGTGGCCGCCGCGGTTGAGCTGGCCGATCTGCTCGTCGCTCCAGGTCTCGACCATGCGCTCGAGCTCGGGGTACTTCTTGAAGAAGTGCTCGCGCGTGTAGGCGCCGCCCTTGGCCTTGAAGTTCTGGTACTCGCCGTCGACGGTTTCGTTCATGGCCTGCAGGAGCTTGCCGCTCGTGTCCTGGGCGATCAGCGGATCCCAGAGCGAGCCCCAGATCACCTTCAGCACGTTCCAGCCGGCGCCGCGGAACACGCCCTCGAGCTCCTGGATGATCTTGCCGTTGCCGCGCACCGGGCCGTCGAGGCGCTGCAGATTGCAGTTGACCACGAACACCAGGTTGTCGAGCTTCTCGCGCGCGGCGATGTCGATGGCGCCCAGCGACTCGGGCTCGTCCATCTCGCCGTCGCCGCAGAAGCACCAGACCTTGCGCCCCGTCATGTCCTTGAGCCCGCGGTTGTGCAGGTACTTCATCAGGCGCGCCTGGTAGATCGCCATGATGGGCCCCAGACCCATGGAGACGGTCGCCAGCTGCCAGAAGTCCGGCATCAGCCAGGGATGCGGGTAGCTCGACAGGCCCGGCTGCAGGGCCTCCATGCGAAAACGCTGCAACTGCGCCTCGGTCAGGCGGCCCTCGAGGAAGGCGCGGGCATAGATGCCGGGCGTGCAATGGCCCTGGATGTAGACCAGGTCGCCGCCCTGCGGATGGTCGGCGCCCTTCCAGAAGTGGTTGAAGCCCACGTCATAGAGCGTGGCGGCGGAGGCGAAGCTGGCGATATGGCCGCCGATGCCGGAATGCTCGCGGTTGGAGTTGACCACCATCGCCATCGCGTTCCAGCGCGTCAGCGAACGGATGCGCCACTCCATGGCGTGGTCGCCCGGCGAGCGTTCCTCCTGGTCCGGCGGGATGGTGTTGACGTAGGCGGTATTGGCCGAGAACGGAATGAAGGCGCCGCGGCGGCGCGCCTGCTCGGTGAGGCGCTCCAGCAGGAAGTGGGCACGGGCCGGGCCCTCGCGTTCCAGCACGGCGGCGAGCGCGTCCAGCCACTCGCGGGTTTCCAGGGGATCGAGATCGCCGGGCGACTGGGGGCCCGGGCCGGGAACGGCGGCCATGAAACGCACTCCTCAACACGATGGCGGTTTTCCCGGGACTGTAGACCCCCGCCTCTACATACGTCCAATATATGGAACAAGGGTTTTCCATCTGTTCCGGATATATCGACATGGAATTGCGCCACCTGCGGTACTTCGTGGCCGTCGCCGAGGAGCGGCACTTCACCCGGGCCGCGCAGCGACTGGGCATCAACCAGCCGCCGCTGTCGCAGCAGATCCGGCAGCTCGAGACCGAGCTCGGCACCGACCTGTTCCGGCGCCTGCCGCGCGGCGTGGCCCTGACCGAGGCCGGCGAGGGCCTGCTGGAGGACGCGCGACGCCTGCTGCGCGACGCCGAGCTGGCGGCCGAACGCGTGCGCCGCGTCGCCCGCGGCGAGCAGGGCCGCATCCGCCTGGGCCTGATCAACTCGGCCTCGTTCCATCCGCTGATCCCGCGCGTGATCCGCGAGTTCCGGCGACGCTACAGCAATGTCACCCTGAGCCTGGAGGAGCGCACCACGCCGAGCCTCGCCGCGGCGGTCCGCCGCGACACGGTCGACGCCGCCTTCGTGCGCCCCCTGCTGGACGGCGGCGAGGACCTGCATGTCGAGGCGGTCCTGGACGAGCCCATGGTGGTCGCCCTGCCATCCGGCCACGCCCTGGCCGCGCGCGCCCAGGTCTCGTTGCTGGCGCTGTCCCTGGAGCCCTTCGTCCTGTTCTCGCGTCCGGTCGGCGCCGGACTGCACGAGGAGATCATCCGCGCATGCCGCGAGGCCGGCTTCAGCCCGCGCGTGGTTCAGGAGGCCTCGCAGGTGAGTTCCATCGTCAACCTCGTGGCCTCGGGATTGGGCGTGTCGATCGTGCCGGCCTCGATGCAGCAGATGCATACCGAAGGCGTGATCTACCGGCCGATCCGGCGCCCGGCGCCGAAGGCCCGCCTGCAGCTGATCTGCCGCGAAGCCGACCGCGACGCGCCGCAGATCCGCAACCTGCTGGCCCTGACGCGCGAGCTGGCGACGCGCGCATAATCGCCGCGGGAGTCTTCCTGCCTCATCCACGCCAGCCAGGGGGCCGCATGGCGCGCACACCCGTCACCCTCGACGATGTCGAGGCCGCCGTCGATGCCATTCTTGCCAAGGTCGGTCGCCGCGTGGTCATCGGCATGCCGCTGGGCCTGGGCAAACCGGTCGAACTGGTCAACGCCCTGTACCGGCGGGCCCTGGCCGATCCCGGCCTGCAGCTCAAGATCCTGACCGCGCTCTCGCTGGAGGTGCCGGCCGGCGACAACGCAATGGAGCGCGCCTTCCTCAAGCCCTTCGTCGCGCGCGTGTTCGGTGGCGTGCCGCAGCTCGACTACATGCGGGCGCTGCGCGACGGCAGCCTGCCGGCCAATGTCGAGGTCTGCGAGTTCTTCTTCAAGCCCGGCAGCCTGCTCGGCAATCGCCATGCGCAGCAGCACTACATCAGCAGCAACTACTCACACGCGGCCCGCGACGTGTTCAACCAGGGCTGCAATGTCGCAGCGCAGCTGGTCTGCCGCCGCGACACGGCACAGGGTCCGCGCTATTCGATGTCCTGCAACCCGGATACGGCGCCCGAGCTGATCCAGCTGCTGGAGGCCAGCGGCCGCCCGCATGTGGTCGTCGGCCTGGTCAACCAGAACCTGCCGTACCTGGAGAACGACGCCGAGGTCGGCCCCGGAAACTTCGACCTGCTGGTCCAGCACCCGCGCTACGACACGCCGCTGTTCTCCACGCCCAAGCTGGCCGTGACCACGCCTGACTACTGCCTGGGCCTGCACGCCAGCGCCCTGATCCGCGACGGCGGCACCCTGCAGGTGGGCATCGGCGCGCTCGGCGATGCCGTGATCTACGCGAGCCTGCTGCGGCATCGCGAGAACGCCGCCTACCGCGAGGCCCTGCAGGCCAGCGGGGCGCTCGATCGCGCCGGCGCGCTGATCGAGTCCACGGGCGGCACCGCGCCTTTCAGCCGCGGCCTGTACGGCGCCAGCGAGATGTTCGTGGACGGCTTCCTGCACCTGTACCAGGCCGGCATCCTCAAGCGCCGCGTCTACGACTTCTGGGCCCTGCAGCAGCTGATCAACGAGGGCCGCTGCGATCCGGACCACCTGCAGCCGGAGGTGCTGGACCATCTCGAGGCCCTGGGCCTGCGTGTGATCCGCACCCAGGACTTCCGCGTGCTCCAGCACCACGGCTTCTTCAACGACGCCACCCGCTATGAGCTGGGTCACCTGATTGCCCCCGATGGCACCCGCGTGATCGCCAACGTCGCCGACCCGCAGGCGCGGCGGGTGATGGCGGCGCAGTGCCTGGGAACCCGCCTGCGTCGCGGCATCCTGCTGCACGGGGGCTTCTTCCTCGGCCCGCAGGCGTTCTACGATGGCCTGCGGGCGATGTCCGATGAAGAGCGTCGCGGCATCTGCATGACCGGCGTCGACAAGGTCAACCAGCTCGACCGCAATCCGCGCCTCTACCAACAGCAGCGCGTGCATGCGCGCTTCATCAATACCGGCATCCTGGCCACGCTCTCCGGCGCCATCGTCTCCGACGGTCTCGACGACGGCCGCGTGATCTCCGGCGTCGGCGGCCAGTACAACTTCGTGGCGATGGCCCACCAGCTGCAGACCGGCCGCTCCATCCTGATGATCCGCGCCGTGCGCGAGCAGGAGGGCAAGCCGCCCAGCAGCAACGTGGTGCTCAACTACGGCCACTGCACCATCCCACGCCACCTGCGCGACCTGGTCATCACCGAGTACGGCGTGGCCGAGCTGCGCTCGAAGACCGACAACGAGGTGGCCAAGGCGCTGATCTGCATCGCCGACTCGCGCTTCCAGGGCGCGCTGCTGGCGCAGGCGCAGAAAAACGGCAAGATCGAGGCCGGCTGGCAGGTGCCCGAGGCATGGCGCCGCAACCTACCCGAGACCCTCGAAGCCCAGCTCGCGCCGCTGCGCGCCCGCGGCCTGTTCCCGGCTTTCCCGCTGGGCTGCGACTTCACGGCCGACGAGCTGCGCCTGGGCAAGGCGCTGAAGACGGTGAAGGCGCGGGCGGCGGCCACGCCGAAGTGGAAGCTGGTGCTGGGGGCTTTGCGGGCGGGGGAGGCGCCAGCGGCGGTGCGGCCTTATCTGGAGTGGATGGGCTTGTCGGCGCCGCAGGGCTTGCAGGACAAGGTGGTGAGGCAGTTGCTGGTGGAGGCGTTGATGGAGGGGTGAGCTTGCTGCGGGCTGGGCTGCGGTCGTCTTCGCAACTCGCTCTGATACGGTCGTGACGACCTGCGTGTATGACGCCTGTCGGCGCCAGTCACTTTTCTTGTCTTGCCACCAACAGTAGGCGCCTCTAGGCGAGAAAAGTAAGCAAAAGAAATCGCTTTTCCAGCGAGGTGCTTTCCCGGTGAGGGGCAGCAACGCGAATACGCGTTGGCTGCCCCGCTGGAACCGGCAAAGGCGAGAGAGCATTGATTCCTCTGCTGCCCGAACGCACAGGGATGCTGCAGTGCTTTTGACACGCTCACGCGGCGATCAGCAGTAACTATCCGGCTGACCCTGTTCCATCAAAACGAGGGACAGCAAAAGCGTCTCTCGCAATGGCTGTTCGAGAGGAGCGGCGAGGCGTGTTCGCGGTGAACGTTTTCCAGTGAAGGCTTCGCGCTGGAAAGCGAGTTCTTTTGCTTACTTTTCTTGGCAAGACAAGAAAAGTAAGGCGGTCCGACAGGACCGAAAAGCGCTGGTCCTCACGACCGGGGCAAAACCCTCTGCGAAGACGACTGAACCTATCTGCTTTCAGAAAGCCGCCCCAAAACAAAGGCGCCAGGCAGATCCCTCCGCCCGGCGCCCCATCCACCAGAAACTCTCAGGCCACCCGCGCCCTCGCCGTCGCCATCTCCACCACCTCCGCCCGCTCCGCCGCGTAATCACCGGCGATGTAGGCCTTGCTGAAGTCATCGGTGAGGATCACGTCGAAGCGCGCGCGGTCGTATTCGGCGGCCTGAGCCGCTTCGTCGGCGCTCAGCTTCTGCTGGCGCACTGCATCGGCCAGCTTGTCGGCCACGCTGTCGCCGGCCAGCTCGCCCTTGGCGGCCAGGCGGTAGAACTTGAGGTAGGCGGCCTCGGTGCGCTGCGAGATGGCCCAGGCCGCTTCCATGCGGCCGATCGGGTCGTGCGCGCCGCCATTCTTGAACACCAGCCAGGACAGGCGCTCGCGCACCTCGGTGGGTTCAAGCAGCAGGTCGGCCACCTGCGCGTTGAGACGGTCGCTGACCGGGCGGTAGCGGTTGCCCAGCGGGAATACCACCACCCGCATCAGGCCACGCGCCCAGGTCACGGGGAAGTTGGCGATGAACTCCTCGAAGGCGCGGGCGATCTCGTGCAGGCTGTTGTCCAGGGCCCAGCGCGCATGCGCCAGTTCCGCCTCGGAGCGCTGGCCCTCCAGGTAGTACTTGAGCACCGCCGAGGCGATGTACAGCTGGCTGAGCACGTCGCCCAGGCGCGCCGACAGGCGCTCCATGAACTTCAGCTTGCCGCCGAGCACGCCCATGGTGAGGTCGGAGCTGAAGGCCAGGGCGGCGGAGAAGCGCTCCAGCTGGCGGAAGTACGCCGCCATCTCGCCCTCGACCGGCGCCCGCGCCAGGCGGGCGCCGGTGAGACCGAGGGTGAGTGCGCGCACGGCACGGTTGATCGAGAAGCCGATGTGGCCGAACAGCAGGCGGTCGAACTTCTTCAGGTCGTTCTCGCGCGCGGCCTCCATCTCCGGGAAGACGTACTCATGGCAGCGGATGGCGCCCTGACCGAAGATCATCAGGTTGCGGGTGAGGATGTTGGCACCCTCCACCGTGATCGCCACCGGCGCCGCCTTGTAGGCCGTGGCCATGAAGTTGCGCGGACCCTGCTGGATGGCCTTGCCGGCCATCACGTCCATGCCGTCGAGCACAATCTTCCGCATCAGCTCGGTCATGTGGTACTTGGCGATGGCGGTCACCACCGACGGCGCGCAGTGGTCGACGGCCGAGGCCGTGAGAATGCGCATGGCCTCCAGCGTGTAGGCCAGTCCGCCGATGCGGCCGGTGGCCTCCTGCACGCCCTCGAACTTGCCGATCGAGACGCGGAACTGGCGACGGAAGCGGGCATAGATGCCGGTCATGCGGTACGCGGTCTGGCCCGCGGCCGTGCCCAGCGCCGGCAGCGAGATCCCGCGTCCGGCCGACAGGCACTCGACCAGCATGCGCCAGCCCTTCCCCGCCATCGCCGGGCCACCGATGATCCAGTCCACCGGAATGAACACCTCGTGGCCGTGGATGGTGCCGTTGTGGAAGGCCGCGCCGGGATAGTGACGGCGGCCGATCTCCACGCCCGGATGCCGGGCCGGAATCAGCGCGCAGGTGATGCCGTAGTCGCTCTTGCTCCGGTCGCCGAGCAGGCCATCGGGATCGCGCAGCTTGAAGGCCAGGCCCACGACCGTCGCGATCGGCGCCAGGGTGATGTAGCGCTTGGAGAAGTTCAGGCGGATGCCGAGCACGCGATGACCCTCGTGCTCGCCGTAGCAGACCGTGCCGAGATCCGGCATGGCGGTCGCGTCGGAGCCCACCTCCGGCCCCGTCAGGCCGAAGCAGGGGATTTCCTTGCCGGAGACCAGGCCCGGCAGCCACTGCTTCTTCTGCGCGTCGGTGCCGTAGTGCATCAGCAGCTCACCGGGGCCCAGGGAGTTGGGCACCATCACCGTCACGGCCATGGCGATGGACTTGGTGGCGAGCTTGGTGACGACGGCCGACTGCGCATTGGCCGAGAAGCCAAGGCCGCCGTATTCCTTCTTGATCAGCATCGACAGGAACTTCTTCTCGCGGATGTAGGCCCAGACCTCCGGCGGCAGGTCCTTGAGCTCGTACTCGATCTTCCAGTCGTCACAAAGCTTGCACAGCTGCTCGCACTCGTTGTCGAGGAAGGACTGCTCCTCGGGCGTGAGCGCGGTGTACTGGAACTGGAGCAGCTTCTGCCAGTCCGGACGACCGCGGAACATCTCGGCCTCCCACCAGGTGTCACCGGCCTCCAGCGCCTCGCGCTCGGTGGACGACATCTCCGGCAGCACCTTCTTGAACACGCCGAATACCGGGCCGGTGATCAGGGCTCGACGCAGCGGGCGGACGTTGAGCAGGATGGCGAGCACGGCGTAGAGGCCGCCGACGACCGCGAAAGCCGTGGTCCCCAGGGCGCCGACAGCCTGGAGCGCAACCAGCAGGACGCCGATCGCGATGGTCCAGACCAGCAGGGGGGCGCCGGCATAGGCCAGAGCCCAGAAGGCGGAGAAGGCAAGCAGGGAGACGGCGAGACTGGACATGGGAGGACTCCGGGTTAGGGGCTGCCCGCGCGGCGCATGCTGACGACGTGCGGGTGGTCGGCGCTCTTGTCCACCCCCTCCCGGGGAATGAGCGTCTTGATCATCAGCTTCAGGTATTCGTTGAACGGCGCCCCGGTCGGCATCAGGTCCGGGGTATCACGACGGATCTGCAGGTTGCCCATGAACGTGGCGTAGGCGAAGCGTGCCCAGTGACGCGCCCGCGGCCGGTCGAAGCCGAGCGCCTGGTAGCACTCGACGAGGTAGTCCATGCGCCGCTCGGAGACGCGCTGCACGAACTCGCGCACCAGCGGCTTGTCCTCGGCCGCAGCGATCGCCAGATAGAGACGGCCGGCGCGATAGCCGGCATTGGCTTCCTTGAAGATCTTGACGATGCGCTCGTAGGGATCGCTCTCGTCGCCGATGCGGGCGAGCACGTCCTCGGTCTCGCGCTTCTCCCACAGCTCCAGCGCGGCACGCAGCAGGGCCTCGCGGTTGGCAAAGTGCCAGTAGAAGCTGCCCTTGGTGACGCCGAGCTGGCGCGCCAGGGGCTCGACCGCGACCGCGTCGATGCCGCCGGCCGCCAGGGCGTCGAGCGCCGCCCGCGCCCAGTCGCCGGCGTTCAGGCTTTGCTTGGCTTCGGCGGGGCTTGCGGAGGGCGACATGGGCAGACCATACGGGGGCGTACTGACCCTGTCAGTCTAGGCCATACGCAAGCGTACGGGCAAGCACGCACAGCGCACGCCAGCCGGGCCCGCCGACAGCAGGCGCGCGGCCGTTGCGGCCGCCGGGCTCAGCCCGGGAGCAGCCGGTCCAGCAGCGGGTTGCTGAAGACGCGATGCGGATCCAGGGCGTTGAGCCGGCGCAGCGCCCAGTCCCAGTCGCGCGGTCCGCCGTCGCGGAAGCTGTCGGGGACGTGGCGCTGCAGGAAGTCGGGGTCGCTCCAGGCGGTCTGCTCGCCGTAGCCCCACCCCTTGGACCACTCGGCGCGCACGAGGGCGTAGTCCCCCCGATAGTTCTGCAGGGCCCACTGCTCGAACTCGCGGAAGAAGGCGTTGGCGCCCGGGGTACCGGGGAAGGTCAGCAGGTCCAGCCAGACGGCGACATCCCAGTCCGGGTGGTCGGCCCGCGGGCGCAGCGCCGACAGCGCGGGCGCCTGGGCGCCGGGGATGCCCACATCGCCAGGGCGCTCGAGCTGGGTAATGCGGATCTCCACCGGCCCGTTGATCGGGTACTCGCCGCGTGCCTGCCAGGCCGCGATCATCGCCTGGTACTGGGCGAAGAACTCGCCGACCACCCGCTGGATGTCGGCGCGGCGGGTATGGATCGCGTAGCCGTTGGCGGTGACGCGCAGGGTGGTCGGCTTGACGTAGAGCAGCAGGTCCTTCGAGTGGCCCCAGAGGTCCTGGCTGCGCGTCGCCAGCATGGCCGTGGTGATGGCGGCCAGCTCGGTGTTGGTGAACAGCGGCGTCGCCGCCGTCTGGCCGCTGACGATCTGGTCGGCCAGGTCGGAGACCTCGCGCGGGATCGAATCCGCGAAGACATAGTTGTACGGACCGTCGACCTTGCGCGACAGGAGGGGCTTGAGCGGTGTCGGTGTCCAGACCTTGAGCCAGGGCTTGTCGGTGAACGGGAACCAGATCACCTCGGCACGGCCACTCTGGTCGAGGAAGCGCGACAGCGCCCGCGGGCCGGCGGCGGCCGGCAGCGCCATCAGCTCGGCGGCCGGGATGTCGAGCCGGCTCTGGCAGCGCAGCATGTAGTCGGGGCCGACGCGCAGGGTGACTTCGGTGACGAAGATCCGGCCCAGGTGCGTCAGCACCGCCGCACTGTGCGGATGGCTGCGCTCGAAGGTCCGCAGGACGTAGGCCTGAGTCGTCTCGTCCCAGACCACGGCGGTCAGCGACAGCACCAGATTGCTGAGCGAACCCAGGCTGTGGCCGCGGGCCAGGGTCTCGCCGCGGGCGGGAATGCCGGTGCCATGGCCGTCGACAGCCAGCACGCCGGCGATGGTGACGTCACCCGGCGCGGTCGAGGCGGCCAGGCCCAGCCCGGCGTCCTGCAGGAACACCAGCAGCTGGTCCATGTAGACACCGGCCTGCACGCGCACGGCAGCCTGCGGCAGCGGACTCAGCAGCTCGATCTGGGTGAAGGCCTGCGTGGTATCGACCAGGACGACGCGCGTCTGGCAACCCGCGCCCGGCATCACGGTCAGCGGCGACCAGTTGTGCATGGAACCGCGCGGGCGCAGGGTCCAGCCCTGGGCGTGGGCCCAGTTCGCGAGCGCGACGACGTCGGCCGGCGCGCGCGGCGCGCAGGTCCAGAGCGCCTCGATGCGGATATCACCGGCCCAGTTCTCGTAGGCCTGCTGGTACAGCGGCAGGTCGGCCGGGAAGTCCGGCGGCGCGGCACAGCGGGCCTGCGCGTCAGCCGGGCCGATGCGGAAGGCTGGCACCCAGGCAGCGGTGGCAGCCAACCCCGCGAGCACGCGACGGCGCGCGAATCCTTCAGCGCCAAGGTCCTCGCGACCGGCGTCCTGACATCCCTGTCCCTGCGTCACTGAAGCTCTCCCCGTGGCATCTGCCTGTTTTTCGGATCACACCCTTTGCGGGTGCGTCGCTTGTGGCTGCCATCATTGGCGGGCGGGGACGGGGCTTCCTCCTCCAAACGGAGTGTGCGGGCTGGAGTCGTGCCGGGCTATTTCGCGCGCGTGTACTGCTCGAGGAAGGCCAGCTTGTCGGCCTCCTCCTCGATCTGCATGGCGATCGGCTTGCCGGCGCCGTGACCGGCCTTCACGTCGATGCGGATCAGTACGGGCTTGTCCCCCCCCTGGGCCCACTGCAGGGCCGCGGCATACTTGAACGAATGCCCGGGTACCACGCGGTCGTCGTGATCGGCCGTGGTGATCAGCACCGCCGGATAGGCCGTGCCCTTGCGCACGGTATGCACCGGCGAATAGGCCGACAGGTAGCGGAAGCCCTCCTCGCTGTCCGAGGTGCCGTAGTCGCCGGCCCAGGCCCAGCCGATCGTGAAGCGGTGGTAGCGCAGCATGTCGAGCACGCCCACGGCCGGCAGGGCCGCCGCGAACAGGTCGGGACGCTGGTTGAGCGTGGCACCGACCAGCAGTCCCCCATTGGAGCGGCCACTGATCGCCAGGTGTGCCGGCGAGGTCCAGCGTTCGGCCACCAGGTATTCGCCGGCGGCGATGAAGTCGTCGAAGACGTTCTGCTTGCGCTCCTTGGTCCCCGCCTCGTGCCAGGCCTTGCCGTACTCGCCGCCGCCGCGCAGGTTGGCCACGGCGTAGATGCCGCCACGCTCCATCCACACCAGGCTGGGCACGGAGAAGTTGGGCGTCTGGGAGATGTCGAAGCCGCCGTAGCCATAGAGCAGGGTCGGCGCGCGGCCGTTGCGCTTCAGGCCCTTGCGATAGGACAGGAACATCGGCACGCGCGTGCCGTCCTTGGAGCGGTAGAAGACCTGTTCGGTGACGTAGTCCGCTGGATTGAACTTCAGCTTCAGCGGCTGGAACACGCGGCCCTTGCCGCGCTTCAGGTCGTAGACGTAGTTGGTCTGCGGCCGGTTGTACGACGCGAAGCCATAGAACAGCTCGGCATCGTCGAGGTCGCCGGAGATCTGCACGCCGCCCACCGACAGGTCGGGGATGCTGCCCAGGCCCGGCAGGGCAATGGCACCGAGCGGCTTGCCGTCCAGGCTATAGCGCTGCAGGCGCGAGGTGGCATCGTGCAGGTAAAGCACCACGAGCTGCCCGCCCGCGAACAGGGCGTGCTTGAGCGTGTCGGCCTGCTCCGCGACCACGGTCCTCCAGGCCCGCGGCTCGGAGGCAGCCACATCCACGGCCACGACACGGCCGCGCGCGGCGCCCTCGTTGCTGCGGAAGTAGAACTGGCTACCACGGTTGCCGATCAGCTCGTACTGGGCCTTGAACTCCGGCACCAGCGGCAGGAGCGGCGCATCCAGCTTGGGGGCCTGGGGATCGCCGAGATCCTTCACGTGGATGGCGTTCTCGCCGGCCGAGCCCTGCCAGACCGACAGCACGAGATAGCGGCCGTCATCGGTCACGCGCGCCTGCCAGCCCCACTTGGGATGGGTAGCGTCCTCGTGCACCAGCACGTCCTGGGACTGCGGCGTGCCGACGCGGTGGTACCAGAGCTTCTGGTTGGCCAGCGCATCGAAGGTGCCGGCCGCCGCGCCCGCCGGGGGATCGGGGTAGCGGGAGTAGAAGAAGCCGCGGCTGTCGCGGGTCCAGGCGATGGTCGAGAACTTGATGCGGGTGAGGCGCTCGTCGAGGTCGACGCCGGTGGCCACGTCCCGGACCCGGAACTCGTTCCAGTCCGAGCCCGACGCGGCGATGCCGTAGGCCAGCCGGCGACCGTCGGGCGAGACCCGGAACTGGGTCAGCGCCACGGTGCCGTCGGCGGAAAGCTGGTTGGGATCGAGCAGTGCCCGCGCGGCACCGCCGGGTGCCTGCACGTACAGGACCGACTGGTTTTGCAGGCCGTCATTGCGGCGGTAGAAATACTGCCCGGCCTGCTTCTCCACGAGATCGTAGCGCTCGTAGTTCCAGAGCTCGCGCAAGCGCTCGCGGATCGCGCCGCGCTCGGGCAGCCCGGCCAGCAGCGGCAGGCTCAGGCGATTCTGGGCCTCGACCCATTCGCGCGTGGCTGCGGCATCCGTGTCCTCCAGCCAGCGATAAGGGTCCTCGACCACCGTACCGAAGTAGGTGTCGGTGACTGCCCCACGGGGCGAGGCCGGGTAATCGAGGGCCGCGGCGAACGCGGGTAGGCCCAGCAGGGCCAGGGTCACCGGCAGGCAGCGGGCGGCACGGGAGGTCATCGGGATTCTCCAGGGGAGGCGCGATTTCGCGCCGGCACGGGGGGACGGTTAATATTGCCCCAGTTCGGGGCAACGGCAGTAGGCCGCGAGCACCCCCCACATGGAGTGAGCGTCGTGATGAAGCTGAAGCCCCTGGCTGCCTGCGCCCTGGCCTGCATGGTCTCCACCCCGCTGCTGGCCGACGACGCCCCGCCGAACTACTTCGGCCTGTTTGGCAGCTACGTGAAGCAGGACGACGTTCGTGCGCGCGACGACGGTATCGGCGCCCACCTGATCTACGGCGCGCCGCTGAGTGCGCCGCTGTCCCTGGAGCTGGGCCTGTTCGGCCACACTTCCAAGACCGAGGCCACCGAGGAATCGCAGCGCACCCTCGGCCTGGGCATCGATCTGCGGTATCTGCTGGGGCCGTCCCGCTTCGCCGCCTTCGTACTCGGCGGCACGGGCATGCAGTTCGAGGACTATGGCAGCGCCAAGGGCCAGCTCGCGCCCTACCTCGACGTCGGCGTGGGCCTGCAGGCCGGCGGCGAGCAACTCAAGCTGCGCGGCGAGGCCCGCTACTACGCGATCTTCGATAGCGAGACCTACACCGACGAGGATGTGGTATTCGATGCCCGCGTCAATCTCGGCGTGCTGTACAGCTTCGCAGGTGACGAGCCGGCCGCGGTCGAAACCGCCGCGGCCGCACCGGCTGTCGATGCCGACTCCGACAGCGACGGCGTGCCTGACAGTCGCGACGAGTGCCCGATGACCCCTGCGGGCGTTCTGGTCGACAGTCGCGGATGCCCGGCCGAGGTTCCTGCTGCCCCCATCAACGACGATTTGGACGGCGATGGCGTGCCTAACGCGCAGGACGAATGTCCCGACACGCCGCCGGGCTTCAAGGTCAATGCCCGCGGTTGCGTCGAGGAAGAGCAGACCGTGGTTGTGCTCAACGATGTGCACTTCGAGTTCGACTCCGCCAAGCTCACCGAGGGTGCGCGTCGCGTGCTCGACCGCGTGGTGCTCGGCATGCTGTCGCAAGCCGATCTGCGAATCGAGATCGGCGGTCACACGGACGCCTTGGGTACAAACGCGTACAACCTCCTGCTATCGCAGCGACGTGCCAATTCCGTCCGCGACTTCCTCGTGGACCGTGGCGTCGATGGCAGCCGACTGACGGTCGAAGGCTATGGCGAGAACAACCCGGTGGCCGACAACGAGACGGAGGAGGGCCGCGCCCGCAATCGTCGCGTTGAATTCACCGTGCTCAAGAACTGAGCCGGGCCACAAGGCCGTTGAGGTTCCTGATGCCGG
>DASUDL010000111.1:0-6205 GCA_036275615.1 Solimonas sp.
GAGTCCTTCATCTCGTGGTAGAAGTCGTTGCCCTCGCGGGTACGCTCACCCACGCCGGCGAACACCGAGAGACCGGCGTGCTGCTTGGCGATGTTGTTGATCAGCTCCATCATGTTGACGGTCTTGCCGACGCCGGCGCCGCCGAACAGGCCGACCTTGCCGCCCTTGGCGAACGGGCACATCAGGTCGATCACCTTGATGCCGGTCTCGAGCAGCTCGTTGCCCGAGGACTGCTCTTCGTACGACGGGGCGGCGCGGTGGATTTCCCAGTGGTCCTTGGTGGTGACCGGGCCGGCCTCGTCGATGGGGTTGCCCAGCACGTCCATGATGCGGCCCAGGGTCTCCTTGCCGACCGGCACGGAGATCGCGGCGCCGGTGTTGCGGGCGACCAGGTTGCGCTTCAGGCCGTCGGTCGAGCCGAGCGCGATGGTGCGCACGATGCCGTCGCCGAGCTGCTGCTGCACCTCGAGGGTGATCTCGGTGCCGTCGACCTTCAGTGCGTCGTACACCTTCGGCACGTCCGCGCGCGGGAACTCGACGTCCACGACCGCGCCGATGATCTGAACAATCTTGCCCTGGCTCATTGCTGTTTCCTCTGGGAAGCGATTCTTTGGTCTGCTGGAGCGCTGGGGGCTGCGAGGCGAAGTGCTTCGCGGCTGAAGCCGCTCCTACAGGGGGTTGGGGTCAAACTGCGGCGGCGCCGCCGACGATTTCCGAGATTTCCTGGGTGATCGCGGCCTGGCGGGCCTTGTTGTAGATCAGGTTCAGGGTGCCGATCAGCTTGGTCGCGTTGTCGGAGGCCGCCTTCATGGCCACCATGCGCGCCGCGTGCTCGGACGCCAGGTTCTCGAGCACGGCCTGGTAGACCAGCGACTCGACGTAGCGCGTGAGCACCTGGTCCAGCACGGTGGCCGGGTCGGGTTCGTACAGGTAGTCCCAGTCGTGCTTGGCGTCGAGCTTCTCGGCGGCCGGCAGCGGCAGCAGCTGGTCCTGCGTCGCGCGCTGGGTCATCGTGTTGATGAAGTCGTTGTAGCAGAGGAACACGCGGTCCAGGCTGCCGGCGGCGTAACCGTCCAGCATCACCTTGATCACGCCGACCAGCTGCTCCAGCGCCGGCTTCTCGCCGAGGTGGGTGACCGAACCGACCATGTTGACCTTGAGACGGCGGAAGAACACCGACGCCTTCTGGCCGATGCAGACCACGTCGACCTCGACGCCCTTCTCCTGCCAGCCGCGCATGTCGGCCAGGATGCGGCGGAACATCTGCGAGTTGAGGCCGCCGCACAGGCCGCGGTCGGTCGACACCACGATGTAGCCGATGCGCTTGATTCCGTCGCGCTTGGCCATGAACGGGTGCACGTACTCGGTGTTCGCCTGCGCGATGTGGCCGATGACCTGGCGCATCAGGCGCGCATACGGACGCGAGGCCTTCATGCGGTCCTGCGCCTTGCGGATCTTCGATGCGGAGACCATCTCGAGGGCGCGCGTCACCTTGCGGGTGTTCTGCACGCTCTTGATCTTGGTCTTGATTTCCCTGCCGCCAGCCATGTCAGTTCCTTACCAGGTACCGGTGGACTTGAACTCGGTGATGACCTGCTTGAACTGGGCTTCGATTTCCTTGTCCCAGGCGCCGGTCTCGACGATCTTCTTCTCCAGCGCGCCCTGGGTGTTGCTCAGGTGGGCGTGCAGGCCGGCTTCGACGGCCAGGATCTTGTTCAGCGGCACGTCGTCGAGGTAACCCTCGTTGACGGCGTAGATGGAGAGCGCCATCTGGGCGATCGACATCGGCGCGTACTGCTTCTGCTTCATCAGCTCGGTGACGCGCTGGCCGCGCTCGAGCTGCTTGCGGGTGGCTTCGTCGAGGTCCGAGGCGAACTGGGCGAAGGCCGCGAGCTCGCGGTACTGCGCCAGCGAGATGCGGATGCCGCCCGAGAGCTTCTTCATGATCGTGGTCTGCGCGGCGCCGCCGACGCGGGACACGGAGATACCGGCGTTCACGGCCGGGCGGATGCCGGCGTTGAACAGGTCGGTCTCGAGGAAGATCTGGCCGTCGGTGATCGAGATCACGTTGGTCGGCACGAAGGCCGAGACGTCACCGGCCTGGGTCTCGATGATCGGCAGCGCGGTGAGCGAGCCGGTCTTGCCCTTGACGGCGCCGTTGGTGAACTTCTCGACGTACTCGGCCGAAACACGGGCCGCGCGCTCGAGCAGGCGCGAGTGGAGATAGAACACGTCGCCGGGGTAGGCTTCGCGACCCGGCGGGCGGCGCAGCAGCAGCGAGATCTGGCGGTAGGCGACGGCCTGCTTGGACAGGTCGTCGTACACGATCAGGGCGTCTTCGCCGCGGTCCATGAAGTACTCGCCCATGGCGCAGCCGGAGTACGGGGCGATGTACTGCATCGCGGCCGACTCGGACGCCGAGGCGGCGACCACCGTGGTGTAGGCCATCGCGCCGTTCTCTTCGAGGCGGCGGACGATGTTGGCGATGGTCGAGTTCTTCTGGCCGATGGCCACGTAGACGCACTTAACGCCCGAGGACTTCTGGTTGATGATCGCGTCGATCGCCAGGGCGGTCTTGCCGGTCTGGCGGTCGCCGATGACCAGCTCGCGCTGGCCGCGGCCGATCGGGATCATGCTGTCGACCGACTTGTAGCCGGTCTGCACCGGCTGCGCGACGGACTGGCGCCAGATGACGCCCGGGGCCACGCGCTCCACCGGCGAACTCAGCTTGGCGTTCAGCGGGCCCTTGCCGTCGATCGGCTCGCCCAGCGCGTTGACCACGCGGCCGAGCAGCTCGGGACCGACCGGCACCTCGAGGATGCGGTTGGTGGTCTTGGCCACGTCGCCTTCGCGCAGGTGCTCGTAGTCACCCAGCACCACGGCACCGACCGAGTCGCGCTCGAGGTTCAGCGCCAGCGCGAACGTGTTGTTCGGCAGCTCGACCATTTCGCCCTGCATCACGTCGGCCAGGCCGTGGATGCGCACGATGCCGTCGGAGACGGAGGTCACGGTGCCTTCGTTGCGGGCATCGGCCGAGAGGCCGGCCGATTCGATGCGGGCCTTGATCAGTTCACTGATTTCGGACGGGTTGAGCGTCTGCATGGGTATGTCCCTGGGTCGTCCGGCCGGGGCCGGCGCTTGGTTCAAAGGAAAATCGGATCAGTTCGCCAGCGCCGCGCCGAGGCGCGCCAGCTTGGTGCGGATCGAGCCATCGATGACCACGTCGCCCGCGTCCACGACGGCACCGCCGATCAGGGCGGGGTCGACGCTGGCGGTGATCTCGACCTCGCGGCCGAAGCGACGCTTGAGCGAAGCGGTGAGGCGGGCGATGGCATCGGCGTCCAGGGCGACCGCGGAGGTCACCGTCGCCTTGACGACACGCTCGGCCTCGGCGCGCAGCTGCTCGTACAGCCCGGCGATCTCCGGCAGCAGCGCCAGGCGCCGGTTGGCGGCCAGCACGACGACGAAGCGCTCGAAGCCCGCGTCGGCGTCGCCCTTGGGCAGCACCATCCGGGTGAGCGCGGCGACGTCCATGCGCGGGTGGCCGAACAGGGCCTGCACGTCGGGATGGGCGGCCACCTGGGCGGCGAAGCCCAGCATGCCCGACCACTTGGGCAGCGCGCCCTGGGCCTGCGCGAGCGAGAACGCGGCGCGGGCGTAGGGGCGTGCGAGGGTGACTGCTTGG
This sequence comes from Solimonas sp., assembly GCA_036275615.1. GTDB lineage: Bacteria > Pseudomonadota > Gammaproteobacteria > Nevskiales > Nevskiaceae > Solimonas. The sequence goes on from DASUDL010000111.1 coordinate 3,686, forward strand.
CTCATGGCGTCGTCCGGATCAGATGTCGGCGGCGAGCTCGTCCAGCAGCGCCTTGTGGGCGTTGCCGTCGATCTCCTTGCGGATCAGGCGCTCGGCACCGGCCACGGCGAGGGCACCGACCTGGCGGCGCAGCTCTTCCTTGGCGCGGGTGGCCGCGGCGTCGATCTCGGCGTCGGCCTGGATGCGGATGCGCTTGGCTTCCGCGTGGGCTTCGTCCTTGGCGAGGTCGATGATCTGGGCGCGACGGGCCTCGGCCTGGGCGATGATCTCGTTGGCCTTGGCGCGGGCTTCGCGCAGGACCTCGTTGACCTTCTCCTCGGCCTGCGCCAGGTCCTTCTTGCTGCGGTCGGCAGCGGCCAGGCCCTCGGCGATCTTCTGCTGGCGCTCCTCGATGGCAGCGAGCAGCGGCGGCCAGATCTTGGTCGCGATGATCCAGATGAGGCCGGCGAAGGCCAGCGCCTGGGCGATCAGGGTTGCATTGATGTTCATGGCTGCGCTCTATCCGGTGTCTTTCGGGACCCTTCCGGGTCCTGCACGGCAACCCGCGCCGGCGATCAGCCGGGCGCGGGCTCGGTGGGGCGGATCAGCCCAGGCGCTCGATGAACGGGCCGATCAGCGGGTTCGCGAAGGCAAACATCAGGCCGACGGCGACCGTGATGATGAACGCGGCGTCGATCAGGCCGGCGGTGATGAACATGCGGACCTGCAGGACCGGGATCAGCTCCGGCTGGCGGGCGGCGGACTCGAGGAACTTGCCGGCCATGATGGCCAGGCCCAGGCCGGCGCCGAGGGCGGCGAGGCCGATCATGATGCCGATGGCCAGGATGGTCGAGGCCTGCACGTTGGCGAGGAGGGCGAGAGCTTCCATGGTGTTTCTCCGAGCGGATTTACGAGTGAAAGGAAAGGATGAAGGTTTGCAGCGTGGTTCAGTGATGCTCTTCCATGAGGCTCAGGTACACGATCGAGAGCATCATGAAGATGAAGGCCTGCAGCGGGATCACCAGCAGGTGGAACAGCATCCACCCGAGGCCGAAGACGCCCGCGGCGATCGCGCCGGCGATGCCGACGCCACCGAGGACCCAGATCAGCAGGAAGACGATTTCGCCGCCATACATGTTGCCGAACAGTCGCATCGCCAGCGAAACCGGCTTGCTGAGCAGCTCGACGATGTTGAGCAGGATGTTGGCCGGGAACATCCACGGGCCGAACGGCGCGGTGAAGAACTCATGGACGAAGCCGCCCAGGCCCTTCGCGCGAAGGGCGAAGAAGATCATCAGGAAGAAGACGCTGAACGACATGCCGAGCGTGGCGTTGACGTCGGCGGTCGGGACCGGCTTCCAGTATTCGATGCCGGCGGCGTGCAGCGGGATGGCGAAGAAGTCGGCCGGGATCATCTTGATGAGGTTCATCATCAGGATCCAGCAGAACAGGGTGATCGCGATCGGCGTCACCAGCTTGCTGCGGCCCGGGTAGGCGTCGCGCGCCTGGGCATCCACGAACTCGAGCACGATCTCGACGAAGGCCTGCCACTTGCCCGGCACGCCGGAGGTGGCCTTGCGCGTGGCGAGCCAGAAGGCGAACACCATGGTGAAGCCCATCAGCGCCGCCATGACCAGCGTGTCGACGTTGAGCTGCCAGAAGCCGCCCTCGCCGAACTGGATGGTCAGGTTCTTGAGGTGGTGCTGGATGTAGCTCGTCGGGGTGAGTTCGGCTTCGCTTGCCATTGCGTCCAACCTGGTTGAATTCATCGTCGCTGCATTGCCGTCGCCGCGGATGCGGCGAGGGCGGCCACCAGCCCCGCCAGCAGCGGCAGCGGCGGGAGCTTCCAGACACCGATCGCCAGCACGCCCAGCGCCAGGACCAGCACCCACTTGGCGAACACGCCGACCACGAGGCGCATCAGTGCGCCGGTCGCCGTCGTAACGCCGCCTTCGAGCAGGGCGCGCCCCATCAGGAACGTGCCCAGCGCGACCGCCGAAGCCCCGGTGATCGTCGCCGCGGCCGCGGGCAGCCCGTACAGGGCGCCCAGCAGGACCGCCACGACACCCCCGGCCAGCAACTGTGCCAGCGCGGCTTTACGCGCCAGGCGGTTCGTGGCTGCAGGGGTTCGGGACACGGTGGATCCAAGCAAGCCCAAGGAAACCCCCGGGCGTGGGGCGCAAATTATACGCGTGCGTGCGGGCGCGGCTCAAGGGCGAAAAGCGTGAATTTCAGCCCTTTCGCGAATCTTTTTTGCCAGTCCCGGACCACGGCGACCGCCCTCGCGGGACGGGCTTCGGCGTCGGCAGCACGGGAGCGTGAACCTCGCGCCCGGGCCGCCATCCACAGTGGCACAAGCGGGCCGGAATAGCGAAGGCCGCGACGCGCGTCTTTCGACCGACGCAAAGAAAAACGCCGCCCTTTGGGGGCGGCGTTTTGGGATAAAAACCCTGGCGATGACCTACTCTTGCATGGCTTAGGCCACACTACCATTGGCGCAGCTGCGTTTCACTTCCGAGTTCGGGATGGGATCGGGTGGTT
>DASUDL010000112.1:0-8913 GCA_036275615.1 Solimonas sp.
GCCCAAGCAGATGAAGAACAACGGCCTCAAGGACGGCGAGCTGACGGTCGGCGACGACGCCCTGCGGGCGACGATCCGCCTGTACACGCGCGAGGCAGGCGTGCGCAGCCTCGAGCGCCTGATGAGCAAGCTGTGCCGCAAAGTCGTCAAGCAGCTGCTCAGCAAGGATGGCGGCAGCAGCGTCACCGTCACCGAGGAAAACCTCGACAAGTACCTGGGCGTCCCGCAGTTCCGCTACGGCCGCGCCGAGGAGACCAACCAGGTGGGACAGGTCACGGGCCTGGCCTGGACCGAGGTCGGCGGCGAGTTGCTGACGATCGAGGCGGCGCTGGCGCCGGGCAAGGGCAAGCTCACGCAGACCGGTTCGCTGGGCAACGTCATGCAGGAGTCGATCCAGGCGGCGCTCACGGTCGTGCGCTCGCGTTCCAAGGCCCTGGGCATCGACCCGAAGTTCGCGGAAACGCAGGACATCCACGTGCACGTGCCCGAGGGCGCCACGCCCAAGGACGGCCCCTCTGCGGGCATCGCCATGTGCACGGCACTGGTCTCGGCGCTCACCAACATCCCGGTGCGGGCGGATGTGGCCATGACCGGCGAGATCACCTTGCGCGGTGAGGTGCTGCCCATCGGTGGCCTCAAGGAGAAGCTGCTGGCGGCGCAGCGTGGCGGCATCCAGACGGTGGTGATCCCGCGCGACAACGTCAAGGACCTGGCCGACATCCCGGAGACGGTGAAGAGCACGCTCAACATCGAGCCGGTGCGCTGGATCGAGGACGTGCTCAAGTTCGCGCTGGAACGTCAGCCCGAACCGCGCCCGGAGGAGCCGGCGCCGGTGGCGGCCGACCCGTCCAAGGCGGAGGCCCGTGCCCACTGAATCCCGCCTCCTGCGGGTGCGACAAACGAAAAACCCTCCTTCGCGGAGGGTTTTTTCTGCGCCGCAGGTCCGGGCTCAGCTCTCGATGCGGAGCTGCAGCCGGCGACCGGGTCGCAGCACGGCCTTGGTGCCGAGGTCATTCCAGCTGCGCAGTTCGCGGACCGAGACCTGGTAGCGACGGGCGATGCTCCACAGCGAGTCGCCGGGGCGCACCACGTGCTCGACCGTCTGAGCCATCGGTTCGGGCGGATACTGGCTGGCCGCCAGCACCTCGCGCAGGCGGCTGGCCTCGGCGGGAGGCAGCAGCACCACTTTCTTGCCGCTGGTGTTGGCGGCGTCCTTGAGGCCCGGGTTGTAATGCTCCAGCAGGTCATCGGCGATGCGTGCATCCTGCGCCGCCTGCTCCAGGTTGATGGCGCGCGGCAGGCGCACCAGTTCCGCGGCCTGGCGGTTGGCGATTTCCGGGAGCACCACGCCGAAGCGTTCCGGCTGCTTCACCAGCAGGGCGACGCCCAGCAGGCGCGGCACGTGTTCGCGGGTCTCGCGCGGCAGGTCAGCCAGGTCCCAGAAGCGGCTGCCTTCCTGCCGACGCAGCGCCGAGGCCAGGCGGGCGTCACCGACGTTATAGGCGGCCACGGCCAGGAGCCAGTCGTCGAAGCGGTCGTTCAGATCCTGCAGGTAGCCCAGCGCCGCGCGGGTGCTGGCCACCGGATCGTTGCGGGCGTCGTAGTTGGCGGTGCGCGACAGGCCCAGGGCGCGGCCGGTCCAGGGCACGAACTGCCACAGGCCCCGGGCCTTGGCCGCGGAACGGGCCTTGGGGTCGAAGCCTGATTCCACCGCGGGCAGGAGGGCCAGCTCCAGCGGCATCTCGCGCAACTCGACGGCCTCGACGATGTACCAGAGGAAGGGTTCGGAGCGGGCCAGCATGGCGGCGAAGGCCGCCGGCTGGCGCGCATAGCGGCGCGCCCACATCACGGTGTCGGGCTGCTCGGGATCGACGATGCGCATGCCATCGGCGATGCGCGGCCAGATCGATTCATTCTCCGGCGCGTCATACGCCCCGGCCGCCCCCATCCAGCCAACGCAGAGCGTCAGCAGGGCGGCCATCCATGCCGTCTTCATCCCGTCTCCCAACCGCCGAGTACCCCGGGCGGGGCGCTTCTTGTTGGCGGCGCCTCCGCAGTAGAAGCCGGACTGTACGGGAAGCGGCGGGGGCTGGGCAGGGGGAAATCCGCCCCCGGCGGGTCCTGACTGGCGCTGCGGCCACTACCGATCCACCCAGGCGCCCGGCTTCAGGCTGCCTTGAAGCCGTCCTTCCAGCGACGCAGCACGGTGAAGACGGCGAGTGGATCGGCCAGCACGCTCTGCGACTCGCGCTCGGCGCTGGCGCGCAGCACCGGCTGGCCGGCGCGCAGGAAGGGATTGATCACCCGCTCCCGGTCGATGCGCGTCGGCAGGCTGGGCCGCCCCTGCGCCCGCAAGGCCCGGACGCGGGCCGCATGGGCCTGCAGCTCGGCATTGTCCGGATCGACCGCCAGGGCAAACGCCAGGTTGGACTGCGTGTACTCGTGCGTGCAGTACACCGCGGTGTCGCCGGGCAGCGAGGCGAGCCGATCCAGCGACGCCAGCATCTGCGCCGGGGTGCCTTCGAACAGCCGTCCGCAGCCGGCGCTGAACAGGGTGTCGCCGCAGAACAGCCAGCGCGGCGCCGGCGCATGGAAGGCGATGTGCCCCAGCGTGTGCCCCGGCACGGCCAGCACCATGCAGGACTCGCCCAGCACCTCGATCGTGTCGCCCTCGTCGAGCAGGCGGGTCAGGCCGGGAATGCGGGCGGCCTCGGCGCGCGGACCGAGCACCGGCAGGTCGCTGCCGGCGGCCAGTGTCTTCAGGCCACCGATGTGGTCCGGATGCCAGTGGGTGACCAGGATGGCCTCAAGCCGCAGGTTCCGCGTCGCGAGGAAGGCCTGGACCGGCGCGGCATCGCCCGGATCGACAACGACCGCCCGGTTCCCGCGCACCAGGGTCCACAGGTAGTTGTCCGTGAAGGCCGGGATGGCATGGATCTCGATCATGGCGTAACGTGAAACCGGGTCCCTGCAGGAATGTTCCGGAGCCTAAAGCCATGGCCAGCTTGCGTCATCTCTCCGGATTGCGCGCACTCGATCGCGGTGCGCTCGAACAGTGGTCGCGCTCGCCGCGCGGCCAGCGCCTGCTGGCGCTCGAAGCCCGCGAGATCGCCCGCGTGCTGCCGGACGTCTTCGGCCGGCATGTGCTGCAGGTCGGCAGCTGGGATGGCGACGGCAGCCTGATCGCCAGTGCCGAAACCCTGCACCGCGCCGTGCTCGGCACGGTGCCGGGCGCCCGGGGCGCTGCACTGGTGGCGCCGGAGCGTCTGCCGCTGGCCTCGAAGAGCGTCGATGCGGTGCTGCTGCCGCACACGCTCGAATTCTCGCGCTCGCCGCACCAGGTGCTGCGCGAGGTGGACCGGGTGCTCAACGACCGCGGTCGCCTGTTCGTGCTCGGCTTCTCGCCCTGGAGCCCCTGGGCCTGGCGCACCGCCCTGGGCCTGCGGCACCGCGACTTCCCGGCCGCGGCACAGTTCTACGGCAGCCGCCGCGTGGGCGACTGGCTGCAGCTGCTCGACTACGACGTGGTCGAGACCCGTCGCTTCGGGGTCGGCTTCCCCTGGCTGGCGCCGCGCTCGGTCGGCCAGCCCTGGAGCCCGGGAGCGCTGCTGGCCCCCCTGGCGGAGGCCTACCTGCTGGTGGCACGCAAGCGCGTGCTGCCGATCAACTTCATCGGCCGCACCGCGCGCGCGCAGGTCCGGCCCCTGGTCGGCGTGGGGGTGCCGGCGGCACAGCGCATCCGCGATGGCGAACCGGACACGACTGGCTGACAATTGCGCCCCTTCCACGCGCGCCATCCCACTTGAAACACGTCATCGTTCACACCGACGGGGCCTGCAAGGGCAACCCGGGCCCCGGCGGCTGGGGCGCGCTGCTCGAGTTCAACGGCAAGGTCCGCGAGCTCAAGGGCGGCGAGCTGCAGACCACGAACAACCGCATGGAGCTGATGGCCGCGATCATGGCGCTGGAAACCCTGCGCGAGCCCTGCCAGGTCACGCTCTACACCGACTCCAGCTACGTGATGCAGGGCCTCACCGAATGGCTGCCGGGCTGGAAGCGTCGCGGCTGGCGCACCGCCGACAACAAGCCGGTGAAGAACCAGGATCTCTGGCAGCGGCTTGACGCCGCAGCGGCCCGGCACCAAGTGCAGTGGCAGTGGGTGAAGGGCCATGCCGGCCATGCCGGCAACGAGGCCGCCGACCGCCTGGCCAACGAAGGCGTCGCCCAGATCCTGGCGGCCGGTTGACCCGCCAGCGCCATCCGCTAGGCTTGCGCGCATGAACCGCCAGATCGTCCTCGATACGGAAACCACGGGCCTCGAAGTCGATCTCGGCCATCGCGTGATCGAGATCGGCTGCGTCGAGCTGCGCAACCGTCGTCCGACGCAGAACCACTGGCACCGCTACCTGCAGCCGGACCGCGAGATCGATCCAGGCGCGGAGGCCGTGCACGGCATCAGCAACGCCTTCCTCGCCGACAAGCCGCGCTTCGCCGAACTGGCGCGCGAGCTCTGGGACTATCTCGCCGGCGCCGAGCTGATCATCCACAACGCCAGCTTCGACGTCGGCTTCCTCGACCGCGAGTTCGCGCTGGCCGGTCTGCCGGGCAAGCTCGCGGAGGTTTGCACGATCACCGACACGGTGAGCATGGCGCGCAAGCTGCATCCCGGGCAGAAGGTGAATCTCGACGCCCTGTGCAAGCGCTATAGCGTCGACAACTCCAACCGTGACTTCCACGGCGCCCTGCTCGATGCCCGCCTGCTGGCAGACGTCTACCTGGCCATGACCGGCGGCCAGAGCCGCCTGGTGCTCGACGACGGCTCGGGTGGGCAGGGTGGGCGCCGCTCGCGCTTCGCCGAGCTGCTGGGTGCCGGCGACGGCCCCCTGCCGGTCGTACGTCCGGGCGAGGAGGAGCTGGCCGCGCACCGCGAGAAGCTGAAATACCTGGCCAAGAAGAGCGGCAAGACGCTCTGGGCCGGCGAGCTGGAGTAGCAAACTGGAGTAGTCTGGCCCCGGATCGGGGGGAGGGTGCCATGGCGACGCATACCGCACTGGTGACCGGCGGCAATCGCGGCATCGGGCTGGAAACGGCGCGCTTGCTGGCCCGGCGTGGCCTCAGGGTGGTGCTCGGCGTCCGCGAGGCGGCGGCCGGCGAAGCGGCCGTGCAGGCGCTCAAGGACGAGAAGCTGCGGGTCGGCATGGTGGCCCTCGACGTGGCCGACAAGGCCTCGGTGGAGGCCGCGGTCCTGCAGCTGGCGCGGCGCAACCTGCGCATCGACGTGCTGGTCAACAACGCCGGCATCTATCCCGAGGGCGACGCCCTGGCCGCGGCCGACGAGGCCTTCGAGGACGCCTTCCGCGTCAACGCGCTCGGGGCGCTGTGGACCAGCCGGGCCCTGTTGCCGGAGATGCTGGCGCGCGGCTACGGCCGCATCGTCAATGTCTCCAGCGGCTACGCCTCCTTTGCGCGCGGCCTGGCCGGACCGGCGGCCTACTGCGTGTCGAAGGCCGCGCTCAACGCCGTGACCCTGAAGCTGGCGCAGCTCGCGCACGGTGACGTGAAGGTCAATGCCGTCGATCCGGGCTGGGTGCGTACGCGCATGGGCGGCCCGGCAGCGGACCTGACCCCCGAGGCCGCCGCCGAGGGCGTGGTCTGGGCGGCGACCTTGCCAGCCAAGGGCCCCAACGGCGGATTCTTCCACCAGGGCAAGCCCGCGCAGTGGTGAGCGCGGCGCCTCAGACGCGGCGGGCGAGGGCGCTGACGATCTCGAAGTAGGGCGGGCGCGACTCGCGCGAGCTCACCGCGCAGTGGTCTACCTGCAGGCCGGCGCCCGACAGCAGCTTGCGCAGGCGTTCCGGGGCGATGCCGAGATTCAGGTGGTCGTAGGCACGCATGGCCTCCTCGTGGCCATGCTCGGCCAGGGCCGCCACCACCAGGCGCCCGCCGGGGCGCAGCAGGCGCGCCGCTTCCTGCAGGGCCTTCTTCGGGTCGCGCGTGTAGGCCAGCGCGTGCATCAGGAACACATGGTCGTAGCGGCCCGATTCCAGCGGCAGGGCATGCATGTCGGCCTCGCGGAAGCCCACCTGCGGCCAGGCCTGCAGGCGCTTGCGCGCGGCGGCGATCACGGTCGGGCTGATGTCGACGCAGGTCAGGCTGCGCGAGCGCCCGGCAATGAGCTCGGCCAGCACGCCGTCGCCGCAGGCGATGTCGACGGCATCGCCCAGGTCGAGCAGGCCGATCAGCGCATGGGCGGTGGCTTCCCAGGTGCGGCCCGGGGAGTAGTGCAACTCCATGCGCCCGGCCACGGATTCGGCCCAGGTCTGGCCCTGCTTGCGCTCGGCAATCACCTGCACCGCACGCTCGCGGTCGAGCCGGGTCTGTGCATCGTCGAGGCGCTCGCGCAGCTGTTTCCACAGCACGCCGGCCTCGTTGCCATTGCCGGTGGCCGAATAGAAGGCGGCATTGCCGGCCCGTTTGTCCTGGACCAGCCCCGCGCGCTTGAGCCGCGCCAGGTGCGTGGAGACCCGGCTCTGGGCCAGATCAGTGACCTCGGTCAGTTCGGCCACCGACAGCTCGTGGCTTTCGAGCAGCAGCAGCAGGCGCAGGCGGCTGGCGTCCGACAGCAGGCTGCACAGCTCGGTGCTCTGTTCCAGCGACAGGCTCATGCGGATAAGCGGATGAAGATTCGCCGCATTGTCGCCGCTGGCGGCCCAAACAAAAAGCCCGCCGGAAGGCGGGCTTTCCCTGCAGCCGGATCGGTCAGGGCAGGGTGTCGGCCGGCGCGGGGGCCGGCGTGGCGGCCGGGCTCGGCGCCGGCGCCGGTTCCGGAGCGGCCTTCTCGGCCTCCTTGCGGCCCGTCGAGGTGGCCAGGAAGGCGCGCGAGAGCGGCGAGGGCGTGATGTTGTGGACGGCGGTGACGACCGGGGCGGCGGCCGCGGCAACCTTCTCGCGGGCGGCCGTGGCCACGGCCTTCACCTGGGCGACCGGTTTGGCGGCAGCGGCCTTGACCTGCGCCACGGGCTTGGCCGCGGCGGCTTTCACCTGGGCGACGGGCTTCTTGACCGCAGCCTTGGCCTTGGCCACCGGCTTCTTGGCGGCGGCTTTGGCCTTGGCGACCGGCTTCTTCGCCGCGGCCTTGGCCTTGGCCTTCACCGTCTTGACCGCCTTCTTGGCACTGGCCTTGGCCTTGTTCACCGACTTCTTGGCGCTGGCCTGGGCCTTCTTGGCCTTGGCCTTGACCGAGGCAACAGCCTTCTTGGCCTTGGCCTTCACCGAAGCGACGGCCTTTTTCGCCTTGGCGGCGGGCTTCGCGGCCTTGGCACCGCCCTTCTTCGCGGACTTCTTCATAAGCGTGACGAGCTCCATACGGGTTGCGGCCACAATGGCCAGGGATTCGCGTGCATTGCGAATGACGCGGTGAACCAGGGTGCGCAGGAGCTCGAGCTCGCGTGCGGCGATGGCAGGCAGGGCCGCGTTGCGGCGCGAGGGGCGCGCTGCGGCGAGGATGGCCGAGAGGTGGGCGTCGAGGGTGCGCAGGTCGTTGCGGGCCAGGCGCCTGCGGCCCCGTTGCAGGGCGCGTGCGACAGCCGCGGCAGGGTCGTGCGAGCGACCCGGTTGGTCCAGCGTGCCGATGCGAAGCGAGCGCTCACGGGCAGCCATGACTCCCTATTGACTTTTCCCCCGAAAAGTTGCCGGCGAGTGTAGGACTCTGAAAAACGCCTTGTCAAAAAACGATCACCGGGCTCGGTCGGGCGCAGGCGAAATGGCCTTTCCGGAAGCCCCGAAAGCCCCGCCGCGCTTCGGTTTACGGGGCTGCGAGACGGGGGCTATGATTGCGCGCCCCGATTTCCGGGCGCGCCGGGTTCCCGCCAGGTTTTCCGAAGCTTTCCCATCACCGGATCCGGAATCCCTCCACGGCGCGCATCCCCCCAGGTTTCGTTTTCTCATCCAGCGAGGTCAGCAAGCCATGTATCAAGGGCAGTCCATCAAGGTCAGCACGCTCGACGGCGGTATCGCCGAGCTCTGCTTCGACCGCCAAGGCGATGCCATCAACAAGTTCGACGCCCAGACGGTGCGCGAGCTCAAGGAAGCCGGCGAAGCCCTCGCCAAGGCCTCCGGCATCAAGGGCCTGATCGTGACCAGCGCCAAGGACGGTTTCATCGTCGGCGCAGACATCACCGAATTCGGCAAGAACTTCCAGTCCTCGGAAGAGGAAATCGCCGCCTGGGCCTTCGAGGCCAACAAGGTGTTTTCGGCGATCGAGGATCTGCCGTTCCCGTCCTGCACCGCGATCAACGGCATCGCCCTGGGTGGCGGCTTCGAGATGGCCCTGTCCACGGACTACCGCGTCATGGCTGCGACCGCCCAGGTCGGCCTGCCCGAGGTCAAGCTCGGCATCTTCCCGGGCTTCGGCGGCACGGTGCGCCTGCCGCGCCTGGTCGGTGCCGACAATGCGATCGAGTGGATTGCCGGCGGCGAGCAGCACAAGGCCGAGGCCGCGCTCAAGATCCACGCCGTCGACGGCGTGACGGCGCCCGAGAAGCTCAAGGACGCCGCGATCAAGCTGGTGAAGCAGGCCGCCGAGGGCAAGTACAACTGGCAGGCCCGCCGCGAGCAGAAGAAGGGCAAGCTCAAGCTCGACAACATCGAGTCGATGATGGTGTTCGGCACCGCGATCCCCTTCATCCAGGGCAAGGCCGGCAAGGCCTACCCGGCGCCGGTGGAAGCGGTGAAGACCATCCAGAAGGCCGCCGGCAAGACGCGCGATGACGCGCTCAAGCTCGAGGGCCAGGGCTTCGCCAAGGTCGCCAAGACCACGGTGGCCGACGCCCTGATCGGCCTGTTCCTGAACGACCAGTTCCTGAAGAAGAAGGCCAAGGGCGCCGGCAAGCTGGCCAAGCCGGTGAAGCAGGC
>DASUDL010000113.1:0-2038 GCA_036275615.1 Solimonas sp.
AACTTGTCCCAGGGGATGTCCTTGTCCATGTCCCAACGGACCGACTCGAGTTGCTTGAACAGTTCCGGATACAACATGACGCGTCTTTCGTGTAACCGGCCATTTTAAGGCGCGGAGCCGATTGCTGCTTGCTTCCAGCGCGCCACCAGTCCACCGACCAGGGCGATGTCGCGCACTCCTTCGACCCCCGCGAGCATGCGCCGGTTCAGCGCGGCGTTGCTGCCGCCCGCCCAGATCGCCGTGCCTTCCGGCAGCAAGCTGCGCAGTTCGTGCAGGGCCGCGGCCGCCTGGTTGGCCGGGAAGACGGCACTGAAACTCAGGGCCACAATGTCCGCCTCCGTCATTGCCGCCGCCGCGGCCAGGTCGTGCAGAGGCACCTTGACACCCAGGGAGATGCAATGGCAGCCGTGCAGGCTCAGCAGCGCTTCCGCCATCAGCAGGCCCAGGCCGTGGCCTTCCTGCGGCAGGGTCGCGAGCAGCACGCGTGGCGACGCGCCTCCCGGCAGGCTGCCGATGGCCTGGCGCAGCACCACCTGCAGCGCCTCGGTGTAGACATGCTCCTGCGCCACGGTCAGCTCGCCGCGCATCCAGCCTTCGCCCACCGCCTCGTTCATCGGCACCACGTGTTCGACCACGAAGCGCTCCAGCCCCAGGACCACCAGCGCCTGGTTCAGCTGGCGGCGGATGCCGGCGACGTCGTGCGCCTGCAGCAGCTTCCAGTACTGCGCGGCGACACCCGTGCGGGGCGTCGAGGCCTGCGCCAGGCCCTGGCCCAGCGCCTGCAGCTGCGCCAGTTCCAGCCCCACCAGCTTGCCGGGCCGGTGGCCGGTGTCCATCAGGCGCTTGAGCAGCCGCAGCTTTTCCACCTGTTCGGCCGGGTAGGCGCGCTCGCCGAGCGCATCCCGCACCGGCTGCGGAAAGCCGTAGCGCCGTTCCCAGATTCGCAGAGTGTCCTTGGACAAACCGGTATCCCGCTCGACCGCGGCGATGGCCGCCAACGGTCCCGCCTCCTGTTCGCCGCTCATCGCTGTCGCCTCGCGAGGGGCGGCCTGGCCGCCCGCCGGCGACTCCTACCGAAGCACAGGGTCATTCTCGTTTGTCCTAGACAAAATGTTCGTTCCCCGCCATTATGAGGTCTAAATGAAAAGCCTGACTGTTTTTGTCCTGGTCGCCGCCTGTGGCTTTGGTGCCTCCGCCCAAGTGGCGCCGCCGCCGCAGGCTGCCGCCTGCCCCGGGCTGCTGCAGCATACGTTCCCGCGCCTGCAGGACGAAAAGCCGCAGTCGCTGTGCCAGTACAGCGGGCAGGTGCTGCTGGTGGTCAACACCGCCAGCTACTGCGGCTTCACCCCGCAGTACGAAGGGCTGGAAAAGCTGCATTCCCGCTACCGCGACCGCGGCCTGGTCGTGCTGGGCTTCCCGTCCAACGACTTCGCGCAGGAAAAGGCCAGCAACAAGGAGATCGCCGACTTCTGCGAGAACACCTTCGGCGTGAAGTTTCCGATGTTCGCCAAGAGCGCGGTGCGCGGCACCGACGCCAATCCGCTGTTCCGTGAGCTGGCGCGGCAGACCGGCCGCCAGCCCCTCTGGAACTTCCACAAGTATCTGGTGGGCCGCGACGGCAAGGTCGTGGCGCACTACAGCAGCCTCACGAAGCCGGACGACCCGGACCTCGTGAAGGCGCTCGAACGGCAGCTCGCGCTGCGCTGAGGTCCCATGAATCCAGGCAAACGGCGCCGCGGGCGCTGCGGGGTGGTGTTCACAAAAATTTACCGGCTCTGCCGCAGCGGGGCGGGAACCACGCGCCTGTCGAACGAGTCCATCTCCTCGACAGGCAGGAGGAGCGACCCCCACAGATTTTGCTGCTGCGAAGCCATCCGGGCCCACGGGTCCAGGATGCAATCCCGAGGCGACTCTTCTCCTCCTCCCTCCCTCCCTCCTTCGTTTCGGGGCGCTTCGCAGCATTTTTATTTCCCGGGACGGCGGCCATGAAGGTCGCCGTCATCGGCTCCGGCATCGCCGGCCTCGCCGCAGCCCACCG
>DASUDL010000114.1:0-19062 GCA_036275615.1 Solimonas sp.
TCCTGATGCCGGTCAACCAGATCTCGATGCAGCTGGCGCTGGACAGCCAGTGGACCGTGCTGGGCCAGTACAAGCTGGAGTGGAAGGAGACCGAGCTCAACCCGGTGGGCGAGCACTTCTCGGTGTCGGACGTGGTGGGCCCGGGCGCGGAGTTCATCTACGGCATCGACAACCCGCTGTTCCTGGAAAACCTCTCGGACGTGAACATCCTGTCCGACGACGTGCCCGAGGCGGTGGAGCTGATCACCCGCCTGCTGGACCTGCCGACCAACCCGCTAACCACGCCGATCCTCGAAGGCCTGGGCGGGCTGCTGGCGCAGATCGACGCCGGCGCCCCCAACCTGCTGCTGCCGCCGGAGCTGCTGTCGGCGCTGCAGCCGCTGCTGGCCGGGGCGCCCAAGTACATCAACGTGCAGCGCGGCCGCGACCTCAAGCCCAGCGACCACGGCCAGTGGGGCCTGGGCCTGAAGTACCAGCTCACGCCGGTCACCAACATCGGCCTGTACCGCCTGCGCTACCACAACACCACGCCGGCGCCGGTGCAGAACTACGGCTTCGCCCTGCTGGCGCCGTCGCCGCTGCCGGGCGTGCCGGACATCACCACCGAGCAGCTCGGGCTGCAGGTGCCTGTGACCTACAACATCAGGTACTTCGACGGCATCGACCTCAGTGCGCTCAGCTTCTCGACCTCGCTGTTCGGCGCCAACATCGGTGGCGAGGTGATCTACCGCGACGGCATCGACGTGCTGGTGGACGTGGACGGCGGCCTGCTTGGCCCGGTGCCCACGCCCACGCGCGGCAAGGTCTGGCAGGGCCTGCTCTCGGGCCTGTACGTGGTGGGCCCGGCCCTGTTCTGGGACTCGCTCACCATCGTCGGCGAGACCGGCTACATCCACGTGGCCGACCAGGAAGCCGCCTGCGGCCCCACCAGCTGCTCGGAGAAGCTCACCTACACCCGCGATGCCTCGGGCTATGCCTTCCTGTTCCTGATCGACCGCAAGAACGTGGTCTCGGGCTGGGACCTGAACATCCCGGTCTACTACTCGGGGATCATCGACGGCCACTCGTCCTTCCTGTCGGGCCTGGGCTCGCTGATGGGCGAGAAGGACCGTCGCGCCAGCATCGGCGTCAACCTGACCTGGCTGCAGAAGCTGCAGGTGGGCGTGAGCGTCAACTGGTTCCTCGGCAATCCGCATTTCTCGGAACGCCCCTACGCCGACCGCGACTACGCCGCCTTCACCGCCAAGTACAACTTCTGATCGAGGCCGGGCGGTCCGGGCGCAGGCCCGGGCGACCCGCCGCCCCTCCACAGCGGGCCGGAACCGGCCGGCCGGGTGCGTGCCCGGCCGTTGCGGGCGGCCTGCGGCCCTAATCTTTTCGGATGAAGCCTGATCAGCGCTGCGCTTCTACGGTACTGGGATAAAGCAATAACGACATTTCCGGTATCAGGGGGAGAACAGCATGGGCATCGGGCAGAAGGCTGCGGGTGGGGCGCATCGTGTCACGGCGACGGGGATGGCCCTGGCGGCTGGACTGATGGGCGTGGCCGGACCGGCCTCGGCGGGCTCCCTGAGCCTGAGCGAGAACTGGCAGGCCGAGTACAAGCTCACCCTGGGCTATGGCCTGGCCATGCGCATGCAGGACCCGCACGGTGCCCTGATCAACGGCCCCGTGGACCCCTTCCAGGCGGGCGTGCTGCCCAATGGCGACCAGGTCGCCGGCTTCACGCACTCCGGCCTGTCGACGACGATCAACTTCGACGACGGCAACCGCAATTTCCGCAAGCATGACCTGATCGGCAACCGCGTCTCGGCCGTGTACGAGGTGCAGGTCAAGACCGAGGGCATGGGCTTCGTCTACTCCGGCTCGGCGTTCTACGACGACGTGTTCTTCCGCACCAACGCCAACGACTCGCCGGACACGATCAACAAGACCGAAGGCGCGAACGACGAGTTCAGCGAGGCGGCCGAGTACTACAAGGGCCAGCGCTCGCGCACCCTGGAGGCCTACGCCTACACCAACTTCGACCTGTCCGAGTCGGTGCTGGTGAACCTGCGCTTCGGCAAGCACCTGGCGGCCTGGGGCGAGAGCCTGTTCTTCCCCGGCATCACCACCGCCCAGGGCCCCAACGACGCCACCAAGGCCTTCGTGCCGGGCGCCGAGATCAAGGAGATCCTGCTGCCGGTCAACCAGATCTCGCTGCAGTCCTCGCTGGGCTACGACGCCACCCTGCTGGCCTACTATCAGCTCGACTGGAAGCCGACCGAAGTCTTCCCGGTGGGCGACTTCTTCTCGCCGGCCGACGTGGTCGGCCCCGGCGCCGAGTTTGCCTACGGCTCCGCCAACCCGGCCTACGCCGAGAGCTGCCCCGGCCTGTTCGCCGTGCCCGGCACCGGCGTGGACCTCAGCTTCATCTGCCAGCAGGACGGTCTTGGCGGCGAGCTGATCAACGCCCCGCGCTTCATCAACGTGCCGCGCGGCCCGGACATCCGCCCGGACAAGGACGGCCAGTGGGGTGTGGGCCTGAAGTACTCGCTGACGCCGGTCACCAGCATCGGCGCCTACTACCTGCGCTACCACAGCCACAACCCGACCGTGCAGCTCAACCTCGGCTTTGCCGACGTGGGCTACGTGCCGGTGCTCGGTACGCCGGTGACCACGGAGCTGTTCAACCAGCGCGTGCCCGTCACGTACAACATCAAGTACTTCGACGACATCGAGATGAACGCCATCAGCTGGTCGTCGACCCTGGGCGTGCTCAACGTGGCCGGCGAGTTCATCCGCCGTGACGGCGTCGACGTCTCGGTGCAGGCCGACATCTCCGGCGTGCGCAGCCCGGTGTTCGCGCGGGCCGAGACCTACCAGGCCAATGCCTCGGCGATCTACGCCGGCAACCCGGACTTCCTGTTCTTCGACGAGATCGCGGTGGTGTTCGAGGCCGCCTATCTCTACGTCAACGACGTGACCGCGCCGCCGCAGGAACAGGGCGTCGACTACGTGGGCGACGGCACCGAGCTGTTCTACGACGAGAAGGCCTGGGCCTGGCAGCTGCTGATGCTGCCCAAGGGCCGCAACGTGTTCCCGGGCTGGGACATCGGCACGCCGATCACCCTGGCCTCGGCGCAGGACGGCTATGCCTCCACGGCCGGCACCTTCGGCTCGCTCACCGGCGAGGGCGACCGCCGCGCCAGCTTCAGCGTCACCGCGCAGTACCTGCAGAACCTCGAGTTCTCGCTCGGCTACAACTGGTTCATGGGCAATCCGGCCGCTCTGGTCAAGGACAGCCCGATCCCGGCCAACGCCTACGCCGACCGCGACTACGCCACCTTCACCATCAAGTACAACCTGTAAGTCCCGCAGGGCGGGGCCGGCCACGGCCCCGCGCGGCGACGCTGCAGGCAGGGAGCAAGCAGCAGCATGAGCAGCAGCGTCGCCGTCGATCCGATGGAGTTCCGCAAGGCCCTGGGCAGCTTCGCCACGGGCGTGACGATCATCACCACGCGTGCGCCCGACGGCACGCCGCTGGGGCTGACCGTCAACAGCTTCAACTCGGTCTCGCTCAACCCGCCGCTGGTGCTGTGGAGCCTGGCCAACACCTCGCTCAGCATGGCCGCCTTCGAGGCTGCGCCGTACTGGGCGGTGCACGTGCTGGCCACCGACCAGGAAGCCCTGTCCGGACGCTTTGCGCGCAAGGGCGAGGACAAGTTCGCCGGCGTGCCGGTAGAAGAGGGCGTGGGCGGCATCCCGTTGCTGACCGGCTGCACCGCGCGCTTCCAGTGCCGCGCGGCCTTCCGCTACGACGGCGGCGACCACGTGATCTTCGTCGGCGAGGTCGAGGCCTTCGACCGCACCGAGGCCGCACCCCTGGTGTTCCACAGTGGCAAGTACGCCCATGCCACGCGCCGCGAGCCGGTGGTGGCCAAGCCGCGCAGCGCCTACATGGCGGGCAGCTTCAACGAAGACTTCCTCGGCTACCTGCTGGGCCGCAGCCACTTCCAGTTCTTCGGCCAGATCCGCAAGCACCTCGCCGGCGAGGGCCTGAACGACGACGAGTTCTACGTGCTCGCCTCGCTGACCTTGCGCCCGGTGACCACGGCGGCGGAACTCGACGCGGGCATGGCGGCGGTGCTCAGCCATCCCAGCGCCAGCACCCTGCAGGCCCTGGGCCGGCGTGGCCTGGTGCGCCAGCTGGCGGTGATCGCCGAGTTCGGCGAGCCGGAGTACCAGCTCACCGACCAGGGCCGCGCCACCGCCCTGCAGCTGATCTCGGCCGCCAAGGCGGTGGAGCTGCAGCTGCTGGAGCGCCTGGGCGCCGAGGACGGCACCGTGCTCAAGGCCCTGCTCAAGCGCCTGCTCGGCGCCGTGGACCCCAACGCCGGCAAGATCTGGGGCGAATCGGACAAGCCGGCGGTCAGCGGATCCGGCTGGACCGAGTAGGGCCGGCCCGTGGGCCGGCCTGGGGAATTCCACGCCTTGCGTCGGCCCGCCTGCCTGCGGCCATGATGCGCGCATGAGCCAGCTCGACTACACCGTCCCCGGCCTGCTGTTCCCGGCCATCTCCTTCTTCATGCTCGCGGCGACGCAGCGCTTCATGGGCGCCGCCAGCGTGATCCGCCAGCTGCACAGCCGCTACCTGGAGCGGCCCGATCCAGTGGTGCTGGCGCAGATCGACAACCTGCGCTTCCGTGTCAGCCTGACGCGGGCCATGCAGACGCTGGGCGCGCTGGCCCTGCTCCTCAACACCGCGACCATCTTCGCGCTCTACCTGGAGCACGTTACCGCGGCGCGCAGCCTCTTCGGCACCAGCCTCATGCTCCTGCTGCTGTCGATCGCCACCTCGGTGTGGGAGATCCACATCTCGGTGCGCGCCATCGACCTGCAGATCGGCGAGCTCAAGCGCAGGCCCGCGGCCTGAAGCCGGCGGGGCGCGCATCGCGGACACGGTCCGCTCCTACAGGAGCGTTTCCCGGCCTCCAGCCGATACGACGGATCTCGGCCGCCCTGCCGGGTGCAGGAGCGGACCTTGTCCGCGATGGACACCGTGACAGGTGCCCGGGTTATGTCCCCGCCCTCCGGCCGATCACTGATGCCCAGCGCTACCCCGGCCTAGCCCGCGATGGACCCTGCCACGGACCTTCCATCGCGGACGCGGTGCCTGTCCGCCCTCAGGGCATGTAGGCGCCGCCGTTGGCGTCGAGCGCGGCGCCGGTCACGGCGCTGGCGTAGTCCGACACCAGGAACAGCGCGGCGCGGGCGCATTCGTCATCGGTGGGAATGCGGCCCAGCGGGATGGTCGCGGCCACCTGCGCCTTGAGGGTCTCCAGCGGCACCTGGTGCTCGCTGGCCTGCCATTCCATGTAGCCCTGCACCGGCGCACCCCACATCCAGCCCATGTGGATGCTGTTGACGCGGATGTTGTCCTTGCCCACTTCCTTGGCCAGGTACTTGGCGGAGTTGGCGAGCGCGGCCTTGGAGGCGGCATAGCCCGCCTCGCCCAGCGGTGGCACCTGGCGCGCGGCCATGGTGTTGATCATCACGATCGCGCCACCGAGCTGGCGCTGCATGACCGGCAGGACCGCCTGCGTGAGCTTGAGCGTGCCCATCAGGTTGGTGGCAAACACGGCATGCCAGTCGTCGAGCTTCGCATTCGAGACGTAGTCCATGTCGCCATGGATGAAGGCGCTGTTGACCAGGGCGTCGACGCGGCCGGCGGCGGCGAGCGTGGCATCCACGAAGGCCTGGCACTGCGCGGCGTCGGTGATGTCGGTGACGCACTTGACGATGCGCGTGGGCAGGCCCAGCGCGCGGATGCGCAGTTCGGCGTCCTCCAGCTTGGCGGCGGAGCGGGCGCCGATGGCCACGGTGGAGGCGCCCTCGCGGGCGGCTTCCACAGCGAGCTTCACGCCCAGGCCCGGGCCGATACCCGAGACCATCACGACCTTGTCCTTGAGCAGCATGGGATTCTCCTGGTGAGTTCTGGAACGGGGCGCGGGTTCAGGCGGCGCCGGGGATGTGGCGGGCGCGGTAGGCCGCGAACTGGCGCTTGAGCTGTTCCGGGTCGAGCCCGAAATGCTCGCTGTCGTAGTCGTGCGCGGCGCGGTTGCCGCGGCGGTTGTCGTCCAGCCAGCGCTGCATCGCCGCCTCGGCGGTGGGCGAGAGGCTGAGGCCCGCCCAGGCATAGATCTCGCGCACCACCTCCAGCGGCCGCTTCACCGTGTCCTCGAAGCGCACGTCGAAGAAGGGCGCGGGGTTGGCGTCGCGCACGGCCATGGTGTGCTGGAAGGCGCGCGCCATCAGCTCGCTCCACTCGCGGCCGGCGGCGGTGGGGTCGACCTCGGCGCTGTAGATGCGCCACAGGGTGTCGAGGAAGCTGGCGATCGAGGGGATGGTGTCGACCGGGTCGCGGTGGGTCTGGATCACGCGCGCCCCGGGGAAGACCTCCAGCAGCAGCTTCATGCGCAGCAGGTGGTGCGGGGCCTTGAGCACCCAGCGCGTGGCGGTGATGCCGCGGCGGCGCTTCTGCCACTGCAGGAACTTGAGCATGCGCTTGAGGTAGTCATAGGCCGGGCGCTCGTCGACCTTCGCCAGCCAGTCCATGTAGGACGGGATGCAGGCGTAGGTGTTCATCGCCGCCATGAAGGTGTGCTCCATCAGCATCACCTCCTCGTCCGCCTGGTCGGCGTCCATGGGGTGGATGGTCAGCAGCTTCGGCATGGCCTCGACCATGATCTTCACCTCGGCGCGCGCCTGCTCGATGCGCTGCACCGGCTGCTCCAGCGACTCGCCGGCGAAGGGCACGGGGTAGCGCGATTCCCACCAGGGCATGGTGTAGAACTGCGGGTCCTGCGCCAGGATGCGCTGCAGGAGGGTGGTGCCGGTGCGCGGCAGGCCCACGACCACCAGCGGTGCGTCGACGCGCTCCTGCTCGATCTCCGGATGGCGGCGGTACCAGTCCTCGATGCCGAGGCGGTTGGTGAGCAGCTCCATCACCTTGTGATGCAGCAGGCCGCGGCCGAAGTCGGAGAGCCGGGCCTCGTTCTCCAGCGCCGCGCAGAAGACCGCGAGGCCCTCGCGGAAGCTGGGCTCGCCGAAGTCGGACAGGCCGGTCTGGGCGCGCGCGGCGGCCAGCAGGGCCTCGGGCTCGAAGCGGATCGGGGTGGCGGGGGCGTTCATGCGAGGACGTCCGGAAGATGGGCGAGGGGGACGACACGGGTCTGCGGCGGCACGTGCTCGGCGGCGGCGACCCAGCGGAAGCACAGGGTGCCGCGGTCGTGGCCGGCGGTTTCCAGGTGATTGGGATGGCCGCTGTCGCGATGGGCCAGCACCAGGGTCACGCTGCCATCGGCATTGGGCCGCGCGCTGTACTTGTTGTGGTGGATGCGGTGGTAGCGGTAGTCCAGCGACTCCATCCACCAGTTGCTCACCTGCAGGTTCCAGAAGCGGCACTCGGGCACGCGCGGCAGGTGGATCACCAGGGCCTCGTCCGGCGCCAGCTGCCAGTACGAGTGGTAGTAGTGGATGTTGGGATCACCGCCCACGCTCTGGCAGAGCTTCTGGTCGGCGGAGGGCAGCTCGTTGGGCCGCGGCAGGTAGCTCTGCGCCCAGTTGGCGAACAGGGTGGCCGTGCCCTCGACGAAGCGCGCGGCGTTGGTGAGCCCGCGGTCGAGCCGCTCGGCCGACAGCGGCGCCGGGGTGGCGTCGCGGTGCCGGCGCTCGATGCGCATCGTCGCCGGGCGTTCGGTCTTTCGGTCGTTGAAGGTCTGGCGCACGATCACCGCATTGCTGGCCGGCTCGATGCGCAGCCAGTTGCCCGGCTGCGGCTCATGGCTCAGGCGGATCTCGAAGCGGCCGTCGGCGTCGATCTGCAGGTCCTTGGCCTCGATGAAGCCGGTCTGCTCCATCTTGCCGTTGCTCTCGTAGCCGCCCTTCTGGGTGCCGAAGGACAGGTAGGGCACGGTGCCACGCTCGCCGCGGATCACGTACTCATGGGCGCCGTGGATGCGACCCATGAGGTAGAGGTTGTCGGGATTGTCCGCGCCGATCTTGCCGGTCTCGTGCGAGGGCATGAAGAAGGCCGGGAACTCCGGGTCGGCGCATTCGAGATGCATCTCGAGGCCAATGCGCAGCAGGCGCGAGAGATAGCGCCAGCCCTCGGCGCGATCCAGTTCGCTGACCGGTGCCTCCGGGCGCAGCACCTGCCGGCCGGCGCGCTTGAGCGTGTCGCAGAACTCGTCCCAGGTCTCGCCGGAGACAACCCGGCGGGTGGCGTCCGTGCTGGTCATGTTGAGTGCTCGTCCCCGTGCGTCCCCTGGCGCGCAGCGGACCCGCGCGACCCTGCTGCACGGTAGGGCGGGCCGCGGGGGCGGGCGTCACCTGTTTGCAGTAGCGGGATTCACGGTCCTCGCTCCTGCAGGTGGACGAGGCCCCGGGCGGCCGGGGCGTTCAGGCTGCAGGCAGACCCTCCCACGGCCCCGCCCCATGTCGACGTCCTCCCTGTACACGCCCCTGCAGATCGGTCCGTTGCGCCTGCGCAACCGCTTCATCAAGTCGGCGACCAACGAGGGCATGGCGCCGGGCGGGCTGCCGACCCAGGCCCTGGTCCGGCACCACCGCAGCATGGCTGCGGGCGGCGTGGGCATGACCACGGTGGCGTACTGCGCCGTGGCGCCGGACGGCAAGACTTTCGTGGACCAGGTGCTGCTGGAGCCCGGCACGGTGCGCCACCTGCGCGCGCTGACCGACGCCGTGCACGCCGAGGGCGCGGCCGCCTGTGCGCAGATCACGCACGGGGGGGCCTTCACCTTCCTGCCGGAACTGTCGACGCGCTACCCGCGCAGCAGCTCGGGCGGCTTCAATCCCCCGGGCGTGCTCAGCAACCGCTTCTTCAAGACCGCGATGACGGAGGCCGAGCTGGAGCAGGTGGCCGGCGAGTTCGTGCGTGGCGCGCAGCTTGCGCGCGAGGCGGGCTTCGACGCGGTCGAGATCCACATGGGTCATGGCTACCTGCTCAGCCAGTTCCTCTCGCCGCTGTACAACAAGCGCCGCGACCGCTGGGGCGGCGACGCCGCGGCGCGGGCGCGCTACCCGGCCCTGGTGTTGCAGCGCGTGCTCGACGCGGTGGGCGGGCAACTGGCCGTCACCTGCAAGATCGGCGTCACCGAGGGCGTGAAGCGCGGCGGCACGGCTGCCGATGCCGCGGCCATCGCGCGGGTGCTGGAAGCCACGGGCGCGCACCTGCTGGTGCTCAGCGGCGGGATGAACGTGGAGGCGCCCTGGGCGATCTTCGGCAGCCACATGCCGAAGGAGGCCACGGAGATCGTGCAGAACCCGATCGTGCGCCTGGCCTCGCGCATCCAGCGCCTGTCGCAGCCGAAGATCGACTTCCACGAGCTGTACCTGCTGGAGCATTCGCGCCAGGTTCGGGCCGCGGTGAAGATGCCGCTGGCCTACCTGGGCGGCGTGAAGTCGCTGGCGGCGGCGGAGCAGGCGCTGGGCGACGGCTTCGACGCGGTGGTGATGGGTCGCGCCCTGATCCACGAGCCGCAACTGGTGAACCAGTTCCGCAGCGGCGCGGCCACGGTGTCGGGCTGCACCTCCTGCAACCGCTGCGTGGTGTCGATGTACACCGCCGGCGGCACCGCCTGCCTGCTCAAGGGCGAGAACGATCCGGCGCTGAACCGGATACCGGCTGCGGGGTAAGCCGCGCCGGCCGGATCAGGGGCCGGTGCAGGAGCGGACCCTGTCCACGATGCCCTCACCGCCACGGCCTCCATCGCGGGTCCCACAGCGACTCCCGTCGGTCGCAGGTCCGGCTCCTGCAGTCGCGAGGCGTGGGGCCTCCGCAGGAGCGGACCCTGCCCGCGATCGGTTGCCGCCTCAGTTCCCGTAGTGGAACGACGTCGGATTGAAGTAGCGGTCCGCGACGTCGGCTGGGGTGACGCTGACCTCGGCCATGCGCACCACCGTGCGGCTCTTGTCGGACAGGTCTCGCAGTTCCGCTTCCGAGAAATACCAGAAGTCACCGCTGCGCTTGAGCGCTGCGGGCTCGGCGCTGAGCTGCTTGCGCAGCTTCTTGCCCACGTAGAAGTCGGCCCGCAGCGGCACGCAGGTCTTCTGGTCCACCCAGAAGCGCGACTGCGTGTAGGTGACGTCGGTGGCGGCGGCGCGGGCATGCAGCACGTGCACCGGACGCTCGCCGATCTTGTCGGCTTTCTCCAGCGTCACGATCGAGCCGGTGAAGCTGTTGAACATCTGGCGCAGGTCGTTGTAGCTGAGGTTGGTGCCCAGGAAGGAGCCGTCGGCGAAGCCGCCGGAGACGCGCCGCGCGCGCCGCACCGAGGGCAGGTAGACGTACATCGCGTCCTCGGGGCTGTCGCGGTTCTCGCGCACCAGGTAGGAGGCGCCGGCCAGGTAGTCCGGGCTGTTGATGCGCAGCATGGCGCGCATCAGGCCGGCGTTGTCGCCGCCGGTCTCGCGCTTGGCGTAGAGCTTGCCGCGCATGGTGCGGGTGGTGCCGGCAGCATCGGTGGCCTCCAGCTCGATGGACTGGGCGCGCATCTTGTTCGGGACATTGGCGCTCATGCAGTCGAGCACCTTGCGGGCCGCAGCGTCCTCTGCCTGGACCGGGAGCACCACGGCCAGGGTGAGCATCGTGAGCAGACGTTTCATCGTTCCCCCTTGGTGTCCGTCCGGAGACGGACTTTGAACAGCCTGATGGATCGAAGCGTTGCTACCCCTATCTTACGCCTTCAGCCCAGCGCGGCCAGCCCGCGCTCCCAGCACCAGAAGGCGGCGAGTGTTCCCAGCCCATACACGGGCACGAGTCGTGCCAAGGCGGGCAGCGGCGCGGAGCGGTGCCGGCGCAGGGCGGCTTCCAGGAGCAGGACCGGCAGCACCAGCAGCAGCTGGCCGGCCTCGATGCCGAGGTTGAAGGCCAGCAGGGCCTGGGGGATCTCGCCGGCCGGCAGGCCGGTCTCGCCCAGCGCGCCGGCAAAGCCCAGGCCATGCAGCAGGCCGAAGCTGCCGGAAAGCAGGCCCGGGTGGCGGCGCAGGGCGCTGAGGTCTGCGCGAGCCGGGCGCGCCGCCTCCCAGCCCAGCACCAGCAGCGACAGGGCGATGCCGAACTCCGCCAGCGCGGAGGGCACGGCCAGCCAGCCCAGCACGCTGGCGGCCAGGGTGAGGCTGTGGCCGGCGGTGAACGCGGTCAGGGTCCAGATCCGCGGCCGCAGCCCGGGCACAAGCAGCAGCAGGCCGAGCACGAACAGCACGTGGTCGAGGCCGCCGAGCAGGTGGCCCACGCCCAGTTCGAGATAGGCCGGGAACACCGCTGGCGCCGCCGTGACGATCTGCGCGGGCAGGGCGGCCTGGGGGGTGCGCGCGTCG
This sequence comes from Solimonas sp., assembly GCA_036275615.1. GTDB lineage: Bacteria > Pseudomonadota > Gammaproteobacteria > Nevskiales > Nevskiaceae > Solimonas. The sequence continues at coordinate 11,383 of DASUDL010000114.1, forward strand.
AGCAGCAACTGCGTCCCCGCACCGATGCGCGGTTGCCAGCGCAGGATCACGACGATGCGGCTGGCTTCGAGGCCCCGCACGCCGACGACCTGGCCGGCCAGCGCCGTGTCGCAGTGCAGGGTACTGCGACGAACCCAGGCGTCGCCCTCCAGGCCCTGCTGCGGGGTCGATTCGCGGCAGTCGGCCGGCAGCACCGGCGCCACGTCGCTGCGGCCGGCGCGCGTGACCGAGGTGCGCCACAGCAGCTCGGCGACGCCGGGGCCGGTCTCGCGCAGCTCGAGCAGGGCCGGGGCCAGCGGATGGGCGGACGCGGGCCGGGCCATCAGGCCCAGCAGCGAGGCCAGCAGCAGGAGGGCGAGCCAGAGCCTCATGCGCGCAGTCCCTGCGCGAGCAGTTCCGGCGCCAGCTCCACGCGGTAGCGGGCGCGCAGCGGCGCCAGCGCCGCCCGCAGGCGCTGCGGCGCGTGCTCGGCCAGCCAGGCGTAGGCGGCCTGGGTGCGCACCTGGGCATAGTCGGCGGCCTGGGCCGGCTCCACCGCGGTCACGCGCAGCAGGTGCTGGCCGTAGGGCGAGGCGACGGGGCCGGTCCAGGTGCCCGGTGCGGCGCGCGCCACGGCATCGGCCATTTCCGGGCCGTAGCGTCGGGCGATCTCGTCCTGCGACAGCGACCCCGCCGGATCGTCGAACAGGAAGGCTTCGCCCACGGGCGCCGCCGGATCAGCGGCGAGCTGGGCCTGCGCCGCCTGCACGGCCGTGGCCAGCGCCGTCGGGCTGCGGCGGTCGGCAGAGAAATAGCGCTGCTCGAAGCGGTAGCGCGCCGCGCGCGCATAGCGGGCGGGGCGGGCCGCGACATAGGCCTGCAGCTCGGCCTCGCGCGGCAGCTGCGCGGCCAGCAGGCGGTCCTCCATCAGCTGCACCAGGCGGCGGCGCACCACGAGGTCACGCGCCGGCAACTCGAGGCGGCGGGCCTCGGCGAGCAGGGCCGCGTCCTCATCGGCCGTGGTGGCCGCCTCCTCGCGGCCCAGCGCGAAGCGCAGGTTGGCCAGCAGCTGGCGCCGCGCCACGGCATCCTTGCCGTCGAGCCCCAGGCGCAGGGCCTCCTGCAGCAGCAGCTCCTCGTCGATCTGCCGCTGCAGGCTGGCCTGCAGCTCGGCGGCCTCGGGCCAGCGCCCGGTATCGCGGCGCCACTGCGCGCGCAGTGACTCGACGGTGGCCACGTCGATCGCGATCCGGCCCGGCTGCGCCGCCTCCCAGCGCTGCACGCCCGCATACAGCAGGCCGCCCAGCAGGACGAAGTGCAGCAGGGGCTGGCGCAGCAGCGAGCGCATCGGGCTCAGGGGGCGCGATACCAGATGGGCGAGGTCCAGGCGCGTTCCTGGATCGTCTTCGGATAGTCGGCGTTGCAGCAGTCCGCGTAGTCCTCGGGCACCGCGTCCGGGTTGCTGCAGTCGATGCCGGCGGCCAGGCACTGGCGCGTCGACCAGCGGCACCCGGGGTTCTCCAGCACGCGGGCGTAGTAGAACGCCGACTGCGCGGCATCGAAGTCCGGGTCTTCCCAGACCGTGCACAGGCTGCTGTGGCCGGCGCCGGTGGTGGTGCAGCTGGCGAGGTCCACGCTGGCGCCGGTATCGCCACCGGCCACCTCGTAGACCTTCTCGAGCTTCTCGCCATCCGGCGTGACCCAGCCCTTGACGATCTGGATGCGCTGCAGCGCCTGCACCGGTTCGCCGGCGGCGCCGGCATCGCGCAGGGCCGACACCGCGAAGCGCGGCCGCGCGCCGGCCGCGGGCGCCGCGGGCAGGTCACTGCCCATGGGCACGCCGCGCGCGTAACCGGTGGCCACGAAGCGGCCGGCGCACTGGTTGGCGGGCAGGTCCCAGCCGCCGAAGAAGCGCACGACCGGTCGCGTGCCGCTGGTGGCATAGGCCTCGCGGCGGCGCATCGCCGAGAACAGCGAGCCGCGCGTGTTCTGCTCGGCCCAGAGCACGGCCAGGCCGCCGGGGCTGTTCTCGATGCGGTCGGTCAGGCCTGGCGGCAGTTCGCCACGCGCACTGCCACCGGCGCCGCCGTGGCCCGGGTAGTCGCCCTCGCTGGTCAGGCCCGGCGTGCCCAGGTGCGTGTCGCTGCTGCCGATGAAGCCGTACTTGAAGGGATTGGCGCCGGTGAGCTGCTCCTGGCGCAGCCCCTCCTTGAGTGCCGCGCGCAGGAAGTCCTGCTCCAGCGGCGCACCGCTGGCCTCGGGGCTCACCTGGCTGCCAGTGAAGTTGCGGTAGGGCAGCAGTTCGAAGCCGCACTGCTCGTCGGCCAGGCCCGCCCCGGTGGTGCCCAGGCATTCCGACTGGCCCTTGTGCTGGTAGATCTCGGCCAGCGGCTCGTTCTGCTGGCGGGCGAGGGCGAAGGCCTCGGTGTAGTCGGCGCCGTTGCGGTCGGTGGTCTGGAACATCAGGCCGCCGGAGAGGTTGGAGTTGTGCGGGATGGTCAGGTAGTCGCAGCCCTGGTCCGTGCGGCACTGCTCGGAAAGCGCCTGCCAGAGCAGCTCGGGCTCGGGCTGGTCGACATAGCTCACCGGCAGCTCCGGCACCTTCTCGCTGGAGAAGATCACGTTGCGGTGCAGGTTGTTGGACAGCGGCGCCGCGGTGTACTCGTAGCCGACGAAGCTGGTGAAGCGGCAGTCGCTGCCCGTGTCGTTGTAGGCCGCTGCCGCCTGCTGCACGTCGCGCCAGGGCGTCTTGGCCGCTTCCAGGCAGCGCTCGCCGCCGAGGCCGCAGAAGGGCATGCGCGGGATCGTCTCGCCCCCGTCGAGCGTCGGCAGGCCGAACAGGCCGGGGCCGAGGAAGTTGAACAGGATGAAGGACTGCGCGGGCAGCGCGCGGTAGAACTGGCACTCCGGCGAGTTGTAGCCCTCCAGCTCCGGGTTGGTGCAGATCTCGGTTTCGCCGAAGAGTTCGGCGTGGTCGGTGACCGCCGCGAAGTCCAGGGGCCGCGACAGCTGCGTGCTGCGCAGGGCGTTGCCGGCCTCGTCATAGGGCTGGATGCCCAGGCGCTCACCCTGCGCGAAGCGGTAGGCCTCGTGCGGGCCGATCACCGTGCCCTGGGTGTTCGCGTCCAGCGAGTACTTGGTGTGGACGTGCAGGTCGCCGAAGAAGGGCTGGCGCTGGGCGTCGAAGTGCGCGCAGCGGATCTCGCCGCCGCCGGGCCCCGGCACGGTGGGGGCCACGCTGTCGCTGCAGGCGACGAGCCACAGGCTCGCGGCCATGGCGATGGCACGCATCGCGTCGTGGGATGGATCCCGGTTCATCTCGTCCTCCGCCTCGGTGGGCGCACGATGGTAGGGGCCCCGGTACGGTGCCGACAGGCCTATCGATAGACAGAGTGCGCGGGGTGGGGGTGCGCGGCTTCGTCCGAACGGGCGGTTTTGGCCGGCACCGCATCGCGGACAAGGTCCGCTCCTACATAAGGATGTCGAGGGCGGCGGTAGGAGCGGATCGCATCCGCGATGGAAACCGTGGCCGGCACTGCCTCGCGGCGCCGAGGGCGGTGGCTTCAGCCCGCCTTGTTCGCGGTCGCCGCGTCCAGGAAGGCTGGCCGCTCGCCGCCGCCGTGCAGGACCAGGTGCGTGCCCGAGACATAGGCTGCCGCCGGGGAGCTGAGCCAGACGCAGGCGGCGCCGATGTCCGCGGGCTGGGCGAGCCGGCCCAGGGGGATGGTGCGCGCGACCGCGGCGATGCCGGCCTCGTCGCCGAAATGCAGGGCCGACTGCTCGGTCTGCACCGGGCCCGGGGTCACGGCGGTGATCCGCACCTTGGGCGCCCATTCCACGGCCAGGGACTGCACCAGGCTCAGCACCGCCGCCTTGGCCGCGCCATAGGCCGCGGTGCCCGGCGAGGGGCGCAGGGCGCTGACGCTGCCGATGAAGACGATGCTGCCGCCGCCCGCCTGGCCCTGCATCAGGGCATTGGCCTTCTGCGCCAGGTGCAGGGGGGCCAACAGGTTGAGTGCGAAGATCTTCTCGTGGAAGCGCGGCGAGGCCTTGTCGGCCAGGGCGAAGGGCGCACCGCCCGCGTTGTTGACCAGCACGTCGAGCCCGCCGAGGCGCTGCTGGACCTGCGCGAACAGCGCGTCCACGGCCGCGGCGTCGCGCACATCGCAGGGCAGGAACTCGGCGCGGCGGCCGCCGGCCTCGGGCAGCGTCTCCGGCGCCTCGCGGCCGCAGACGATCACGGTGGCGCCTGCGGCCAGGAAGGCCTCGCTGATGCCGCGGCCGACGCCCTTGGCGCCGCCGGTGATGAGGACACGCTGGGACACGCGGACCGCTCCAGGCTCGGGGAAGAGGTCGGCAGCTTAGCGCCGGGGCCCGGGTCTGGCCTCATCCGGGTGCTGTAGGCCTAGGCCATGGGGGCAGCCTTCTTGTAGGAGCGGACCATGTCCGCGATGCGGTGACGGCCACGGTTTCCATCGCGGACACGGTCCGCTCCTACCGGGGGAACCGGGTCCGTCGAGGAGCCCCGCCCTGTTCACCCGAAAGGGTGAAGCCTGCCCCGGCCTGCTGCGGGACCATGCCGGCCTGCCTTTTCCCTCGGCCGGCCGCCCTCGCGCATGTCCACAAAACCCGTTCCGGAAGGCCAGTACGCGACGCTCGCGAACGGCTACCGCATCCACTACCAGGACCAGGGCAGCGGCCCGGTCGTGGTGTTCCTGCACGGCTCCGGCAATGGCGCCAGCGGCTACAGCAACTTCAAGGGCAACTATCCCGAGATCGCCGCCGCGGGCTACCGCTGCCTGGTCCCCGACCTGATCGGCTTCGGCTACTCGGACAAGCCGTCGGACGTCGAGTACCCGCTGTCCTTCTTCGTGGACTGCCTGAAGCAGACGCTCGACGCGCTGGGCGTGAAGCAGGCCACCCTGGTCGGCAACTCGCTGGGCGGCGCGGTGGCCTTGGGTTTCGCCCTGGCCCACCCGCAGATGACCGAGCGCCTGGTGCTGATGGCCCCGGGCGGCCTCAACGAGCTGCCGGACTACCTCGCCATGCCCGGCATGCAGGCCATGTTCGCGCTCTACGGCTCGGGCAAGCCGGTGACCGAGGCCGAGATGAAGGCCTTCTTCCTCAAGGCCTTCGTGGTGGACCCGGACTGCGTCAGCGACGCCCTGGTGCACGAGCGCGCCGAGATGGCCAAGCTGCAGAACCCGCAGGTGATCAAGACCCTGAAGGTGCCGGTGATGACCGAGCGTCTCGGCGAGATCACCTGTCCCGTGCTCACGCTCTGGGGCCTCAACGAACAGATGATGCCGGACAGCGGCATCCTGCGGCTGGCCAAGGGCCTGCCCAACGGCCGCATGGTGCTGGTGCCGAAGTGCGGGCACTGGGTGATGATCGAGCACCGCGCGCTGTTCAACCGCACCGTCATCGACTTCCTCCGGAACGGCTGATGGCCCTGCCCGATACCCGCATCACCGAACTGGGCGACGAGCTCTTCGCGGCCCTGCGCACGCGCCGCGTGCTCGACCCGCTGACCGCGCGCGAACCGGCCATCGACATCGAGGACGCCTATCAGATCTCGCTGCGCTTCCTGGAGCGCCGTCGCCGCGAGGGCGAGCGCGTCGTCGGCAAGAAGATCGGCGTCACCAGCAAGCCGGTGCAGGACATGCTGGGCGTGCACCAGCCGGACTTCGGCTTCCTCACCGACCGCATGGAAGTGAAGAACGGCGCCGTGGTCGGCATCGCGGGCGCCGGCCTGATCCAGCCCCGCGCCGAGGGCGAGATCGCCTTCATCCTGAAGAAGGACTTGAAGGGCCCGGGCGTGACCGAGGACCAGGTGCTGGACGCCACCGACTGGGTGCTGCCCTGCTTCGAGATCGTCGACTCGCGCATCCGCGACTGGAAGATCAAGATCCAGGACACGGTCGCCGACAATGCCTCCTGCGGCGTCTACGTGCTGGGTGGCGACCGCGTGCGGGCGCACGCCGTGGACCTGGCGACGGTGAAGATGGACATCACCAAGAACGGCGCGCACGTGGCCTCGGGCCTGGGCTCGGCCGTGCAGGGCCATCCGGCCACTGCCGTGGCCTGGCTCGCCAACACGCTCGGCCGCTACGGTATCCCGTTCCTGAAGGGCGAGGTGATCCTGTCGGGATCGCTCGCGCCCCTGCTGCCCGCCGTGCCGGGCGACCGTTTCCACATGACGCTTGCCGGCATCGGCGAAGCCTCCATCGGATTTGAAGCATGAAGAAGATCAAGTGCGCGATCATCGGGCCCGGCAACATCGGCACCGACCTGATCTACAAGCTCAAGCGCAGCCCGGTGCTCGACCCGGTCTGGATGGTCGGCATCGACCCGACCTCCGAGGGCCTGAAGCGCGCCCGCGAGATGGGCCTGAAGACCACCGACGAGGGCGTCGACGGCCTCCTGCCGCACGTGCTCGCCGACGGCGTGCAGATCGCCTTCGACGCGACCAGCGCCTATGTGCACAAGTCCAACTCCGACAAGCTCAACGCGCTGGGCGTGCTGATGGTGGACCTCACGCCCGCCGCCATCGGTGGCCTCTGCGTGCCGCCGGTGAACCTGGAAAAGCACGCCCAGGCCCAGGCGATGAACGTCAACATGATCTCCTGCGCCGGCCAGGCGACCATCCCGATGGTCAATGCGGTATCGCGCATCCAGTCGGTGAGCTACGCCGAGATCATCGCCACGGTGTCGTCGAAGTCCATCGGCCCCGGCACGCGCGCCAACCTCGACGAGTTCACCTACACGACGTCGAGCGCGGTCTGCGCCGTGGGCGGCTCGCGCACTGGCAAGGCCCTGGTGATCATCAATCCGGCCGACCCGCCGATGATCATGCGCAACACCATCTACTGCCTGACCGACGACACGCCGGACCAGGACCGCATCCGCGAGTCCGTGCACCAGATGCTCAAGGAAGTGCAGAAGTACGTGCCGGGCTATCGCCTGGTGAACGGCCCGGTATTCGACGGCAAGAAGGTCGGCGTGTTCATGGAGGTCGCGGGCCTGGGCGACTACCTGCCCACCTATGCCGGCAACCTCGACATCATGACCGCCGCCGCGGCGCGCACCGCCGAGATGTTCGCAACCGAAATCCTGGCGGGTCGTTACCAGCTTAAGGCCGTGAAGGAGGCTGCATAACCATGGGCGAGCTCAAGAACCTGAAGGGCCGCAAGGTCCTGGTGCACGACATGGCCCTGCGCGACGGCATGCACGCCAAGCGCGAGCAGATCTCCACCGCGCAGATGATCGAGGTCGCGACGAAGCTCGATGACGTCGCTCGGCAGCATGTAGCCGGCCGAGTCGGTGATGTAGATGGTCTGCGCGCCATAGGACTCCATGAGCTTGCCCTGCTCGGCGAGGCCCTTGGCGTCGTTGAGGTGGGCCATCATCAGGAAGCCGGTCGTGTCCATGCCGAGCTTGCGCGCGTAGGCGATGTGCTGCGGGCTGGTGTCGGCCTCGGTGCAGTGCGTGGCGACATGGACGCTGCGCACGCCGTGGTCATAGGCGCTCTGCAGTTCCTTCATCGTGCCCAGGCCCGGAATCAGCAGGGTCGAGATCCGCGCCCGCTTCATCTTCGGCACCACCGCGTCCCAGTACTCCTCGTTGCTGTGCATGGCGAAGCCATGCTGCAGCGAGTTGCCGCCCAGGCCCGCGCCGTGCGAGACCTGGATCAGCGGCACG
>DASUDL010000115.1:0-29228 GCA_036275615.1 Solimonas sp.
GCAGGCACTCCTCGTGCGACAGGCGCGCGGCTGCGGCCGCGTCCATGAGCTTCTTCTCGACCACCTTGGTGCGCACGCGCTCGGGGTCGATCCCGCCGCCGTCGTCGCGCACCGTGATGCGGATGTGGTCGCCTTCCTGGCGCGCCTCGAGCTTGAGCTGGCCGGCCGGGGGCTTGCCGCGGGCCACGCGCAGGTCGGGCATCTCGATGCCGTGGTCCACGCTGTTGCGCACCATGTGCACCAGCGGATCGGCCAGGGCCTCGACCAGGGTCTTGTCGAGGTCGGTGTCCTCGCCGCGCAGCTCGACCTCGACCTGCTTGTCGAGGCTGCGGGCCACGTCGCGGGCCAGCTTGGGAAAGCGCGAGAACACCTTGCGGATCGGCTGCATGCGGATCTGCATCACCGCGTTCTGCAGGCCGCGGGTGATGAAGTCCAGCTCGCTGATCGCGCGCGCCAGGCTCTCGTCGGCGCCGCGCTGTGCGCGCAGGGCCTTCATGCGATTGCGCACCAGCACCAGCTCGCCAACCAGGTTCATGGTCTTGTCGAGCTTGGCGGTGTCGACGCGCACGCTGGTCTCGGCCGCCGGCGCGGCGGCCGGCGTGGGCGGCGGCGCGGGACGGGCCCGCGGCACCTCGGCCACGGGCGCCGGTGCCGGCGGCTCGGGCGGGGCGGCAGGCGCGGCGGGCGCGGCGGGCTTGCGACCCTGCAGCTGGTCGAGCAGGGCCTCGAATTCGTCTTCGGTGATGGTGTCCGGGTTGGCCGGCGCGGCGGCCACGGGCTTGGGCTCGGCCTTGGGCGCCGGCTTGGGCGCGGGTGCGGCCTCAGCCTTGGGCCGGGCTGCGGCCTTGCCCGCGGCGTAGTCGTGCAGGCGCGCGATCAGGTCCGGCGGCGCGGGGGTCGGATCGGCATGGGCCGAGACCTGCGCCATCATCGCCTGCACCTGGTCCACGGACTCCAGGACCGCATCCATCAGGCCGGGGTCGATCGCGATCTGGCCGCCGCGCAGGCGGTTGAACACGTCCTCGGCGGCATGGCACAGCTCCACCAGGGCACCCAGGTTGAGGAAGCCCGCCCCGCCCTTCACGGTATGGAAGGCACGGAAGATGGCATTGAGCAGGTCCTGGTCGCCCGGACGGGCTTCCAGGTCCACGAGCTGCTCGCCGAGGCGCTGCACCAGCTCGCCGGCTTCCGTGAGGAAGTCGTGGAGGATGTCGTCGTCGGTGGCAGAACTCATCGGGAGGGCGCTCCTTCGCTCGGTATCGGGTCTAGAAACCCAGGCTGGCCAACAGCTCGTCGGCGTCCTGCTGGCTGGCCGCGCCAGTGCTCAGGCCCGGCACGGCCGGTCCGGCAAGCCCCGACGCCGGCAGGGCCGCTATCGGCCGCGCCGGCAGGGTCTGCAGGCCTTGCCGACCAGCGGCACACAACAGTTCCAGCAGTGCGGATTCCACGCCCTGCACCAGGGTCATGACCCGCTTGATGATCTGGCCGGTCAGGTCCTGGTACTCCTGGGCCTGGGCCAGTTCGGAGAGATGGGCGCGCAGGCGGCCGTTGGCGGCCGCCAGTTCGGCGGCGAGCGCCGGATCGGCACGCAGCGCCAGCTGGGCGAGCTGCCGCGACTGGTTGCTGGCCGCCTCCACCAGGTCGAGCGTGCGGTGGGCCGCCTGCTCGGTCATGCGCATCACGTAGTCCAGGCGCGAGCGCGCGTCGGGGATCTCGGCGCCGGCCAGGTCGGTCAGGCGCTGGTCCAGGCGCAGCTCGGTGACCGCGCTGTGCAGCTGGCGGGTGAGCCGCGCCACATGCGCGAACAGGCCCTCCTCGCGCGAGCGCACCAGCTGGTCGAAGCGGGAGGCAAAGGCCGCGTCGTCCGCCGACTCCAGGTTCGCGAGCAGGGCACGCAGCTCCGACGCGAGGCTCGCGCGGGTGGCAGCGTCCATGGCCACGGACTCCGGCGCCGGGGCGACGACGGCGTTCACGCCGCCTCCGCGAGCCGCTGGAAGATCTTGTCGAGCTTTTCCTTGAGCGTGACGGCGGTGAAGGGCTTGATGATGTAGCCGTTCACGCCAGCCTGCGCGGCCTCGATGATCTGCTCACGCTGCGCCTCGGCCGTGACCATCAGCACCGGCGTCTTGGCGATGCGGGCATCGCCGCGGATGTTCTTGAGCAGCTCGATACCGGTCATGCCTGGCATGTTCCAGTCCGTGACCACGAAGTCGAAGTTGCCGGCCTGCAGCATCGGCCAGGCGCTCTTGCCGTCGTCGGCCTCGGTGATGTTGCTGTAGCCCAGATCGCCGAGCAGGTTCCGGACGATGCGGCGCATCGTCGAGAAGTCATCCACCACCAGGATCTTCATGTTCTTGTCCATCGCGTGCTCCCGGGCGCTCCGCACCCTGTTAGACGTATCGAAATCGTTCAGGCGGCTGCCGCCAGCCCATGCCAGTCCGCCATGCGTGCCTTCAGGCGCAACAGCGCCTGGCCATGGATCTGGCAGACGCGGCTCTCGCTGACGTCGAGCACCGCGCCGATCTCGCGCAGGTTCAGCTCGTCGTCGTAGTACAGCGAGAGCACCGTGCGCTCGCGCTCGGGCAGCCCGGCGATGGCTGCCGCCAGCGCCTTCTGGAATTCGTCGCGCTGCAGCACCTCGAGCGGGCCCGGACCACCATCGGCGGTGTCGTAGTGCGGCTCCTCGTCGTCGCCGGCACCGTCCAGGCTCAGCACCTGGCAGCGGGCACCGTCCTGGACGATGCCGTGCAGTTCCGACAGGGCAATGCCCAGGCGCGCGGCCACCTCGCCGTCGCGGGCCTCGCGGCCGCTGGCCTGCTCGATCTTGCGGATGGCCTCCGCCACCTCACGCTGGCGGCGGTGCACCGAGCGCGGCGCCCAGTCGGTCTGGCGCAGCTCGTCGAGCATGGCGCCGCGGATGCGGATGCCGGCATAGGTCTCGAAGGACGCGCCGCGATCGCCCTGGTAATGGCGCCAGGCCTCGACCAGGCCGATCACGCCAGCCTGGGTCAGGTCGTCCAGCTCCACGCAGGCCGGCAGGCGCGCCGCCAGGTGCAGGGCGATGCGCTTCACCAGTTCGGCATAGCGCTTGATCAGTTCGTTTTCATTGGCCGGTGGCGGCAGGGCCGTTTCCGGACTGGCGGCAGCGGTGGCAGGACTCATGCGCGGGCTCCGGCGGCGACCGGGAAGCTGTGACCGATCAGCCGCTCCACGAAGAACTCGAGGTTGCCGCGGGCCCCGCTGGGCAGGGTCCAGGCGGCGGTCTTGCGCGCCAGGGCGCGGTAGGCCTCGGCGCTGGGCGAGGACGGATAGGCCGTGACCACGGCCCGCTGGCGGCGCACGGCGCGGCGCAGCCACTCGTCGTAGGGAATGTTGCCGATGTGGCCGAGCGTGGTGTCGAGGAAGCGCTCGGTGACGCGGCGCAGGCTCTCGAAGGTCTCGTTGGCCTCGCGCTGGTTGTGGGTCTGGCAGGTGAGCACGTGCACGCGGCGCGTGTCGTGGTCGCGGCCCAGGACCTTGATCAGGGCGTAGGCGTCGGTCAGCGACTGCGGGTCGTTGGTGACCACCACGATCACTTCCTGCGAGGCCTGGCTGAAGGTGATCACGCTGTCGGCGATGCCGGCGGCGGTATCGACGATCAGGGTGTCGAGCGGGCGGTGCAGCTCGGAGAAGGCACGGACCAGGCCGGCGTTCTCGGCCGGGCCGAGCTCGGCCATGTGGCGCTTGCCGCTGGAGGCCGGCACGACCATGACGCCAGCCGGGCCCTCGAGCAGCGTGTCCTCCAGCGAGCACTCGCCGGCCAGGACGTGGGAGAGGTTGTACTGCGGCTGCAGGCCGAGCATCACGTCGACGTTGCCCAGTCCCAGGTCACCGTCGAGCAGCATCACCTTGCGGCCATCCAGGGCCATCGAGATGGCGAGGTTGACCGAGGTGCTGGTCTTGCCGACGCCGCCCTTGCCGCTGGTGACCGCGATCACCTGGACCGGCTTGGGCATGCGCAGCGAGCGCAGGCCGGCGGCCTGCTGCCCGTTGCGTACGGCTTCAGTTTCCACCATGGGCGGCTCCGAACTGCAGGGCGAGCGTGCTGTCGGCGATGGTCGCGGGCGCGAGGCGCGCCAGCTGCATTGCCCGCAGCACGAGTTGATCGGCCTGCGCGATGTGCAGGTCTTCCGGCACGCGCTGGCCGTCGCACAGGTAGGCGAGCGGCAGGCGGTGGCGGATCAGGGCCGAGAGCGCCCCGCCGATGCGGGTGGCCTCGTCCATCTTGGTGAGCACCGCGCCCTGGGGGCTGGCGGGGCTGAAGCGGCGCAGGATGTCCTCGAGGTCCGAGGCCTGGGTCGTGGCGTTGAGCACGAGCCAGGTACGGATGCTGCGGCGCACGCTCTTGAGTTCGGCGAACTGCGCGGCCAGCTGCTGGTCGCGCGGCGCCATGCCGGCGGTGTCGATCAGCACCAGCTTGCGGTCGGCCAGCTTGGCCAGCACCGCGTTGAGTTCGGCGCCGTTGGCGGCGGTGTGTACCGGCGCGCCCAGCAGGCGGCCGTAGGTGAACAGCTGCTCCTGCGCGCCGACGCGGTAGTGGTCGGTGGTGACCAGCGCCAGGTCGCGCGTGCCGTGGTGGGCGGCCCAGCGGGCCGCGAGCTTGGCGATGGTGGTGGTCTTGCCGACACCGGTCGGGCCGACCAGGGCGAACACACCGCCCTTGAGCACGGCGTCGGTCTCGGCAATGGCGATGCGGCGGGCCAGCAGGCCCAGCGGCAGGTAGCGCGCCCGTTCAGCGCTGCCGTCCTGCGGCACCTGGCCGACGATCTCGCGCGCCAGGCGCGGCTCGATGCCAAGGCTGGACATGGCGCGCAGGGCGGCCATGCGTTCCGGCTGGTTGTCCTTCATGTCGCGCCAGACCAGGCTGGCCATCTGCGTTTCGAGCATGCGGCGCATGCCGCCGATCTCGCGGCGCAGCTGCTGCACTTCCGGCGGGGCCACCGTCGGCAGTGCGGCCGGCATGGCGGGCATGCGGGCGGGCGCGGGGGCCAGGGTCGGCGCCACCGGCACCGCCGGCTTCGCAGCGCGCGGCGCGGCGGGCTTGGCCGTGCGAGGCGCGGCCGTCGGAGCGGTCGCGGCCGGCGCCGGCGCCACCGGGGCGGCCGCCGGGGCCGGCTCGGGCGCGCGCCGCACCGCCATCTGGATCAGGGCGGCGTCGTAGTCGGTGGCGGCGACCACCTCGATGCCGTCGGCGACGCGATGGTTGGACAGGATCACCGCATCGGGACCCTGTTCCTCACGGACCATGCGAATCGCTTCGCGCATGTTCTTGGCCAGGAACCGCTTGATCTTCATGTCGTGCGCTCAGTCCTTGTCGGTTAGTTGCCCACCGCCGCGACCATGCGGATGCGCTTGCTGTCCGGTACTTCGTCGTAGGCCAGCACGTGCAGTCCGGGAATGGTCTGGCGCGTGAACTTCGCGAGCAGAGGCCGCAGGGGGGTCGGGACCAGGAGAACCGCGGGCTGACCGCTGGCCTCCTGCTTCCGGGCACCGTCGGCAATCGACCGGTGCATCCGTTCCGCCAGGCCCGGCTCGATCACCGCGCCTCCGCTCTTGAGGCTGTCCTGCAACACCTGTTCCAGCGGAGCGGCCAGGGTGAGCACGGGAAGTTCCGGCTCCAGGCCATTGATTTCCTGAATGATCTGCCGGCCCAGCGCGATCCGGACCCAGCCCGCCAGCACGACGGGATCCTGACTGCGCGGCGCGCCCTCGGCGCAGGCCTCGGCGATCACGCGCAGGTTGCGGATCGGCACCCGCTCGGCCAGCAGCTGCTGCAGCACGCGCAGGAACACCGACAGCGGCAGGGTCTTGGGCACCAGGTCCTCGACCAGCTTCGGCGAGGACTTGGCCAGCTGCGTGAGCAGGGCCTGGGCCTCGTCGTGGCCGATCAGTTCATGGGCGTGCAGCTTGATCAGGTGCGAGAGGTGGGTGGCGAGCACCGTCGAGGCGTCGACCACGGTGTAGCCCAGGCTCTGCGCGTGCTCGCGCGCGCCGGGCTCGATCCACACCGCCTCGAGGCCGAAGGCCGGATCGCGGGTGGGGATGCCTTCCACCGGGCCGAACACGCGGCCGGGGTTCAGGGCGAGCTCGCGCTCGGTATGGACACTGCCCTCGGCCACGGGCACGCCGTGCACGAGGATGCGGTAGGCGCCGGGCGCCAGTTCGAGGTTGTCGCGGATATGGACCGGCGGCACCAGGAAGCCGATCTCCTGGGTGAGCTTCTTGCGCACGCCCTTGATGCGGGCCATCAGCTCGCCGCCCTGGCGGGCGTCAACCATCGGGATCAGGCGGTAGCCCACTTCCAGGCCGAGGGCGTCATCACCCGGCACGTCCTCCCAGGACAGCTCCGGCGGCGGCGCGGCCTTGGGTTCCGGCACCGGCTCCTCGGCCTTGGCCTTGGCTTTCTTCGCCTGCAGCCAGGCCGCGCCGCCCAGCACCGAGGCGATCAGCAGGAACATGAAGTTGGGCATGCCCGGGATCAGGCCGGTGGCGCCGATCACACCGGCCGTCACCGCCAGCACGCGCGGCTGGGCAAAGACCTGGCTGGCCACCGTCTTGGCGATGTCCTGGGCCCGCGACATGCGCGTCACCAGCACCGCCACGGCGGTCGACAGCAGGAGTGCCGGCACCTGCGCCACCAGACCGTCGCCGATGGTCAGCAGCGTGTAGTTGCGCAGCGCCTCGCCCATCGGCAGGTCGTGCTGCAGGGTGCCGATCAGCAGGCCGCCGATGATGTTGACGAACAGGATCAGGATGCCGGCGATGGCGTCGCCGCGGATGAACTTGCTGGCGCCGTCCATGGAGCCGTAGAAGTCGGCTTCCTCGCGCACCTCGTTGCGGCGCTGCGCGGCTTCCTCGCGGGTGAGGCTGCCGGCGTTGAGGTCGGCGTCGATCGCCATCTGCTTGCCCGGCAGGGCGTCGAGGATGAAGCGGGCCGAGACTTCCGAGACGCGCTCGGCGCCCTTGGTCACGACCATGAAGTTGACGATGGTCAGGATGCCGAAGACCACGAAGCCGACGGCGTAGTTGCCGCCGATCACGAAGCTGCCGAAGGCCTCGATCACCTTGCCGGCGGCGTGCGCGCCCTCGTGGCCGTGCATCAGCACCACGCGGCTGGAGGCCACGTTCAGGGCCAGGCGCAGCAGGGTGGCGAACAGCAGCACCGTGGGGAAGGCGCTGAAGTCCATGGGCCGCATCACGTAGACCACGCCCAGCAGCACCACGATCGACAGGGCGATGTTCAGGGTGAACATCAGGTCGAGCACCGGCGGCGCCAGCGGCACCACCATCATCGCCAGGATGGTCAGGAGCAGCAGCGGCGCGGCGATGCCGCTGCGCTGCAGGTCCTTGAGACGGTTGAGCCAGTTTCCGGATTCCGGGGTCATGCCCCGGGGATTGCAAGTTCCGTTCTAGGCCGGCGAGTCAATCCCTTGGCGTTGCCTCACGGCCCGGCGGAAGAAACCGGGCGCAGGCGGCGGGTCCGCGGTGACTGGATTCCGGCACTCCCCTCCCCGCTCGCCAGGCAGACGCGGTCGCGTCCCTGGACCTTGGCCTCGTACAGCGCCTGGTCGGCCTGCACCACCAGCTGCTGCGGATCGGCCAGGTCGGCATGGCCCACGGCGACGCCGATCGACACCGTGACCGGCGGCAGGAAGGCGCCCTTGTGCACCACCCGGGCACGGCCGAGGTGCAGGCGGATGCGTTCGGCCACCTTGGCGGCGGCGTCGAGGTCGGCGGCCTCGGTGATCATCGCGAACTCCTCGCCGCCATAGCGGAAGGCCAGCTCGTCGCTGCGGGTCAGATCGTTGAGGCCGGCACCGATCTGCTGCAGCACGGCGTCGCCGGCATCGTGGCCGTACTGGTCGTTGATCGCCTTGAAGTGGTCGATATCGATCATCAGCAGGCTGTAGCCCTCGCCGCCACGTACGCCGCGGGCATGGCGCTTGGCCAGGCTCTCGTCGAAGAAGCGGCGGTTGTACAGGCCGGTGAGCGAGTCGCGGATCACCTGGCGGTGCAGTTCCTCGCGCAGGCGCAGGTTGGCAATGGCCAGGGCCAGGGTCTTGGTCACCGATCCGAGCATGGCCGGATCCGGTTCCCACTCGACGGCATCGGCACCCCAGCCCAGGCTGAGCACGCCGATCGCCTCGCCGGCCGCGATCAGCGGCACGCACAGATAGGAGCGGTTGGCCGGCACCGGGCCCAGGTGCGGGCAGCGCGGCATGCCATCGGCCACCTGCACGCGATAGTCCTGGCCGCGGCGCAGGCACCAGCAGTCCTCGCGGTGGAAGCTGGCCTGCCCGGTGCCGCCCACGCCCCAGCCGGCGCTGCGCTGGAAGCCGTCGCCGCCCTTGTCCTCGAGGTAGAGATCGCCCTGCGCGTAGGGGAACAGGCGCGGCAGGTAGGAGGTGATCAGGCGGCTGGCCTCCTGCGAATCGCGCGCGGCGGACAGGAAGCCGCCCATCTCGGCGATGGCGTTGAGCTCGACCCCGCGCAGCTTCCACGACTCCAGCGACTCGCGCAGCTGCGCGGTACGGGCCACGACCTTGGCTTCCAGTTCGGCGGACAGGCTGGCGGCGCGCGCCTCGGCCGCCTTCTGCTCGGTGAGGTCCTCGATCACGGCGACGAAGTACATCGGCGCGGTGTCGGTGGCGTCGATACGCGAGACATGCAGCATCACCCAGACCTGGCTGCCGTCACGGCGGATATAGCGCTTCTCGAGGCGGTAGTGATGCAGCGTGCCCGCAACCACCGCGTCGGCCTGGGCTTGGTCGCGATCCAGATCGTCGGGATGGGTGATGGACTGGAAGTCGCGCGCCAGCAGTTCGCGCTCGCTGTAGCCGGTGATCTCGCACAGGCGCTGGTTGACGTTGAGCCAGCGGCCGTCGGCCCGGAGGATGGCGATACCCACCGCCGCCTGGTCGAAGAGGCCGCGGAAGCGGTGTTCGCTCTGGGCAAGCGCCAGGCGCGCCGCCTCGGCGATCTCCAGGGCGCGACGCTCCTCGGCCTGCGCCCGGCCGCGACGCTGCATCAGGTAGCCGAACATGAGCACGAACAGGCCGTTGCCCAGCCAGATCAGGCTCAGCAGCGCCGGCAGCGAGCTGCGCAGGGGCTGCTCATGCCAGTACGGCAGGGTGAGCAGGCTCAGCGAGAGGCCGACGGCGAGCCAGCCGGCTATCGCCACCGGCAGGGCCTGGCGCAGGGGCAGCAGCAGGAAGGCCAGCAGGTAGAACAGCGGCAGGTAGGCGAACACCGGCATCAGGAAGCTGTTGGCCCGGTTGTCGAAGTAGTCGGTCCAGAACAGGCCGGCGATGCGCATGGCGATGGCCGCGCCGAACAGCAGCATGGTCAGGGCCCCGCCACGGACCGGGCCGACGCGCCCCAGGGCCATCAGCAGGGCCAGCAGCGCCAGCAGCGCGCCGAAGGCCGCCAGCACCGAGCCATGGCCCCAGCCGCTCTGGACGACGAGGCTGGGCGCGCTCACGAAGCAGACGCCGGCCAGCGCCAGCGCCGCCACCACGATCACGCGGGGCGGCGGGAGGTCGTCAGCAGCGAAGTCCCGGGTCATGGTGGTGACTGTCCTATGACCGGGTTCGGGTGCGGCGCGTGCCCCGACCCGCGGCGCCAAGGCGCAGGCGAACGGCGCCCCGACGACCGGTCAGGGGCGGCCCGACCGCCTGCTCAGGACGGGTCGGGTTCGCCGCCCGGAACATCGCCGATCTCCGGCAGCGTGGGCGGCGGCGTGCCCCCGGCCCACTGGCGCAGGCGGTAGACATAGGTCAGCACCTGGGCCACGGCCGCGTACAGCGGCATCGGGATCTCCTGGTCCAGGCGGGTGCCGCGGTAGAGGGCGCGCGCCAGCGGCGGTGCGGAGACGATCGGGATGCGGTGCTCGGCGGCCTTCTCGCGGATCGCAGCGGCAATCTCGTCAACGCCCTTGGCGATCACGCGCGGCGCCGCCATCTCGCCCGCCTTGTACTGCAGGGCCACGGCGTAATGCGTCGGGTTGACCAGGATCACGTCCGCCTGCGGCACCTTCTCCATCATGCGACGCCGCGACATCTCCTGCTGCGCGCGCCGGATGCGGCCCTTGGTCTCGGGGCTGCCCTCGGTCTGCTTGTACTCCTCGCGGATCTCCTGGCGGCTCATGCGCAGCCGCTTGGCGTAGGACCAGAGCTGGAAGGGGGCATCGACCAGGGCGATCAGCAGCAGGCCGCCGCTGAGCCAGGCCAGGCACAGCAGCGCCATCGTCAGGCCGTGCGCCGTGGCCCGCTCCGGCGACTCGCGGCCCAGGGCCAGCAGCTCGCCGGTGTGGCCCTGGACGAAGATCCAGGCAATGGCGCCGAGCAGGAAGGCCTTGAGCAGGCCCTTGCCCAGTTCCATCAGGGCCTGGCTGGAGAAGACCCGGCCCAGGCCGCTGACCGGGTTGATGCGGTTGAAGTCGGGCTGCAGCGCCTTCCAGGACAGGTTCCAGCCGCCGAGCATCAGCGGCCCGGCGACGGCCGCCAGCACGCCGATCACCAGCAGCGGCAGCACTACGCCGTAGGCCTCGCTGACCAGGCCGGCGAACCACACGCCCGCCAGGCTGCTGTCGCGCAGCACCTCGGGCGCGGGGCTCAGGGCCCGCTGCATCCAGGCCGAGGCGCCGGCGGCCAGCGAGCTGCCCATGGCGAACAGGGCCAGCACGGCCGAGCCGACGACGATGGCCGAGGCCAGTTCCCGCGAGCGCGGCACCTCGCCACGTTCCCGCGCCTCGCGCAGGCGTTTGGGTGTGGCGCGTTCTGTGCGGTCCTGGGTATCGCTCATGGCGCCTCCCTCAGGCTCCGATCAGCACGGAAACCAGTTCGAGGGCCTGCGCCAGCAGGCGCTCGAAGCTCTCGCCCAGGCTGGGCAGGCTGGCCCGCAGCAGCAGCAGGCCGGCGGTGAGGGTCACGGGGAAGCCGACCGCGAACAGGTTGAGCGTGGGCGCGGCGCGGCCGATCACGCCCATCGCCAGGTTCACCACCAGCAGGGCGATCACCACCGGCAGGGCCAGCGACAGGCCGCCGGCGAACAGGCTGCCGCTGTAGCGCAGCAGGCGCTCCAGCTCGACCGTGCCCAGGCCCGGGCCGCTGACCGGCAGGGTCTGGAACGACTTGAACAGCAGCTCGATCAGGCCGAGGTGGCCGTCCAGCGACAGGAACAGCAGCGTGGCCCAGATGGTCAGGAACTGGCCCACCACCGGCGTGGACGCGCCCCGCAGCGGGTCGGCGAGCTGGGCGAAGGACAGGCCCATGCTGTAGGCGATCAGCTCACCGCCCAGCAGCAGGGCCTCGAAGGCCAGCTGCAGCACGAAGCCCATGCACAGGCCGATCAGCAGCTGCTGCGTCAGGCAGACCCACCAGGCAGCGGTGAACATCGCCAGCGGCTCGGCCGGCGGCAGCAGCGGCGCCACCATCAGGGTGAGCAGGGCCGCCAGGGCGATGCGGATGCGCGGCGCCACGGTGCGGGCGCCCAGCACCGGCGCGATCATCAGCAGGCCGCCGATGCGCAGGAAGGGCCAGAGGTACTGCTGGACCCAGGCGAGCAGCTGCGTGTCGGTGACGGTCATGGCCGACCTAGCCGACGAGGCTGGGGATGCTCTCGATCAGGCGGCGCGTGTACTCGGTGAGCAGGCGCAGCATCCAGGGGCCGGCGATCACCACCACCGCGGCCATGGCCAGCAGCTTGGGGATGAAGCTCAGCGTCATCTCGTTGATCTGCGTGGCGGCCTGGAACACGCCGACCAGCACGCCCACGGCAAGGGCCGTCAGCAACAGCGGCGCGCCAATCACCAGGGCCAGGCCCAGGGCCTCGCGACCGACACCGAGCACGGTTTCCGGAGTCATCGCCGCCGGCTCAGTGGAAGCTCGCCGCGAGCGTGCCCATCACCAGCGACCAGCCGTCGACGAGCACGAACAGCATCAGCTTGAACGGCAGCGAGATCAGCATCGGCGAGAGCATCATCATGCCCATGCTCATCAGCACGCTGGAAACCACCAGGTCGATGATCACGAAGGGGATGAACAGCAGGAAGCCAATCTGGAAGGCCGTGGTCAGCTCGCTGGTCATGAAAGCGGCGGCCAGCACGCTGAACGGAATGTCCTCCGGCTTCTCGTAGGGCCCCTGCTCGGACAGCCGGGCAAAGGTCAGCAGGTCGGCCTCGCGGGTCTGGGCCAGCATGAACTCGCGCAGCGGCTTGACGCCCGCCTGCACGGCCGGCTGGAACTCCAGCTTGCCGTCGAGGTAGGGCTGGGCCGCGTCGGTGTAGATGCGATCGAATACCGGCGACATCACGAAGAAGGTCAGCAGCAGGGCCAGCGCCACCAGCACCTGGTTGGTCGGGGTCTGGCCGGTGCCCAGGGCCTGCCGCAGCAGACCCAGGACGATGATGATGCGGGTGAAGGCGGTCATCGCCAGCAGCAGGCCCGGCAGCAGGGTCAGGCCGGTCATCAGCAGCAGGGTCTGCAGGCTGAGGCTGTACTGCGTGCCGCCACCGGCGGCCGGGGTGGCGGTCACCGCCGGCATGCCCGGCGCGGCGGCCGCGAGTTCCGGGAGCAGCACCAGCAGCAGGGCGGCCAGCACGGCCATGACCCGCAGCATGTTGATGGCCACGCGCGGCGGGTGGCGGTGGCCGGGCATGGTCGAGGCCGCAGCAAGCGGCTGCGCGGCCTCGCGGGCAACGATGGCAAAGGGGGTGTTCATGCGGTCTTGCGGCCCAGGGCGTCCTTGAGCTTCTCGGCGAAGGCATCGGCGAATGGCGGCAGGCCGGGCAGCGGCGCGGCGGCCGGCAGCTCCGGGGCCTGCTCGTAGCGATGCAGCAGCTGCACCCCGCCGCCGGCGCTCACGCCCAGCAGGAAGTGCTGGCCGGCCGCCTCGATCCAGACCACGCGTTCCTTGGGCCCGAGGGCCAGGCCCGCATGCACGGCCATGGCGCCGGCGCGGCTGCCGCGCAGGCCCTGCAGGCGACGGGCGAGGAAGGCGAAGGCGAAGATCAGGCCCAGCACCAACGCCAGGCTGAGGATCACTTCGAGCGCACCGCCCGCCACGGAGGGCGCGGCGGCGGTCGTGGCGGCACTGGCGCTCATTTCAGCTTGCGGATCCGTTCGGCCGGGCTCACCACGTCGGTGAGGCGGATGCCGAACTTCTCGTTGACCACGACCACCTCGCCGTGGGCGATCAGGGTGCCGTTGGCGTAGACGTCGAGCGGCTCGCCGGCGGCGCGGTCGAGTTCCACCACGGAACCCTGGTTGAGCTGCAGCAGGGTGCGGATCGGCACGCGGGCGCGACCCACCTCCAGCGACAGGCTCACCGGCACGTCGAGGACGATGTCCAGGTTGACCTCGCCGGGATTGGCATTGGCCGGGCGGTCTTCCAGGGTCTGGAAGCTGGCGCGCGGAGCCTCGGGGGCGGGCTTGGCGGTGGCGTTCATGTGTACTCCCGGGGGCTCTTGGGCAGTTGCGGACGCCGGATGACGTCCTGGATACGGATGGCGTTGTTGCCGTTGGCGATGCCGAAGCTGCCGCGGAACAGCGGCAGGTTCTCCACGCACAGTTCGAGGGTCTTGGGCAGGCTGACCGGGATCACGTCACCGGGCTTGAGCTGCATCAGCTGCTGCAGGCTCATGCTGGTGTGGACCAGCTCGGAGCCGATCTCCACCATGGTGTCCTGCACCTGCTCGCGCAGGGCAATGCCCCAGCGCTCGTCGCGGTCACCGCGATCGGACTGGATGCCGGCGTCGAGCAGGTCGCGGATCGGCTCGATCATCGAGTACGGCAGGGTCACGTGCAGGTGGCCGCCGCCGCCCTCCAGCTCGATCTTGAAGCTGGAGACGACGACGATCTCGCTGGGCGAGACGATGTTGGCGAAGTGCGGGTTGACCTCGGAGTTCATGTACTCGAACTCCACCGGCAGCACCGGGCTCCAGGCCTCCTGCAGGTCGGCGAAGGCCTGCTTGAGCAGCAGCTGGATCACGCGCATCTCCGTGGGCGTGAACTCGCGACCCTCGATCTTGGTCTGGATGCGGCCGTCGCCGCCAAAGAAGTTTTCCACCACCGAAAACACCAGGCGCGGCTCGAACACGAACAGCGCGGTGCCGCGCAGCGGCTTGATGCGCACCAGGTTGAGGCTGGTGGGCACGAACAGGGAGTGGGTGTACTCGCCGAACTTGGAGGTCTCGATACCGACCACCGTCAGCTCGGGCGTGCGGCGCAGCATGTTGAACAGGCTGATGCGGAACAGGCGCGCGAAGCGCTCGTTGATCATCTCCAGGGTCGGCATGCGCCCGCGGACGATGCGCTCCTGGGTGGCGAAGTCGAAGGAACGGGCCTCGCCCTTGGCAACCGTGGGCGCGCCGGTCTCGACCTTGCCGCTGTCGACGCCGTGCAGCAGCGCGTCGATCTCGTCCTGGGACAGCAGATCGCTGACGGCCATTAGTGGCGCCTCACTGGAGCACGAAGCTGGTGAAGTAGAGGGCCTCGATCTCGACCTCGGCGCCCTCCGACTTCAGGATGTTGCGGACTTCGGCGAGCGCCGCGGCCTGCACCTTCTCCTTGCCCTCGCGCGTCGACAGCTCCTCGATCGTCTGCTGACTGAACAGCAGCAGCAGGGCATTGCGGATGCGGGGGGCATGCAGGGTGACCACGTCGGGCACCTTCGGATCGCGGCCCATGAGCTCGACCTGCACCTGCAGGAAGCGCTGGCCCTGCGGGCTGCCGAGGTTGACCACGAAGGCGGGATCCAGGCTCTGGTAGACCGCCGGGGCCTTGGGTTCGGCCGGAGCCTCGCCCTCGCCGCCCTCACCCTCGCCTTCCCCGCCCTGGCTCATGGCGTGGATGGCCTTGAGCGACTGCTGCGAGAAGTACCAGGACAGGCCGGCGCTGAGTCCGACCGAGAGCACCACGGCCACGATCAGCATGCCCATGCCACCACCCTTCTTGGGCGCAGCCGCGGGGGCCGCCGGCTTGGCGTCGTCCTTGTCGTCGTCTTTGCTGGCGGTTGCCATGCGTACTGCGCTCCTGTGGGCCATCGGGGGGCTTCAGCAGCACGGGAGCAAGTCCTGTTCCAGGGTTTTCCCGACCTTCCGCGCACATCGGCGACGGGATTCCGGCGCAGCTTTCGGGCCAGAACCGGGGGATTAGGGCGCCGGCTTCCCGGCACTGCCGCTCAGGCGTAGGCGTCCACCAGCACGACCCGGCCGACGTGGCGGCGCGGGCGCGGCCCGGCCTCGGCGCCGGCGCGCTGCGGCGTGGGCGCACGCGCCTCGATCTGCGAACGGCCCAGCTGCACGCCCTGCCCGCCCAGGAGCTGGCGCAGCTGCGGCAGCGACTGCTGCAACAGCTGGCGGGTGGCGGCCTCGGCAGCCAGGAACTGCACCTCGGCGCGGTCGCCGCGGGTCTCGATGCGGATGGTCAGGGCGCCAAGATCCAGCGGATGCAGCTCGATCCGGGCCTCGGAAACCTCCTGGTCCAGCTGCCAGGCGATGTGCTCGCCCAGGGCCAGGTCCCAGCCCGCCTGCTCCAGGTCCAGGGCGCCCGGCAGCGGCATCGGCAACGGGGCGGCCGGCAGGGCGGCGACGGGCGGCGTTGCCGCGGCGGTGGGCGGCAGGGACGGCATCAGGCTGCTGAAGCTCGGAGCCGGCGTCTCGGCGGCCGGGCGCTCGGCCAGGACGGCCGGCAGCCGGTCGGGGATCGCTAGCTCGCTGGCCACGGGCGGCGGGGTCTCACCCGCGGCCACGGCCTCTGCGGGCAGCGCCTCGGGCAGGCCGGGGGTCGGCAGGTCGGCCTGCAAAGGGCGGGGGGTCGGTGCCGCCGGCAGCGGACCGGCGGCCGGCGGTGATACCGGTGCCGTGGCGTCCGGCGGGGCGGCGGTTGGCGGCAGCTGGCGCAGCAGCCAGTCGAAGGCGCAGGCGTCCTCCGGGGCGACGGGAGAGGCGGCGGCCTGGGGATCGCCCGGGTCTTCCGTTTCACTCGCCGCCTCGGCGGCCGGATCGACGGCCTCGCCTCCGGGCCCCGTCTCGCTCGCGGACCCGGCGCCGCTGCCGAACGACGCCGACGCCTGCTCCAGGCAGGCGCCAAAGGCCGCCTCGTCGCCGGCCTCGGCCGCCGACAGCCGCGACGCCGCCGGCGGGCGGGCGGCGGCCGGAGCCGCCGCCATCGCGGGCAGTGCGGTGGGTGCGCCCATCAGCGGCTTTCCAGCAGGCGCAGGTGACGGTGGATGGCGAAGTCGTCCATGCGCTTCTGGGCGCGCTGCTCCTCGGCATGGGCCTCGCGGCGGCGGTACATCGCCGCCATCTGGTCCAGCACGGACAGGTCGCGGCGCTGGGACAGCCAGCGGCCGCGCTCGGTTTCGCAGTCGCGCCGCGCCTGCTCGACCAGCTGGCGCTGGAACTCCAGGGCGGCGCGCAGGCGCTCGAGGAAGGCATGGCGGTTGCGCAGCAGCTGCACGCTGCCGGCCATCTCCGTGCGCTCGTACTCGGCGACATAGCCGGTCAGCTCATGCAGGCGCTGCTCGCGCTCGGCGACCAGGCGCTGGCAGTCGAGCAGGCGGCGCGCCGCCTTCTCCTCGCGATCCTCGGCGAGCTGCTGCAGGGGCTGGAGACGGCGGCTGTTGAGGCTCATGGGGCTCCCGGGGATGGATTACGACAGCAGCTCGCGCAGGCCGCGCTGGCTGGCCGCGAAGGCGGCCGGCTGGCGCACGTCCTGGCGCAGGAATTCCTCGATGCGCGGCCACTTGGCCAGTGCCGCATCGACGCGCGGGTCGGCGCCGCGCTGGTAGGCGCCGATCGCGATCAGGTCGCGGTTGCGCTGGTAGGCCGAGAACAGGGCGCGGAACTGGCGCGCCGCCGTCATCTGCTCGGGGGCGACGATCTCCTGCATCACGCGCGAGATCGAGGCCTCGATGTCGACCGCCGGATAGATGCCGGAATCGGCGATGGCCCGCGACAGCACGATGTGGCCGTCGAGGATGCCGCGCGCCGCGTCGGCGATCGGGTCCTGCGGATCGTCACCCTCGGTGAGCACGGTGTAGAAGGCGGTGATCGAGCCTCGGCCGTCGCGACCCATGCCCGCGCGCTCCACCAGCGCCGGCATCTTCGCGAACACCGACGGCGGATAGCCGCGGGTGGTCGGCGGTTCGCCGACCGCCAGGCCGATCTCGCGCTGCGCCTGGGCGTAGCGGGTCAGCGAATCCATCAGCAGCAGCACCTGCCGGCCCTGGTCGCGGAAATACTCGGCGATGGCCGTGGCGGTATGCGCGGCGCGCAGGCGCATCAGCGGCGATCGGTCGGCCGGCGTGGCCACGACCACGGCGCGCTTCATGCCCTCGGGGCCGAGGCTGTGGTCGATGAAGTCGCGGACTTCGCGACCACGCTCGCCGATCAGGCCCACCACCACGACGTCCGCCTGGGTGAAGCGGGTCATCATGCCGAGCAGGGTCGACTTGCCGACGCCGGTGCCGGCGAACAGGCCGAGGCGCTGGCCCCGGCCGACGGTGAGCAGGCTGTTGATCACGCGCACGCCGACGTCCAGCGGCTCGCTGATCGGCGCCCGCGCCAGCGGGTTGATCGCCGCGCCGTGCAGGGGCATGTGGGCATCGCAGCCCAGGCGGCCACGTCCGTCGATGGGCCGGCCCTCGCCGTCCAGCACGCGGCCGAGCAGGCCGTCGCCGACGGCGACCTCGGCGCGCGAGGCCATCGGCACCACGCGCGCATGGGGCTTGAGGCCCTGCATGTCGCCGGTGGGCATGAGATAGATGCGGTCGCCGGCAAAGCCGACGACCTCGGTTTCCACGAACTGTTTCTCGCCGGTCTCGACGCGGGCCCGGGCACCCAGCGGCAGCTGGCAGCCCACGGCCTCCAGCGTCAGGCCGACCACGCGGCGCAGCTCGCCCTCGACCCGGTAGGTCGGGGTCTGCGCCACCCGCGCGGTCTGCTGGTGCAGGCGGGCCGAGAGGCGCTGGCCGGCAGCGCAGCTCCATTCGTTGGCCGCGTTCATGCGCCGTCTCCGGACAGGCTCTGGGCGATCAGCGCCAGGCGGGTATCGAGGCGGCCGTCGATGCGGGCGGCCTCGGTGAGCACGCGGCAGTCGCCGCGCGCCAGGCTGGGGTCGGGCTCCAGGCGCAGTTCGCGCAGTTCCGGCAGGGACACGCGGTCCTGTACCAGGGGGATGTCCTCGGGATGCAGCTGCAGACGCACCTCGCGGGTCTGCGGCGGCAGGGCGCGCAGCAGTTCGCGGGTCAGGGTCTCGATGTGTGCGGGTTCAGCGCGCAGCTCGGCCTGCAGCACCTGGCGGGCAACGGCGGCGGCCAGGGCCACCAGGCTGCGCTCCACTTCCTCGTCCAGGTGGGCCAGCGGCCGGGCGATGTGCTCGATCAGGCCGCGCAGGCGCTCGTTCTCGGTCTGCGCGGCGCGCAGGCCCTGGGCGTGGCCCTCGCGATAGCCCCGTTCGAGGCCTTCGCGGTAGGCGGTTTCCTCGATGCGGTCGATCTCCTCGGCGGTCGGCGGCTCGGCGACGCGTGCGGCCGGCAGGTCGAAGACCGGCAGCTGCCAGCGCGGCAGGGCCGCCGCGTTGCGGACGTCGAGCGGCTCGAGCGCCTCGGGATTCATACGAAGTCCTCGCCACCGCCCCCGAGCATGATCGTGCCGGCATCAGCGAGGCGACGGGCAATGGCCAGGATCTCCTTCTGCGCCCCTTCGACGTCGGACACCTTGGCCGGACCCTTGGCCTCCATGTCCTCGACCAGCATCTCGGCGGCGCGCTTGGACATGTTCTTGAGCAGCTTCTCCTTGACTCGCGGATCGGCGCCCTTGAGCGCCAGGCCCAGGGATTCGGTGGCCACTTCGCGCAGCAGCGCCTGGATGCTGCGGTCGTCGACCGAGGCCAGGTCGTCGAACACGAACATCAGGTCCTGGATGCGCTGCGACAGGTCGCCATCGATCTCGCCGATCTTGGCGATGATGGACTGCTCCATGGTCGAATCCATCATGTTCAGGATGGTGGCCGCGACCTTCACGCCGCCGACGCTGGAGGCCTTGAGGTTGCCGCCGCCGGAGAACTGCTTCTCCATGATCTCGTCGAGCTCGCGCAGCGCCGCCGGCTGGATGCCGTCGAGACGGGCGATGCGGGTCAGCACGTCGGAGCGCATGCGCTCGGGCAGCTGCTGCAGCACCTCCGCCGCCTGGTCGGAGTCGATGTAGGCCAGGACGATCGCGACGATCTGCGGGTGCTCGTTGCGCACCAGCTCGGCGACCGAGCGCGTCTCCATCCACTTCAGGGCCTCGAGGCCCTTGCTGTTGCGGCCCAGGAGAATGCGGTCGATCAGGCCATTGGCCTTGTCCTCGCCCAGGGCATTGGTCAGCACCCGGCGCACGTAGTCGTCGGCACCCACGCCGAGCGAGGTCTGCGACTCCAGGGTGTGCACGAAATCGTTCATCACCATGTTCACGCGGTCGCGCGAGACATTGGACAGCGAGGCCATGGCCGCGCCCACCTTCTGCACGTCCTTGGCGCCCATGTGCTTGAGCACCTGCGCCGCCTGCTCCTCGCCCAGCGACATGAGCAGGATCGCGGCACGCTCGGTGCCGCTGACCTCGGAATTTCCGCTAGCGTCGGCCATGGGATCTCAAGCCTCCTGCCCGATCCAGCTCTTGACCACCTGCGCGACGCGCTTGGGGTCTTCGGCGATGGCCTTGCGCGCCACCTCCAGCTGGTTTTCGTAGCCCAGCTGCGGCACGCCGGCCGCCGCAGCACCGCCCTTGCCGACCGAGACGCGGTCGCTGCCAAGGGCACGCTCCTCGTCGACCAGCGTGGCCGAGAGGGCCTCGGGTGTCTGCGGACGCACCGAAGCACTCATCAGGTTGCGCAGGGCCGGGCGCAGCACGAAGAAGATCAGGGCCAGCACCAGGCCGGCGCCGAGGAACTGGCGCGCATAGTCGCGCAGCTGCGGGTCCTGCCAGAACGGCACGGACTCCTCCGGCAGCGCCTCGGGCTGGAAGAACGCGGCGTTCTGCACCGCGACGCTGTCGCCGCGCGTGGCGTTGAAGCCGACGGCTTCCTTGACCAGGGCCTCGACCTTGGTCAGCTCCTCGGCGGTCAGGGCGGTCGGCACCATCGTCGTCTTCTTGCCGTCGACCTGCGCCTTGGGAATGTTGTCGACCAGCACCGCGACCGAAAGCCGGCGTACGCGGCCCACCGGCTGGCGGGTGTGGCTGATGGTGCGGTCCAGCTCGTAGTTGCGGGTGGCCTGCATGCTCTGGGTCTGCAGCGCCGGATCGGCGCCTGCGGCGGCGCCGCCCTGCAGGGTGTTGAGCGGGGGATTGGCGGTATCGGCCGGCGGCTGGTTGCTGGTGGCGCCGGGAACGCCCGCGGCCTTGCCCGGATCGGCGCCGCGCACCTTGTCCTCGGACACCTGCTCGCTGCGCAGCTGGGCGGAGTCCGGCGTGTAGGTTTCGCGGGCTTCCTCGGTCTCGGCAAAGTCGAGGTCGGCGGTCACCTGGGCGCTGACGCGGCCCTGGCCCATCATCGGCGCCAGCAGCTGCTCGATACGGCGCACATAGTCGCTTTCGAGGCGCTTGGCGTAGTCCAGCTGCTCGGCGCTGCGCTCCAGGGCGCTGTCGGCGCCGTCTTCGGACAGCAGGCGGCCGAACTGGTCGATCACCGTCACCGACGAGGGCGCCATGCCGGTGATGCTGGAGGCCACCATGTGGACGATGGACGCCACCTGGACCTTCTCCAGGCTGCGGCCGTTATGCAGCTCGACGAACACGGACGCCGACGGCGTGTCCGACTTGCGGGCAAAGGCCGAGGGCTTGGGAATGGCGAGGTGGACGCGGGCATTGCGCACCGGCTGCAGCTTGCCGATGGTGCGCGCCAGCTCGGTTTCCAGGGCGTGCTGGTAGCGCGCGTTCTCGATGAACTGGCTGGTCCCGAAGCCCTGCTCCTGCTGCATCATCTCGAAGCCCTGCGAGGTGCCGCGCGGCAGCCCCTGCGAGGCGAGCTTCAGGCGGGCCTCGTGGACCTGGGCCTCGGGCACGGTGATCGCACCGGTACGGGTATCGAGCTTGTAGGGCATGGCCGCGGCCTGCAGGGCCTCGGCCAGCTCGGCGGCGTCCTTGTCCGCCAGGTTGGCGTAGACCGGGACATAGGACGGCTCCTGCGACCAGCGGAAGCCGGCGATGCCGATCGCCACGGCCGCCGCCACGCCGGCCAGCAGCGCGAGCTGGCGCAGGGCGGGAATGTCCTTGAGCTGGTTGATTGCCGGAAGCGCGGCTTGGGCCTGGGCCATGGTCTATCTCGTCCTCAGACCGGCATGTTCATGATGTCCTGGTATGCGGATACCAGGCGGTTACGGACTTCGACGGCGGCGCGGAACTGCACCTGCGCATTGGCACCGGCGAGCATGACCTGCGACAGCTCGACGCTGCGGTCGCCACGGGCGAAGGCGTCCTGCAGGCGGCTGGACTCCGACTGCGCACGGCTCACCTGGTCGACGGCCTGCTTGAGCACGTTCTCGAACCCGACCTTGGGCGTGCCGCCCGCCGCCACGGCCGCCTTCGGCGCCGCGGGGCTCATCGTGGCCTGCGTCTTCAGTGCCCTGATCTGGGCCAGCACGCGGCTGACGTCCATCTCGTTCATGTGTCGGGTCCCTTGAGTCTTCAACGGGAAGTCTTCAACGGGGGTTTTGCAACTTCCGTTCCCGACGATTCCGGGCCTGCGGCGACGGGAATCCGGCAGGATTCCGGCGCGGCCCATCACCCCGGACCAGCGTTTCCGGGGGCGGAAATCCGGCGCGCGGCCACCGCCAGACCTGCAAGCCCGGGGCCCGGCGGGGGCGACCGCCCTCCGGCCCGCCAACGAAAACGGCGCCCGGGTGGGCGCCGTGTCGGCAGCAGGCGGCTTTTCGTCGCGCCTCAGGGATGCACGTCGTCCAGCTCGCCCATGGCCTCGCGCGACAGGCCGTACTTGCGCAGCTTCTCCACCAGCGTGGTGCGACGGGTATTGAGCAGCTTGGCGGCATGCGCCACCACCCCGCCCGCCTGCGCCAGGGCCTGGCGGATCAGCGACAGCTCGATGTTCTCGATGTGGTCCTTCAGGTTCACGCCCTCGGGCGGCAGCGTGACCTCGGCCCGGGCGATGGTCATCGCATCCGGGTCGATGCCGGCACGGCCGGCGATGGGGTTGGCGATGATGGAGGCCAGCGCGGCGCTGGCGGCGAAGGCCGGCTGCGGCGCGGGCTCGACGGCGATGCCGGCGCGGTAGCGCGCCGGAAGTTCGGCGGCGCCGACCGTGGCGCGCGGATGCAGCACCGCCATGCGTTCGATCAGGTTGGACAGCTCGCGGACGTTGCCCGGCCAGTGGTAGGCCTTGAGCGCACCGATCGCGTCGGCCGCCAGGCGCACCGAGCCGTGGCCGCTCTTCTCGAGCATCTGCACCAGGTCCTCGATCAGGGCCGGCAGGTCCTCGATGCGCTCGCGCAGCGGCGGCATCTCGATCGGGAACACATTGAGGCGGTAGTACAGGTCCTCGCGGAAGCTGCCCTTGACGATGTTGTCCTCGAGGTTGCGGTGCGTGGCCGCCACGATGCGCACGTCGCACTGCGAGCTGCGGTTGGAGCCCACGCGCTCGTAGGTGCGCTCCTGCAGCACGCGCAGGATCTTGACCTGCATCGGCAGCGGCATGTCGCCGATCTCGTCCAGGAACAGGGTGCCGCCATCGGCCATCTCGAAGCGGCCACGGCGCGCGGTGATGGCGCCGGTGAAGGCGCCCTTCTCGTGGCCGAACAGCTCGCTCTCCAGCAGCTCATGCGGGATGGCGCCGCAGTTCACGGCCACGAAGGGCTTGCCGCGACGGGCGGAGTGTTCATGGATGGAACGGGCCACCACTTCCTTGCCGGTGCCGGACTCGCCGGTGATCAGCACGGTGGTCTCGAAGCCCGCCACCTGCTCGATCATCTTGCGCACGCGGCGCACCGCGGGCGAGGTGCCGGTGGGGCCGGTCAGGCGGGTGTTGCGCGGCTCTTCCTGCTCCATGCGCAGCAGGCTGGCGCGGCGCATCAGCTCGGAGAGCTGGACGTGGCGCACCGGGGTGTCCAGCGACAGGCAGGCGCTGCGGTCGAGGTTGTGACGCTCGAGCACCTGCTCGTAATAAGGTTGCAGCACGATCAGCGGCGGATGCAGGCGGTCGCGCCGCAGCCAGTCCACGAACGCGGCCAGCGAGTCGGCACCGGTCTTGCCGACGATGACCGCCAGCCAGTCCTGCGGCTTGTGGCCGCCGAGGTCGAGGGCGCTGCAGTCCTCGACCGTGACCGGACGCAGGTCCACGAAGTCGAGGATGGCCCGCAGGTTCTCGCTGCGGCCCGCGTCGGAGTCGATGACCAGCACGCGCGCTTCAGACATTCGCCGGCTCCCGGATGGACAGCATGCGACGCACGAAGGCGATCACCTCGCCTTCGTAATTCTGCTTGTTGATGAAGCCTTCCGCCCCCACCTGGGCGACGAACTCGCGGTGCGCGGGGTCATCGTAATGGCTGGCGATGATGATGGTAGGCGGGGCGTCCTGGGCCTTGATCAGGCGCGTGGCCTGCAGGCCGCCCATGCCGGGCATGGCCAGGTCCATGATGATCAGGTCCGGGCGCAGGCTCTCGGCCAGGCGCACCGCCTCGTGGCCGTCGCGGGCCTCGCCGATCAGCTCGATTTCCGGATAGACCCCGAGCAGATGGCGCGCCAGCACCAGGAAAGGCGTGTTGTCGTCCACCAGCAGGGTCTTCATGCGAGCCATCTGCACACTCCGTCGTGCGTTTGTCACCAGTCCTTAGCCGACCCGCTGCAGGCGGCGGGGCGCCACGCGCTCCACCCGGTCCTTGGCGGACGGAATCCGCATCGCCTCACGGTACTTTGCCACCGTGCGGCGGGCCACCCGAACCCCGTTGCGAGCGAGGATCGCCGTGATCTCGCCATCGCACAAGGGAGAATTACTACTTTCGCCGTCGACAATCCGGCGGATCATCGCCTTGACCGCCGTGCCGGAGGTATCCCCCGCGGCGCCCGCGATCTGCGAGGGGAAGAATGCCTTGAGTTCGTACTGGCCCCAGGGGGTCTGCACCCACTTGGCGGTGGTGACCCGACAGACGGTCGACTCATGCATGCCGATGGCCTCGGCGATCTCGCGCAGTGTCAGCGGGGCCATGCCCTCCTCGCCACGCTCCAGGAAGGCGAGCTGGCGCTCGAAGATCGCCCGGGCGGTGCGGATCAGGGTCTCATGGCGCATTTCCAGGCCACGGACCAGCCAGCGGGCCTCCTGCAGCTGGTCGCGCAGGCCGCGGTGGGCCGGGCCCTGGCCCAGCAGGCGCTCGTAGAGGCGGTTGACGCGCAGGCGCGGCAGGCGCTCGGCGTTCAGCTCCACCTTCCAGGCACCCGCGCTGCCGGTGATCACCAGATCCGGGGTCGCGGCTTCCGCCGGCGCCGCCAGGGCCGTGGCCGGCTTGGGGTTCAGCGACAGGATCAGGTTCAGGGCGTCGTTCAGGTCGAAGGCGTCGATGCCCAGCTGCTCGCCCAGGCCGGCAAAGTCCTGGTCGGCGATCTGCGCCAGATGGTCCTGCACCAGGCGCTGCGCCAGCGCCAGGCCACGCGTGTCGGCCGGCAGGGCCTTGAGCTGCAGCTGCAGGCACTCGCAGAGGTTGCGGGCACCGAAGCCGGTGGGCTCCACCGACTGCAGCATGGCCACGGCCTCTTCCAGCTCGGCGGTGTCGGGGACGGGGTCCAGGCCGCTTTCCAGGGCGATGCCGTCCAGGGGCTGGACCAGGTAGCCGCTGTCGTCCACCGCGTCCAGCAGGGCCGCCAGCAGGCGGGCCTGGCGCGGAGTACGCACGATCAGCTGCAGCTGCTCCAGCGCCGCGGTGCGGGCGTCGCGGGCTTCCGGCGCGGCAATGCGCGCCTCCCAGGATTCGTCGTCTTCGTTGCGGGGCTCGCCGCCGGTCCAGGCGTCGGCGCTGCTCCAGTCCGTGTCGGCCTCGACGCGGCTGCCGGCAGCGGCATCGCAGCCGCTCACCGGCGTATCCAGGCGCTCGGCCTCGGTCTGCTCGGCGGCATCGGCCTCGGCAGCGCGGGAGTCGGCGTCCGACTCGTCGGCCTCGGCCTCCTCGGCGGCCTCCAGCATCACGTTCTTTTCCAGGGCCTGGCGGAGCTCCTGCTCCAGCTCCAGCGACGACAGCTGCAGGAGGCGGATGGACTGCAGCAGCTGCGGCGTCATCGCCATCTGCTGACCCATGCCAAGATGCTGGTTCGCCTTCATGTGAGCTCCCTGTTGCGGTTCCGGATGCCGAAGTGCGGCATCACCGGTGGAGCACACTTTGGGCGAGGCCTGCCCGCCGCCAAAGCAAAAAAACCCCGACAGCTTCTAGGGGTTTCCCTTACATCTGTCGGACTTTCGCCAGATGAACGGTGACCACAGACCAGTATGTTTTTTCATGCTTCTGATCCGAATGGATTTTTTACTTACAGGCAAGTCCTGTTCCAGCCGCTGAACGGTCGCTGAAGGGCCTGATTTCCGTCACCGAAGCCCCATTTTCGGGCGCCCGAACCCCTACACGCACGTCCGTCGCCGCCGACAAACGGTGGCCCTCGGCGGAGGGGCGCCCTCAAGGGGGTTTTCGAGCCTCCGCGACCCCGGTTTGCCGCCCCAGCCCGCTGCCGCCGCGGCCCCTGCAAGCGCCGGGCCGGAGCCCTGCCCGGCCGGCGACGGCCGGTATAAGGTGGGCGGGCACATCGGGACCGGCCGTCGACGCCGCCCCCAGGGAGGACAGGATCGCCATGGAGATGGAAACCCGCCTCTTCGCCGCCCTGATCGCCGGCCTGCTGGCCTGGCAACTCGCCTCCGGGCAGGCCCTGGACCGCAGCTGGCGCCCGCGAATCTCCCGCGAGGAGCAGCCGGGCACCTATTGGCTGATCGTGCTGTTCCAGGCGGCGGTGCTGGGGGTGGTGCTGCTGACGGGGAGTACGCACTGGCGCTTCTGAGCGCTGCCCTTCGCCGACAGAGAAGCAGCACCACCGCCGGTGCCTGATTCTGCGTGCTGGCAGCCACCTGCCGCCCCACGGCCAGCCAAGTGAGAAACGCCTCCACCTCCGCCTTGCCCATATCGGCTGGATGCCGCTTGCCGTGAAAGAGGATGTAGCGGCGAATCCACGCTACATCGATGCGCTCGGTGCTAGGCCTGTCATGCAGGCCCGGATGCGATCCCGCACCCGGTCCAGGGGCAGCGGCGGGGGATGTTCGATCGGATCCATGTCCAATCATCTGGCCGAGGATCCCGCGAAGCCTGGCCGCAATCAGGGGCTTGGGCTACTGGCCTGATGAGTTGTTGGACAGGCGTGTCGGTTTATTGGACGCTTTGCTTAATCTGGTTAAGCGTTAGCCTTTACATGAAGTTAGCCACGCTGTTCGACGAGGGTTGGACTTTGGACGACGGGGAGGCTCGTCACAATGACGCGCCTGACGCGTTCGAGATTCCCAACCGGGAAGAAAGAGAGAACCTAAAGCCTGGTCAACTCGTGAAGCTCATGTTCCGTATCGCACTTGAAGGCGAGGACGGAAAGACTGCTGAAGAGGTCGAACGCATGTGGGTATTGGTCTCGGGTCGCGTCGGCCAGACTTACAGGGGCGTGCTTGATAATGACCCCCGCTGCACAAAGGGGATCCGCGCCGGACTGGAAGTGGTGTTTGAGCCACGTCACGTAATCCAGATAGAAAGTGAAGACTAAATCGAGGCAGTGCCCCTGGCAGAGGTAGATCCGCTACTACCGTTCGCCATTTCCGGAATCGAAGGGTCCGATCCACTGGGGGAGGCTACTGTTGGTCAGTATTCTCTCGTCACTGGCAATGGTGGGCGCGTAACCTTTCGGCACATGTTCCCGCCTATGACGGTGGGTGTGCACGCGGAGATCGCGGTCGGCACACCTAACAATTCGCTCAAGCTGAAGGCGCCTCGCGGCTCGGCTTAGTTCAGGCGTTAGGAGACCAGTGACTTACCTTCAGCGCACGTTAGCTTTCTCGCTAATGCTCTCCTTTTTTTATGGTTTGTTCGCGCCGCTGGCGGAGCACAAAACTGGGCAGGCGCTCCTGTCAGTGGCAGGCTTCGTGATAGCTGGCACCCTCATCACTTACTGGCTGCGGCGAGATAACGAGCGGCTATCCATCCGGTGGTCCAAGTGGCGACTCTTTCTAATGGTTCTGACACCGATCTCACCCTTCGCCTTTCTTTGGTACTTCATCACGTCTCGCGGCGTCGCTCTCGGCACCGTCGCCTTTGTCGGTCTTCTGGCGTTATCTTTCGGTTGTCTCGGCATGATGTTCGGTGGGGCTTACGTGTCATACGCGCTGGTCTCCTAACAATGCACTCCAGTCGGTCGCCCCTCGTTCGCTTCGCTCAGTCGGCGGCGCTGAGCACGGGCGTTAGAGGGCAGAGGAGGCGTTCGTGAGTCTTCAAGATTTTGTTGAGCTTCCTCTGCATGATGCATTGCTCAGCAATATCGAGGTTCTCTGGCAAGAAAAGCTTGTTCGCGTCCGGTTGTCTGCGTTCGTCATTTCCGGGCACAAAGCCAAGCCGCATCAGTTGGAGTTTCACGGCGTTTCACACGTCTCTCTTCCACACAGCGAACCCTGGGGTCAATCAAGTTCAGTCCTAGCCGGCAGTCAAGCAGGCAGCACGTATCAGCTTCAAATGCAGTCCGGTGACAACATCGAGGTCACGGCTCGTGGGTTCTCGTTCGTTGCCGTCTGACCATCGATTCCACGCGACGTCCGAGACCCCGCGGCTTCGCCGCTCCGTCAGGGCCGCGCGTGCACCGGGGAATTGGGCGTAACAGATGTCAGCAGCAGCTATCTGTGAAAGCTGTGGCGCCACGGAGACAGGTACGGACCAGTTGCGTGCCTACAGCGAAGCCGGCGGCTACCTGTGCCGCAGTTGCGCCGGGCGCATGCAAACGAGAGAGATCACGATAGACGAACTGCAGCTCAGAATCGCTGCGACGAGAAAATCGAAATGGGAGGGTTGTGTATATGTGGTTCTTGAAGTGCTATGTCTCATTCTCATCGTCGCGTTCGTATTCAGAAAGTAGTTCGCGCATCGCGCCCAGCCAATGCTTCAAGCCGACGTCCCACTCGCTGCGTTGGTAGACCTCGGCTTAAGCGCGGCGTTGGCGCCCATGGAATCCAAGATCCGTTCCGAACCCTGGTACGACGGCACTTGGTGGGAGGCAACTCTACCCACCGGCTGGTTGTCGGTCGGCCGCGACAAGGCCATCAAGGGTTGGCCGAATTTTTTTACGTCGCCTTCCGGCGCTCAGTTGTTTGTCCACGTAAACGATGGCTCGACCACCCGCATGGACGTCTCGTGCGCGCCACCAGAACTCACGGACACGCAGAAGATCGCCTACACGGTCGCCGCTTATGACACCGCATATGACGATATCGAGCCGGCGGATCTCACGACAATGAATCCATTGGCACTTGCCGCGCTTCAGTTCGAACTCGTAGCCAGTCGCCCGAGGCGACTGAAGGAAGCAGGGGCCAAGCTGAAACGAGTCGACCGGGGGCCCATGGTCGGATTCATCTACCCACTCAGGAGCAAGGCTGAAGTCGGCTGGCACGGGCACTTTGCCATCGGAAGCTGCTGGCTTCACTCGTGGCTTTCCATGAAAGAGTGGGATGACGTTGACGCCGACTGTGGTTTGGAGGTCCTGGCATCCATCACGCTGCATCGGCCCAGCCATTGACTCCAGCGGACGTCTGCGAGCCCTCCGTCCAGCGGCCCGCTGATCGTCGTGCTTGTGGCAAAAACACAGCCTCTGGTGGAAGTCCACGCCGGACGAACACTACTCTCGCGACGAACGGTTCACCCTCACCCCCATGCGCCTCATCCTCATCACCCTCCTGTGCCTGGTCACCACCGCCTGCGTGGGCGTGGGCGTCATCGTCCCCGGGGAGCGCCGCTTTCCGGAACTCTCTCCGGGCACGGTCCGCACACCCCCCAGCACGCGGGAACAGGTGACGACGCGCCCGGAGAACCGGGGCCGGCAGCCGGTGGTGCGGCACGAGGGTCCGCTCGAGACCTGGGCCTACGACCGGGGCGCCAGCTGGTGTGGGGCGCTCTTCGTCGTGGTGCCACTGATGCTGCCGGTCTGC
>DASUDL010000116.1:0-8903 GCA_036275615.1 Solimonas sp.
AACTGGCCGCAACCGCTACCCGCTCCAGAGCCAGGTGCTCGCCCGCGATGATCCGGAAGCCCTCGCCAGGCTGGCCCAGCAGGTTGGCGGCGGGCACGCGCACGTTGTCCAGAAAGATCTCAGTGGTGACCACCGACCGGCGGGCCAGCGTCTGCACGGGGCGGATCGTCAGCCCCGGCAAGTCGTTCGGCAGGATCAGCAGCGACAGGCCGTCGCGCTTGTCCGGGGTGTTCGCCGTTCGCACCAGCATCAGGATGACGGCACCGCGGTTGCCGGCGCCGCTGCACCAGAGCTTCTGCCCGTTCACGACGTAATCGTCGCCGACGCGCTCCGCGCGGGTCTGGACATTCGCCACGTCGGACCCGGCGTTGGGCTCGGACATCGAGATGGGAAACCGGATCTCGCCGCGCATGAAGGGTTTCAGAAAGCGCTGCTTCTGGTCCTCGGTGCCATGCAGTGAAAGGTTCATCGCCGTGAAAATGCCGCCGGCGATGGCCACCGAGAAATCAACGCCATAGCAGGACAGGGCTTCGCACATCAGCGCGTAGGCGAAGATGTCACCACCGTCGCCGCCGTCGGCCTCCGGCACGAGCAGGCTGTGGTAGCCGAGCCTGGAGGCCTTCTCGTAGGCCTCGAAAGGGAAGGCCCGGTCCATGTCGCACCTGCGGATGTACTCGCGGCCGACGTCGCGGTCGACCCAGCGGCGCACGGACTCCTTCCAGGCCTGCTGTTCTTCGCTCAGGAAGTTCATGGTTGCTGACTTGCGGGGTTCAATGCCGGAGGCCGCGCACGGGGTGGCCGGCCAGCAGGCCCGCGAGCGGCGAGAGGTCGGGCAGTTCCTCCAGGCGGCCAATCAGCTCCAGTACCTCGTCGAACGACTCCTGATCGAGCAGGGGCCGCGCGATGCCGCCGAACTTGGCCTGGAGCCGGGCCTCCTGGGCACCGAGGTCGGCCACCGGGATGCCGCAGTCGTGACGCCGGCGCAGGATGCGGCCGTCGACGGTCTCGACGACCACCTCGGCCAGGGTGAGGGCGCTGCACTCGCGAACCAGCTCCACATGCACCCGGTCACGCAGGGCTCCCAGGAGCGGATCGTGGGTCGATTCGTCGCTGAAGTTGGCCATGTCGGCGGTGTCGACGCCGGCCAGGGCCATGGCGACGACGTGCCGGAGGCTGAACTTGGCTTCCAGCCCGGTGCCGGGCGTGGGAATGTTGCAGACCCCCTCGCTGATGGCTGCGGCACGGACGGTGACCCGCCGCACATGGTCTTGCTGCAGGCCGTTCTGCTCGCGCAGGTGGCGGGCGGCCTCGATGGCGGCATGGGTGCCGTAACAGGCCGCGTGGTACTTGAACAGGTTCTCCCGCACGTACAGCCCGCTGGCGGGTTGCCTCGTGGCGGCTGCAGGATCGAAGTCAGGCCCGTGCGTCGCGGCGAATCCCTGGAAAGC
Organism: Solimonas sp.; assembly: GCA_036275615.1. GTDB lineage: Bacteria > Pseudomonadota > Gammaproteobacteria > Nevskiales > Nevskiaceae > Solimonas. The sequence goes on from DASUDL010000116.1 coordinate 1,449, forward strand.
TTCGATGGCGTCGCCGCGGCTGGTGAACCCGCGTGCCGCCAGCTGCGCCGCCATCATGCCGTCGGCGCTTGCCTTGCCGGCGTGCAGGGGCTTGCACATGGTGCCGAACATGGATTTCAGTCCTGCCGCCTGCGTCGCAGCGATCCCCAGGGCCGCCCCAGTGTCGTCCGGGTCGAGCTGCAAAAGGCGCGCGCATGCGGCGGCCGCCCCGAAGGTACCGATGGTGCCGGTGCTGTGGAAGCCCAGCGTGTAGTGCCCCGGCGACACGGCCGCACCGATGCGGCAAAGCGTCTCGTAGCCTGCAATGAAAGCGGTCATGAACTCGGCGCCGCTGGCGCCCCGCGCCTCGGCCAGGGCCAGCAGCGCGGGCACCAGCACCACGCTCGGGTGGCCGGTGAAAGCCATGTTGACATCGTCGAAGTCGAGCGCGTGCGACGCCGCGCCGTTGATGAGCGCTGCCTGGCGGCTGCTGGCGGCGAAGCCGTGACCCACGACCGTCGACTGCGGAAAGCCACCTTGCTCCCGCGCTTCCTCGGCAAGCATGTGCGCCACCGGCTCCTGGGCGCCGGCCACGGTCACGGCGATCCAGTCCAGCAGGCAATGGCGTACGAGGATGCGGGCATCTGCCGGAATGCTCTCGAAAGTCCATGCCGCATTCTGGGTGGCGAGCGCGCGGGTGAAGCGCAGGTCGCGCGCCGTCGCCCTGGCGAGCGGCATCAAGGTTGGCCGTGCAGGTGCGCTCTGGGTCGCGGTTGCAAGTTGGATGCTCATGTCATCGCCCCTTCCACTGAGGTTTGCGTTTTTCGCGGAATGAACGCGGTCCTTCGAGCGCGTCCTCACTGAGGTACACGGCGTCAAACGCCCTGTTCGAAGCCCGCAGGGCGGCGGTGCGGCCCATCTCGGTCGCCATGCGAACCATTTCCTTGGCGCCACGCACGGTGAGCGGCGCATTGACCGTGATGCGCCCCGCCAGTTCCCTTGCACCCTGGAGTGCCTGGCCCTTGGGCATCACCCGATTGATGTAGCCGAGTTCGTAGGCGCGTTGAGCCGACAGCGGCTCGCAGGTCATGGCCACTTCCATCAGGATGCGCTGCGGCAGCATGTGAATCGCAGGCGCCGCCCAGGGCATGCCGCGGCCCACGCGCCCTTCGGTGATGGCGAACCTGGCAGTCTCGTCGGCAACGCAGAGGTCGCACATCTGCGCCAGCAGCCAGCCGCCGGCGTAGGCATAGCCCTGCACCGCGGCGATCACCGGCTTGGTCACCTCGATGTTGTCGCCGAGCACCGGCATGAAGTTCCTGGGCGGGATGCGCAGCACCGTGTCCGCGGCCTCGACGAGGTCCATGCCGGCGCAGAAAGTATCCCCGGCTCCAGTCAGGATGGCCACCTGCGCCGAGTCGTCCGCCTCGAAGCGGGGCCACACCTCGAAAAAGGCCTGGCGAACCGCGCGGTTGAGGGCGTTCTTGCGCTCGGGACGGTTGATGGTGATGACGGCGATGCCGTCAGTGACTTCATACAGCAGTTCGTTGCTCATCGTTTTCCGTTCAATGGCAGGGGTGGAGTTCGCCCTTCGCGGCTGCCGAGTGCCTGCGAGAGCTGCTTGGCGCTCTGCACCACGATGCCGGCGAGCCGCTGCGCGGCAGCCCGGCCGCGTTCGATCGGCGCGGCGATGATGACAGCGGCATTGACCTGCCCGTCCGGTTCGAACACGGGGGCGGAGAAGCCCGCGACATCAGGCGTCACCTCGCCGATCGTGGCCGCATGGCCGGTGGCACGGATCCGCTCGATGATCTTCATCAGTTCGCGCCTGTCGGTGACGGTCCTGTCGGTCAGCGCTCGCACATCCGCCGTTTTCAGGTACTCGCGGCACCAGGCGTCGTCCTGGAAGGCGAGCAGCACGCGACCGGCTGAAGAGGCGAAGAGCGGGCGCGTCGTGCCCACCGGCACCGTATAGCGCACCGGCTTGTGGCTCTCCAGGATCTGGGTATAGGTGAGTCGGCCCGCCGGCCGGTCGAGGACAGCGAGCAAGACCGTCTCGCCGGATTGGTCGCGGGCTTCGCGCAGGTACGGTGCGGCCATGACCTCCAGGGAGCGTGCCGCAACGAGGGCAGCCCCCAGTACGAAGGATTCGACCCCGAGTCGATAGAGCGAGTCATGGCGCTGTACGTAACCGCCGGCCGCCAGCCCTTGCAGCAGCGAATGCACGCTGGTCTTGGGTGCGCCGATCTGGTCCTTCAGTTGCGACAGCGTCAGTCCGCCCGGGACATCGGCGAGCAGCCGCAGGGTGCGCAACACGCGCTCCAACGCCATTGGCGCAGGGTCATTGCGATGCCTTGCCACAGACACGGCATTGCTTCGCGAGCTCGCTGCCAGCCTGACCGGCGCGGGGGTTTGCTGCACGGACGCTTGTCTCCTTTGTTCTGATATCGGAACCAGTGTTCCACCCAGGGATCACGTTAGCCGCGGCGGGCGAGCGCGTCAAGCACGGGAATACGCGCGGACGAGGGCCCGGCCGAAGGACGAGCCATGCCAAACTAACGGTTGTTATGTTATTCTGAACTCTGCGCCGTCCGCGGCAGCTTGGAGAACCTGGACCATGCACGAACAGCCGCCTGTCCGCCTCGATGTCGATACCGCGGGCATCGCCACGCTGACCCTCAATCGGCCGCAGCAGCTCAACGCGTTCGACCTGAAGATGATCGACGCCTGGCGCGCGGCGCTGGAGACCGCGGAGGCCGACGAGCGCGTGAAGGTGTTGGTGGTCACCGGCGCCGGCCGCGCCTTCTGCGCGGGGGGCGACTTCGAGGAGATGGCCGGTTTCAGCGGAATGAACAGCCTGGAACGCAAGAATTTCCTCTATCGCAACGTGCACCGGATTCCGCTGGCGCTCGAGCGGATGGACAAGCCGGTCATCGCTGCGATCAATGGCGCGGCACGTGGCGCCGGCCTGGACATGGCGTTGATGTGCGACATGCGCTTCATGGCCCAGTCCGCCACGCTGGCGGAGACCTACATCAACATCGGCCTCATCGCCGGCGACGCCGGATCGTGGTTTCTGCCGCGCCTGATCGGTACGGCGCGCGCGCTGGAGCTGTTCTGGTCCGGCCGTGTGGTTGGCGCCGACGAGGCCGAACGCATTGGCATGGTCAACCGCAGCGTGCCCGACGCCGACCTGCTCCAGGTCACCTACGAATTCGCGCGGACCATAGCGTCCAAGCCGCAGCAGGCCGTGCGCTTCTTCCGCCGCGCCGTGTACCAGAGCCAGGCCATGGCACTGGGCGCACACCTGGACATGGTGTCCTCGCACATGGCGGTGCTGGAAGACCTGCCCGAACACCGCGAGGGGATCGCGGCGTTCCGCAATCGCGCGCGCGTCAAGCCGTAGCCCGGCACTCACGGAGGGCAGGCGCATGACCGGTTGTTCGCCTGCCCGGCCCCGCGCCATGAGGACCCCAGGCCTGGTGGTTCGCCATGCCCGGCGCTCGAAACGTTGCCAGCCGGTCGCTCACCTGAAGGAGAGTTCGCCATGAGTCCGGATCTTCGCCGCAGCGCGCTGCGTGCCGCACTTGCGCTGATGCTGTCCGGTGCGAGCTTCGCATCGGCGCTAGCCCAGGTTGCCTATCCGAACAAGCCTGTTCGCATCATCGTGCCGTCGACGCCGGCCGGCGTGCTGGACAACGTGGCACGCACGCTCGCCCTGCGGCTGCCGGACCACCTCGGACAGCCGATCGTCATCGAGAACAAGGGAGGCGCCGGCGGCAACATCGGTGCCGAAGCCGCAGCACGTTCGCCGGCCGACGGGTACACGCTGTTCATCGGCTTCAACGCCACGCACGGAGCCAACCAGGCGCTCTTCGGCAAGCTGAGCTACGACCCCGTCGCCGACTTCGTCCCGATTTCGCTCCTGGCGGCGGTGCCCAACATCGTCTCGGTTCATCCTTCGGTGCCGGTCAACTCGCTGGTCGAACTGGTGGCGCTGGCCAAGGCCAGGCCGGGCAAGCTCAGTTATGCGTCGTCAGGCAACGGCACTTCCACGCACCTGGCCGCCGAGATGTTCAAGGCCACGGCCGGTATCGACATGGTGCACGTGCCGTACAAGGGCAGCGCGCCGGCAGTGGCCGATGTCATCGCCGGCCAGGTGCCGGTCATCGTCGACAGCGTGGCCTCCTCCGCCGCGCAGGTCAAGGCCGGCAAGCTCAAGGCGCTGGCCACCACCAGCCCCAGCCGCCTGGCAGTGCTGCCCGAACTGCCCACGGTGGCCGAGTCGGGTTATCCCGGCTTCCAGTCCACGGCGTGGGTCGGCCTGCTGGCGCCCGCAGGCACGCCCAAGGCCATCATCGATCAGATCCACGCGGCTGTCGTCAAGGTGATGGCGCTGCCCGAGACACGCGAGCGCATGGCGGGCTTCGGCGCCGAGATCACCACTTCCACTCCCGAGGAGTTCGCGTCGCACATCCGCTCGGAGATGAGCAAGCTGGGCAAGGTGGTCCGCGATGCCAATATCAAGGTGAACTGAAAGCAGGACAGCCGCGCGCCCCGTGCGGCGCCTTGCCCGTCCTTCCCGATTCATCAAGCACTGGAGAACCCGCATGTCGGAAAACGAGATCTACTACGAAGTCAAGGACTACGTCGGCACCATCACCATCAACCGGCCGAAGTCGCTCAACGCGTTCACCGGAGACAACATCGTCGAGATGCAGCGCCTGCTCGATGTTGCAGCGGCCGACAAGAACGTGGGTGTCATCGTGCTCACGGGCACCGGCGACCGGGCTTTCTGCGTCGGCGGCGATGTCAACTGGGAGAAGGGCGCTGGCGGCAAGAGCGGCCTGGAGGACCTCAACTTCACCTTCAACCGCCAGATCGTGGAGTGCCCCAAGCCGGTGATTGCGCGCGTGAGCGGCTACGCCATCGGCGGCGGCCATCACATCGCCTATTTCTGCGATTTCACCATTGCCGCGGACCACTCCATCTTCGGCCAGAACGGTCCGCGCGTTGGTTCGCCCGCGGGTGGCTACATCGTTTCGCATTCCGCCAACGTCCTGGGTCACAAGCGGGCGCGAGAGCTGTGGATGCTGTGCCGGCGGTATACCGCGCAGCAGGCGCTCGACTGGGGACTGGTCAACTCGGTCGTCCCGAAGGAGAAGCTCGACGAAGAAGTGCGCAAGTACGCCGACGAGCTGCTGTCGCTGAGCCCGACGTGCCTGCGCATCGTCAAGCGCTCGTTCTATCACCACATGCAGCCCATCATGGGGCGCGACATGAAGGAACTCATCGAGGAGGTCGCCCCCGATTATTTCAAGACCGGGGAGCAGCAGGAGGGCGCCGACGCATTCCTGCAAAAGCGCAAACCCGACTTCAGCCGGTTTCGCTGATCCCGCGGCGCCACGCGCAAGCCCGGCACGCGAAGGTCACGGCACGTCGATCGTGTCTGCGGCCGTGCCGTCGAGCGGCCGCACCGGCTGCGGAGGGTGCACCGGCGCACCGCCCACCGGCACGACGCGCGCGAGAAAGTCCACCACCGCGCTCGCGAAGATGTCGTTGCGGTCGCCTGCCACCATGTGGCCGGCGTCCTTGACGTTGACGTATTCCGCCGAAGGGCAGAGCGCGAGGAAGTCCTGCGCACCGGCTTCGCTCAGGACATCGGACAGGCCGCCGCGCACCAGCAGCGTGGGCAGGCGCAGTGCCCGCGCGCAGGCTTCCAGCCGCCTGGCCCGCTGCTCCAGGTTCAGGGGTGCGGCGCGGTAGCGCGGGTCCCAGTGCCAGTGGTACCGTCCGTCCGCACCCAGGCGCACGTTCTTGGCCAGTCCGTCGAGCGTGGGCGGCGGCCGGCGGTGCGGCTGGTAGGTGCCGATCGCCTGCGCCACCTCTTCGAGCGAGGCAAAGCCCTCGGGCTTCAGTCCCATGAAGGCCCGGATGTGGTCGACACCGGCGGGCTCGATGCGCGGCGCGATGTCCACCAGGACCAGCGCGGTGGCATCGACGTGCGCCTCGCCGGCTGCCACCAGGCTGGTGCCGCCTCCCATCGAAGCGCCCACCAGCACAGGCCGCCGCTGGCCCAGCGCCGCGATCACGCACTGCAGGTCGCGCACCATCGCGTCCTGGCCGTAGCTGCCGTCGGGCGCCCAGTCGCTGTCGCCATGGCCGCGGGCGTCGAAGGCGACGGCGTGGTAACCCGCCGCACCGAGCAACTCCCCAGCCTTTTTCCACGCGTGGCGCGTTTGCCCACCGCCGTGCTGCAGCAGCACCAGCGGTCCGTGGACGGGACCCCAGGCATCGCCGGCGATGCGCACGCCGGCATGGCCGGGCCAGCGGTGCATGGGCTCCGGCGTGCCGGGCAGGCGGGTCAGGGTGGTTTGTGTGGTCATGGGTTCGGATCTCCTGGGTGACCCGGCGGGAGCTCAGGTCTGGTGTAGGTCCTCGGCAGGGGCAAGCGCATCGGCGGGCAGACCCAGTTCGGCGAGGATGGCTAGCGTGTGTTCGCCGACTGCCGGCGCCCTCCCGTCCTGCGGGGGCAGGTCCCGCAGCGGCACCGGGAAGCGCAGGCGCGGCTGGCCGTCGACCCGGTTCACCATGCCGCGGGCCCGGAAGTGAGGATGCTCCAGCACTTCGTCGAGGCTGTTCACCGGCGCATAAGGGATGTCTGCGGCATCGAACAGCGCGGCCCAATGGGCGAGTGGCTCCGTGCGGACGCACTCGGCGATCGTCGCGTCGATGCGCGCCGCATGCAACACCCGGTCGTGATGGCGCGCGAGCGCGGGCACGTGCAGCGCGGTCAGGCCGAGTGCAGCAACCAGACGGGCGAAGAACGCGTCTTCGATCGCCCCGATGCTGAGGTAACGGCCGTCGGCGGTCCGGTAGACGCTGAGATAGTTCAGGTCGTGGCCGGGCCGCAGCGACTGCGGCCCGCTCGCGCCGTACCCGGAGAGCGAGGCGTAGATCAGGCGCGGATAGAGTGTGCGCAGGCTGTCGTAGTCGACGCCGAGCCGTCGCGTCACCCCCGGACGGAAGCCCTCGACCAGCAGCACGTCGCTGCGCCGCGCCAGCTGATGGAGCACGGCGCGGCCCGGCTCTGTCTTGAGATCGATGCAGATGCTGCGCTTGCCCCGGTTCAGCGCTTCCACCATGTCGGGCGCGATCGCCCGCGCGTTGTCACCGCCCGGGCGTTCGACCTTGACGACGTCGGCGCCCAGGTCGGCCAGCAGCGAGGTGGCGTAGGGGCCGGGCAGCAACTCGGACAGGTCGAGCACTCGCATTCCGGCGAGCGGCGAACTACCGGCGGGCGTGCCTGACTGCGGTGCGCTCACGACTTCTTGTCCGCGACGAATTTCGCGCGCTGCGGGGTCGGGTTGTCGTAGCCGGCGATTTCGGCGCTGTCGTCCTGCGCCAGCACCAGGTCCCACAGGTGCTGGCCGAGCGGAGCGCGTTTTTCGTCGATCAGGTGCGCCAGCAGTCCGG
>DASUDL010000117.1:0-9928 GCA_036275615.1 Solimonas sp.
GCGGCTTCCGCCTTGTCCCAGGCTTCATCGCTGCCGAGACGCTTGTCCGGGCGCAGCGCCAGCTTGACCGCGAGATCGGTGAAGCCGAAATCGCTGTAAACCTGCATCGCCTGACGATGGAACGCGGTGACCTCGGACTGCACCTGGTCCTCGGTGCAGAAGATGTGGCCGTCGTCCTGGGTGAATGCTCGCACCCTCATCAGGCCGTGCAGCGCGCCGGAAGGTTCATTGCGGTGGCAGCTGCCGAACTCGGCGTAGCGCACCGGCAGGTCGCGGTAGCTGCGCAGGCCGGCGTTGTAGATCTGCACGTGGCCCGGGCAGTTCATCGGCTTGACCGCGTAGGTGCGCTTCTCGGACTCCGTGAAGAACATGTTCTCCTGGTAGTTGTCCCAGTGGCCGGAGCGCTTCCAGAGGCTCACGTCCATGATCTGCGGGCCGCGCACTTCCTGGTAGCCGCTCTTGCGGTACACCTTGCGCACGTACTGCTCCACGGCCTGCCAGATCGCCCAGCCCTTGGGGTGCCAGAACACCATGCCCGGCGCCTCTTCCTGCTGGTGGAACAGGTCCAGGGCACGCGCGAGCTTTCGGTGGTCGCGCTTCTCGGCCTCTTCCACCTGCTTGAGGTAGGCCTTGAGCTCGTCCTCGGTGCCGAAGCACACGCCCGTGATGCGCTGCAGCTGCGCATTGCTGGCATCGCCACGCCAGTAGACCCCGCCGACGCGGGTCAGCTTGAAGGCGGTGCCGAGCTTGCCGGTCGAGGGCAGGTGCGGACCGAGGCACATGTCGAGCCAGTTCGGGCCCTGGCGGTAGATCGTCAGCTCCTCGTCGGCGGCGATGCCCTCGCGGATCCACTCGGCCTTGAAGGTCTCGCCGGCCGCCTCGAAGTGCTTCACTGCCGCCTCATGCGACCAGACCTCGCGGGTGATCGGAAGATCCCGCTTCACGATCTCGCGCATCTTGTTCTCGATGGCCTCGAGATCGGCGTCGCTGAAGGGCTCGGCACGGGCGAAGTCGTAGTAGAAGCCGGTGTCGGTCGCCGGACCGAAGGTGATCTGCGTACCGGGGAACAGCTCCTGCACCGCCTGGGCCAGCACATGCGCAGCGTCGTGGCGGATCGTCTCCAGCGCCTCGGGCTTGTCGCGGGTGATGATGCTGATGCTCGCGTTGCGGTCGATGGGACGGGTCAGGTCCCAGAGTTCGCCGTTGACCGAGACCAGCGCGGCCTTCTTGGCCAGGCCCGGGGAGATGCCCTGGGCGATGGCGAGGCCGGTGACGGGCGCATCGAACGACTTCTTGTTGCCGTCCGGAAAGGTGATTTCGATAGCCATGGAGGTTCTGCCGGTGAGTTAGGACTTGCTCTGAACGTGCGCGACGGCGGCCTTGAGCCGCGCGAGCGTTCGGTCGCGTCCCAGCAGGAACAGGGTCTGGTCGATGGGCGGCGAGACCGCCATGCCGGCCACGGCGACGCGGATCGGCTGGGCCACCTTGCCCAGGCCCAGGCCGCGGGCCTCGGCGAAGCCGTTGACGCCGGCATGCAGGGCGGGCGCCGTCCACTCCGGCAGGGCCGCCAGCGCCTCGGCCAGCGCGGCCAGCAACGCGGCGGATTCCGCGTTCAGGTGCTTGGCCGCGTCCTTCTCGTTGTAGCCGTCGAGTTCGGCGTAGAAGAACTTCGACTTCTCGGCCATCTCCACCAGCGTGCGGCAGCGTTCGCGCTGCTGCTCGATCACGGCGGTCAGCGCCGGGCCCGTGGCGGGATCCACGCCGATGCGTCGCAGGTGCCAGTCGAACTCGGGCACGACGACGGCCGGGTCGACGGTCTTCAGGTACTGGTGGTTGACCCAGTAGGCCTTCTCCATGTCGAAGCGCGCCGGAGCGGCCGAGACGTGGTCGAAGTCGAACTTCGCCATCATCTCCTCGCGGGTGAACAGCTCCTGGTCGCCATGGGACCAGCCCAGGCGCACGAGATAGTTCAGCAAGGCCTCGGGCATGAAGCCCATGGCGCGGTATTCCATGACGCCGAGCGCGCCATGGCGCTTCGAGAGCTTGGCGCCGTCGGCGCCCAGGATCATCGAGACGTGGGCATAGGCCGGCGGGGTCGCGCCCAGCGCCTTGAGGATGTTGATCTGGCGCGGCGTGTTGTTGACGTGGTCGTCGCCGCGGATGACGTGGGTGATCCCCATGTCCATGTCGTCGACCACGACGCAGAAGTTGTAGGTCGGCACGCCGTCGCCGCGGGCGATGATGAGGTCGTCGAGCTCGCCGTTGTCGAACACGATCTCGCCCTTGATCAGGTCGTTCAGCACGACCTTGCCCTCGGTGGGATTGCGGAAGCGCACCACCGGCTGCACCCCGGCGGGGACCGGCGGCAGGGTCTTGCCGGCCTCCGGGCGCCAGCGCCCGTCGTAGCGGGGCCGCTCCTTGCGCGCCTGCTGCTCGGCGCGCATCTGGTCCAGTTCTTCCTTCGAGCAGTAGCAGTGGTAGGCGGTGCCGGCCGCCAGCATCTGCGCGATCACCTCGGCATAGCGGGGGAAGCGCTGGGTCTGGTAGATCTCGGCGAAGTCGGACTTCAGGCCGAGCCAGGCCATGCCCTCGAAGATGGCGTCCACGGCCGCCTGGGTGGAGCGCTCCCGGTCCGTATCCTCGATGCGCAGCAGGTACTTGCCGCCGCGGCCCTTGGCGTACAGGTACGAAAACAGGGCCGTGCGGGCCCCGCCGATGTGCAGGAAGCCGGTGGGGGACGGGGCGAAGCGGGTGACGACGGACATGGGCGAAGCCTTTGGTTAAGCGCGCGATTTTAGCAGCAAGCCGGCGCGAAGCCTTACAATTCGCGGCCTTGCCGGGCCCGCCGCCATGACCTGCCTCTTCGTCGAACAGCTCACTGTCATCGACTGCGCCTACCTCGACGCGGCGCGCGGCCTGGTGGGCGAGAGCTGGATCGTTGACGTGGAACTGCACGGCGACCTCGACGAGCAGTCCATGGTCCTGGACTTCGGTGAGGTCAAGCGCCAGCTCAAGCGCGCCATCGACGGCAGCGTCGACCATAGCCTGCTGGTGCCGCTCGGCGCCCCGGAGCTGAGCCTGCACCGCAGCGGCGAGGAGGTGCACCTGGTCTTCGCCTCCGACCTGGGCGCCTACGAACACCGCTCGCCGGCCCGGGCCGTCACCGCGATCGACACTCCCGAGATCAGCGCCGAGGCCCTCGCCCAGCACCTGAAACCCCGGCTGCGTGCGGGTTTGCCCGCGAACGTTGCCGAGCTGGCCCTGCGCCTCCGGCCGGAGCGCATCGACGGCCCCTACTATCACTACGTCCATGGTCTCAAGAAGCACCGCGGTGCCTGCCAGCGTATCGCCCACGGACACCGCTCGCGCATCGAGGTGCGCGTGGACGGCCAGCGCGATGGCGTCCTGGAGCGCCGCGTGGCCGAGCGCTGGCTGGACATCTACCTGGGCACTCGTGGAGACCTGGTCGCCCGCGGCAATGGGCGGGTGCGCTTCGCCTATGAGGCCCAGGAAGGCCGCTATGAGCTGGCGCTGCCCGAGCAACGGGTGGATTTCCTCGATACCGACAGCACGGTTGAGCAGATCGCCGCCCATCTGGCCGGCCAGCTGGCGCCGGAACGCCCCGGGGCGCATGTCGAGGTCCGCGCCTATGAGGGCGTGATGAAGGGCGCGATCGCCAGCGCGCGCGCCTGACTCCCGCGGCGGTGGCGCTGTGACCGGGTTCATGGGTGATTCAGACCCGCGGCGCTAGGCTTCCGACATGATCCGAGTTGCCTCCCTGCCGCTGTCGCTTGCCCTGGGCCTGTCCGGCCTGCTGCTGGCGGGCTGCGTGACCTACCCGGTCAACAGCTACCACTCCTCGCTGGACCCGTACTGCTGCGATGCCAACGGCTACTGGGTCTACCCGCAGGGTTACTACTACGCCCCCTATCCTTACGTCTGGTACGGGCCTTCCTACTATTACTACGACCGCCCCCCCGCTCACGGGCACCACCATTCCGGGGGCGGATCGGGCCCGCAGCGGCCGAGCGACGACGACTATCGCTGGTCGGGCTGGCCGGGCAACGCCCGCAACCGGCACGACCAGGAACCCGAGCGCCGCACCCCGCGCGATCCGGGGCGGGTCAGCCAGTCCGCCGAGCCCCGGCGCCCGGCGCCCTGGGCGCCCGCCCTGCGACCGACACAGGACCCGCGACCCTCGCCCGCGCGTCCCGAACAGGCCGCGCCCTCGCAGGACCGGCCGCCGCCGGTCCGGCCCAAACCCCCGGCCCGCCCCCGGAACAGCGAGGAACGCCGTGAAGAGAGCCAGGAGGCGCCCCGGGAGAAGGAACGTCCCGGCCGCTGGGCGCGCGGGGTCCTGAAAGACTAGTCCCGGGGGGCGCTCCGGCCGTCTTCGACGCAGCCTCGTTGTGGTATAAAAGCGCCCCCTCGCAGCCGGCCCGTGGTCCATGTCCGCCGATATTCACTTCTTCCCCCGCGTCACCGTCGAACAGGTCGAGGAGGGCAAGGAACTCGCCCCCAAGTTCGACGAGCATGGGCTGCTGCCCTGCGTGACCACGGCCGCGCACAGTGGCGAAGTGCTGATGCTGGGCTATATGAACGCCGAGGCCCTGCGCAAGACCATCGCCACCGGTGAGGCCCACTACTGGTCGCGCTCGCGCCAGGTGCTCTGGCACAAGGGCGCCACCTCGGGCCTGACCCAGAAAGTGGTGGAGCTGCGGGTCGATGACGACCAGGACGCCATCTGGCTGAAGGTCAACGTCATTGGCGATGCCAGCTGCCACGTCGGCTACCGCTCCTGCTTCTACCGCTCGATCCCGATGGGCGACGGTCCGGATGTGCGCGAGCTGCAGTTCGAGGAACGCGAGAAGACCTTCGATCCGAAGGCCGTCTACGGCGACGCGCCGAACCCGACCAAGCTCTGAACCGAAGCCCCGCCCCGTGCGGGGCTTCTGCCGTCAGGGGCGGGCAGGCGCGTTCCACCAGCGCGCGGCACCCGGTCGCCAGGCCTCCACCCGCAGCTCCCCGTCCTGGCGCCACACCCGCAGGGCACCGCTGACACCGGTGGTGTACTGCCGCGCCGACCCCGCGGCGTAGCGCGCCACGACCTCCGGTCGGGGGTGGCCATAGCGGCTGCGCCAGCCGGCCGAGTGGATCACCACGCGCGGCGCGACCGCCGCCACGAAGTCCTCGGTCGACGAGCTGCGGCTGCCGTGATGCGGCGCCAGCAGCAGGTCCGCCCGCAGCCGCGGGCCGTGATCGCGCAGCAGGCGCCGCTCGGCGCGGCGCTCGATGTCGCCCGGCAGCAGCACCGAGAACGGCCCCTCGATACGCAGGACGCAGGAGCCATCGTTGCCGGCCCAGGTGTCAGGCTCGGGGTGCAACAGCTCGAAGCGCACGCCATCCCAGGTCCAGGACTGGCCGTCGGCGCAGCTGCGCCCCTGATCGGTGCCGAGTTCATCGCCGATACGCAGCAAGCGCCGCACGGCGGGCACGCCACCGGCGTGATCGTTGTCACCATGCGACAGGAGCAGGCGATCGACCCCGTCGAGGCCCAGGCCCAGAACGTAGGGCGCGACGATCGAGGACCCGGCATCGAAGCCCTCCTCGAACGCTGGTCCGGCATCGAACAGCAGGCTGTGACCTGGCGTGCGCACCAGCACCGCGAGGCCCTGCCCGACATCCAGCGCCGTGACCTCCAGGCCTTCCACCGGCGCTGCGACCGGCGGCTGCAGCAGGGGCAACAGGCAGAGCAGGCCCAGCATCCGCAGCGGCAGGCCCCGCGGCGCAAACAGCAGGACCGCACCAAGAATGGCCAGCAGGAGGGCAGCCACCGGCGGTGCCGCTGGCCACCAGGCCTGCGGCAGGGTTTCTGCCGCCCAGGCCAGGGCTTCGCGCAACTGCTGCAGCAGGTCGGCAGAGAACTGCAGGACCCGGCTGCCGGATTCATCCGATGCCGCGGCTGCGAGGGCCGCCAGCAGCAGCACCGGCGTGAGCAGGCTGAACAGCGGCACTGCCAGCAGATTGATCAGCGGCGAGGCCCAGGCAAAGCCGTGGAAGTGGAACAGGGTCAGGGGCGCCAGCACCAGGCTCAGGAACAGCTGCAGGCGCAGCGCCAGCCGATCCCCGCGCCCGCCCCGCCAGCGACGGCTGCCCAGATACAGGATGGCGCTTACGGCCCCGAAGGACAGCCACAGTCCGGGGCTGAGCACCGCGAAGGGATCGACCGCCAGGATCAGGCCCCAGGCCAAGGCCAGGGCCTGGCTGGCCCGGTCGAGCCGGTGCAGGGCGGCTGCAGCGGCCACCGCCAGCAGCATGTACAGCGCCCGCGCCACCGGCGGCTCGAATCCGGCGAGCGCGGCATAGGCTGTGGCCAGCAGCGCCGCGCCGTACAGGGCGACGCGCTGCGCCGGCACCCTCAGGCACAGCGCCGGCCATAGCGACCACAGGCCGCGCAACAGCAGGAAGGCACAGCCCGCGACGATCGCCAGGTTCAGGCCGGAGATCGCGACCAGATGGGTGGTGCCCGTGAGCCGGAACACGTCCCAGTCGGCCTGGCGCAGGCCCGAAGTGTCGCCGACGGTCAGGCCCACGAGCAGGCCGGCGGCCGGGTGCCCATCAAGCGCCGTACGCAGGCGGTCGACCAGGGCCTGCCGCAGCCGGAGCAGGCGGTACCCCGATGCCATGCCGCAGGGCTCGCCGGCACGGACCGTGGCCAGCGCGCCGACGCCCTCGCGCAGCAGCCAGCCCTCGTAGTCGAAGCCCTGCGGGTTGAGCGAGCCGTGCGGCGTGCGCAGTTTCAGTTCCAGCTGCCAGCACTCGCCTGCACGCGGCAGGACCTCGCTGCGATACCAAGACGCGCGGATACGGTTGGGCGCGTCCGCGCCGGGTCCGGGCGCGAACAGGAAGCGTACGGTCTGGCCTTCGCCGCGAGCATCAGGCTCGGATTCCGGGAGCGAGGCGATGGCGCCCTGCACACTCAACACCTCGCCATGCCGGGACGCAGGCCAGCGATCCGCCAAGGCCGCCTGTGCCTGCAGCAGGCCGTGCAGGAAGCCCAGCACCGCCGCCGCCCAGTAGATCCGCCACCGCCAGCGCGGCAGAGCGCTCAGGCCCAGGGCCAGGGCCATGAGGAAACCGGGCAGCACCGGCAGGACGTGCAGGAGCAGCACGCCCGCAGTGAACGCGAGAATCAGCCCGCGGAGATCGGCTGCGGGCACAGGCGCCCGCTTTCCAGGCTGTAGATGCGATCCATGCGCTGCGCCAGGCGCAAGTCGTGGGTCACGACGATCAGGCTGGTACCGCGCTCGCGATTGAGCTCCAGCATCAGTTCGAACACGCGCTCGGCGGTCTTGGCATCGAGGTTGCCAGTGGGTTCGTCCGCCAGCACGCAGGCGGGTTGGGTCACCAGGGCCCGAGCCACGGCGGCGCGCTGGCGCTCGCCACCGGACAGCTCGCCCGGCTTGTGCTGCAGGCGCTCACCCAGGCCCACCCGCTCCAGCAGGGCACGGGCACGCTCATAGGCCTGCGCCGGATCCTCACGGCGGATCAGCAGCGGCAGGGCCACGTTCTCCCAGGCGCTGAACTCCGGAAGCAGGTGATGGAACTGGTAGACGAAGCCCAGCGCGCGATTGCGCAGCGCGCCGCGCTGGGCATCGGACAGCTGCGCCATCGGCTCGCCGGCCACCCAGACCTCGCCGGTGCTGGGCGTGTCGAGTCCCCCGAGGCAATGCAGCAGGGTGGACTTGCCCGAGCCCGAGGCACCGACGATCGCCACGCGCTCACCGCGACGCAGCTCGAAGTCCACACCGGACAGAACCTCGAGGCGCAGGCGCCCGTCGTCGAAGGTCTTGGACAGACCGGTCGCGCGCAAAATCAGGCCGTCAGTCGATGTCGGACCGGAGCCCCTCACGACGCTACGATCCCCATGCGGCGCATGGGGGCCCTCCACGCTAGTCGGGGCGCTATTCATAGCGCAGCGCCTCGGCCGGCTGCACGCGGGAGGCGCGCCAGGCGGGATACAGGGTCGAGATCAGGCCCAGCGACAGCGACAGCAGGCCGATGCGCACAACGTCGCCCAGCTTGAGCTCCGACGGCAGGTCGCTGATGTAGTAGACGTCCGGCGCCAGGAACTGCTGGCCCATGAGCCGCTCCAGCAGTGGCACCAGGTTCTCGACGTTGAGCGCCAGCGCCACGCCTCCGGCCACGCCGAGCACGGTGCCGACGATGCCGATCACCGAACCCTGCACGGTGAAGATCGCCATGATCGAGCGCGGGCTGGCGCCCAGGGTGCGCAGGATGGCGATGTCCGCCTGCTTGTCCTGCACGACCATCACCAGGGTGGAGACAATGTTGAAGGCCGCCACGCCGACGATCAGCGAGAGGATGATGAACATCACCATCTTCTCGGTCTTCACCGCCCGGAAGAAGTTGGCGTGGCTGCGGGTCCAGTCGGAGACGTAGAACATCCCCGGCAGGCTCTGCGCCAGCTCCTGCGACACCCGCGGGGCCTGGAACAGATCGTGCAGCTTCAGGCGCACGCCGGTCACGGTGTCGCCCATGCGCAGCAGGGCCTGGGCGTCGGCCAGGTGCACCAGCACGAGGCCGCGGTCGAACTCGTACATGCCCACCCGGAAGATGCCGCTGACGGTGAAGCGCCGGAACCGCGGCAATACCCCAGCCACGGTGACACTGGCCTGCGGGATCATCAGGTCGATCTTGTCGCCGGGCACCACATCCAGCGACTGCGCCAGTTCCTGGCCAATGACGATGTTGTAGGCCCCGGCCTGCAGGCTTTCCAGCGAGCCGGCCTTCAGGTGCTTGCCGATGTCGGAAACCCCGACCTCCTCGCCCGGCAGGATGCCGCGCAGCAAGGTGCCGGACAGCTCGCCGCCCGACTTCAGCATGCCCTCGCCCTCGATGTAGGGCGCCACGGCCTCGATCTCCGGGTGCGTGCGGGCTGCCGCCGCCACCCCGGGCCAGTTTTCGAGCCCGCCGCGAAACGCAGAGACGGTCGCGTGGGAGGCCATGCCCAGGATGCGGGTCCGCAGCTCGCGCTCGAATCCGTTCATGACCGACAGCACCGTGATCAGCGCCGTGACGCCGATCGCGATGCCGAGCATCGATGCCAGCGAAATGAACGAAATGAAGTGGTTGCGGCGCTTGGCGCGGGTATAGCGCAGGCCGACGGCGAGCTCGAACAGGCGCGGCATCCGGCGGACGGCCGCCGGGCCGCCGGATGTAGAGGTGGAAGCGTGCATGGCGTCATTACAGCACAGGGCCCGCACCGCAGGCATCGGCCGGATGGCTAGGTCCGGACATGGCCGGGGCGCTATGCTGGCACCGGGCACAGGGGCATGGTGCCCGACGGGGGGACCCATGGAGCGGGCATCGCGTCCGTACTGGACGCCATGAAGTACTGGGCTTTCATCTCCTACAGCCACCAGGACAGTGCCTGGGTGGAGTGGCTGCACCGCGCCCTGGAGACCTACCGCGTGCCGCGCCGCCTGGTCGGCCGCCCCCTTGGCGCCGAAACCGTCCCGCGGCGCCTGTTCCCGGTGTTCCGCGACCGCGACGAGCTGCCCAGCTCCGCGGAACTGGGCGGCGCCATCAACGAGGCGCTGCGCCAGTCGCGCAACCTGATCGTCGTCTGCTCGCCACGCTCGGCCACCTCGCGCTGGGTCAACGAGGAGATCAAGGCGTTCCGCGCCCTGGGCCGCAGCGACCGCATCTTCTGCCTGATCGTCGACGGCGAGCCGCACGCGAGTACGCGGCCGGACATCGCCTTCTCCGAATGCTTCGCCCCTGCGCTGCGCGAGGATGGCTTCGAGCCCATCGCCGCCGATGCCCGCGAGCGCGCCGACGGCAAGGCCAATGCCCGCCTGAAGCTGATCTCGGGCCTGCTGAACGTCGGCTTCGATGAACTGAA
>DASUDL010000118.1:0-6455 GCA_036275615.1 Solimonas sp.
CTTTCCCGGCCCGGCGGAGGGCATCGAAGGGGCGGGCTTCAGCGCCAACGGCCGGCAGGTGCTCATCCGCGGCAAGGACCTGCAGGCCCAGCTCTGGGATCGCGAGTCCGGCCAGCCGCTGCAGTCGTTCCGCGGCCACGAATGGAAGATTGCGGACTTCGACCTGGCGTCCGACGGCCGCCTGGCGACGGCGAGCTGGGACGCCAGCCTGCGCGTCTGGGAGCCCGCCAGCGGGCGCGAGCTGGCGCGCCTGTACCTGCCCGACGATGGCGCCTTCTTCCGCGTGCGCTTCAGCGCCGACGGCCAGCGCCTGCTGGCTGGTGAGGAACATAACAGCGCGAAGATCTGGGACCTGCGCGACGGCCGTGTCACCAGCCTGCGTGGGATCGCCGGCGGCGTTTTCCACGTCCGCTGGCTGGCCGACGACCGCCTCGCGCTCACGGCCAGCGCCGACGGCGATGTGCGCGTCTGGGATGCCGACGACGGCCGGCCGCTGGCCGTGGTGGCGGCCGTGGGCGGACCGGTACCGATCGTCCGAATCGACCCCGCGCAGCGCTGGCTGGCGACCACCTCCCGCCAGGACGAGCAGGTCGGTATCTGGAGCCTGGCCCTGGAGCGGCGGACGCCAGAAACCGTGGCGGCCCTGCTGCGCTGCCGCTCACCCTGGATTCTGGGAGACGAGGCGCTCGAGGCGCGACGTCCGCCCCGCGAAGACTGCCGCATCGACACCCATCCCAAGGTCACCGGAGCCGCACCATGACTCTCAGCATCGTCCGTCTCGGCAGTCCCCGCGGCCCGCGTGAAGGCCTGCGCCTCGGCACCGTGCGCCGCCCCCCGCGCGGCGTGCCCCGGGCCGATTTCGCCCGCCTCGACTACTACGACCAGTGGCTGCCGGAACTTTCGCCCAGCGACGCGCTGCTGCGCGAGGGACTGGCGGCGGCGGACGAGCGCCAGTGGGCGGCTTTTGCCCGCAAGTTCAGGACAGAGATGAAGGCGCCATCGGCAGCGCACCTGCTGGACCTGCTGGCTGCGCTGTCGCACCGCACCGACCTGGCGGTCGGCTGCTACTGCGAGCGGGAAGCGCGCTGCCACCGCTCGCTGCTGCGAGAGCTGCTGGCCGAGCGCGGCGCCGCGCTGGCCTGAGGCCGACCCTACCCGCCCTATTCGCCGCGCTTGCGGCGCGGCTTCCAGAAGCTGATGCGCGGCAGGCCGTCGGCAATATCCTCGGCGTGGCCCGCCAGCTCGTTGACGTGCAGGGCGATGCGGAACAGGGCGATGCACAGCTCCAGGGCTACACGCAGCAGGATCACCAGCACCACGAAGGCCACGGGCCCTACCAGCAGCAGGCGCATCAGGCCCAGGCCCGTCGACTGCGCGAACCCCTCGGCAGCGTAGGCCAGCACGGCGTAGGCGCTGGCGCCGATGCCGATGAGGTACAGCGTGGGCAGCATGCGTGGCGTCAGCAGCTGCCGGAATTCGATGTCCAGCAAGCCCCGCAACAGCTCGCGGGCGCTGGCCAGGCGTTGCGCCAGCAGGCCCTCGCCGCTCGCGGTATCGGACTCGTCGGCAGGGTTGGGGCGGCGGCTCATGACGACACCGTAGCGCAAGGCCGCGGCACCGGTCGAGCCGCGGCCCCAGGGGACGTCAGAACGCGTAGCTGAGGCTGATCGCCAGGTTGTCGCGGTCGCGGCGGGTATTGAGGTCGCCCGCGCCGGTGAACCACTGGTAGAGCACGCGACCACTGAGGTCCTGCGTGAAGTTGATGTCGGTCCCGGCCAGGATCTCCTTGCGACCCTCGACGAAGTTCTGCATCGGGAAGGGCGCCACGCCCTCGATGTCCCACACGAAGCCGACGGTGGGCTTGAAGCTCCAGCCGAACACCACGTCGTTGTACTCGAAGCGGGTGATCACGCGCACGCCCCAGGAGAGGTCGTCCGCGAAGCCCTTGCGCTGCTGCGTGGGCACCAGGGTGCGCGGATCCGGCTGGCCACCCGGCTGCCCGGTACCGTCGGCGCCGGGCGCGTACGAGGTGTTGTTGACGTAGTTGCCCTCGAACTGAAGCCGCTCGCGGTCCGGCATGTTGTAGACCTGGGTCATGCCGACTTCGAAGATGCCGATGATCTGGTCGGCACCGAGGGTGTTGGAGACGGCGCGGATCGCGGTGAAGTCGACCTGGCCGACCTTGAGGCGCTCGAAGCCGGCGATCATCTGGCCCGGGGCCACGCGACCGAGGTTGCGGTACTCGACGAGATAGCTCGGCACGGCCACGCGGGCCGCCGGGAAGGTCGCGGACAGCAGGCGGTCGCCACCGGGGAAGCCCAGCAGGGCGGCGAAGGTTTCCACCGGCACGCCGAGGTCGTTGGCCAGGCCGAACAGCGTGGCCGCAGCCCCCAGTCCCGTGGGATCGGCATCGATCTGGTTCGCGGGGAAGGCGGGCTGGAGGCCGGCGAAGATCACGTCGGGGATGTGAACCTGCAGCGGCAGGTTGTCGCGGTAGCTGTACTCGCCGGCCAGCGACCAGTTGCCGATGTTGGTGTTGAAGCTCACCCCGACCATGCGGATGTCCTCGGGATACACGAGGAAGGCCTTGATCGTATCCGCCGGCAGCGGCTCGCCGCGTGGCGCGAAGGGATTGAGCTGCGGCAGCTGCTGGCGGCCGCCGTTGAAGCCGTTGCAGTCCAGGTAGGCCTCGGCCAGATTGCCCGAGTCACGCGCGCAGGACTCCTGCGCTGCCTGCACGGTCGCGTATGGCAGGCGCGAGTGATAGTTGAAGAAATAGAAGCCGAGCTCCGTGCCGCCGTTGAGCCAGTCGGCGAAATAGTTCAGGCGTGCGCCGTACTGGCCGTCGTCCGAGGCCTCGGTCTCCTCGGGATAGATCGTCAGCGTAGTGCTGGTGAGGTAGCCCAGTACGTCGGCGGCCACGAATTCGCGGTCGGGGTCCTCGCTGAACTGGCCCAGGCTGACCATGGCGTACTCGCCGCCGGCGATCAGATCGGTGTCCGCAAAGAAGCTGCCGGCCGGATCGGCCTTCACGGCGCGCCAGGCCAGCTGGTAGATCAGCTCGATCGAGACGCCCTCGAACAAATCGGTCGACAGCACGGCCAGCGGGATCGGCTGGAACACCTCGTTGACCTCGGCGCCCGGCATGCGCAGGACTGCGGCATTCGGGGGATTGATCTCCGCCAGGCTGTTGAGCTGCACCAGGGTGCTCTCCCCCCAACGCACGATCTGGTTACCCACCGAGATCGTGCCCTGGCGCTCACCCCAGGTGAAAGCGTACTGCACGTAGGCGTCGAGCAGGTCCACGCCCAGGGCGTAGCGGTCGATCACCTCGCCGTTGCGCGGGGTCTTCGCCGGCTGGTAGACGGTATTGGGATGGCGCTCGTCGAAGTCCGAATTGACGGGGTCGTAGTAGCCCATGCCGCGGATGCGCGCCAGGAAGTCGCCGTGCGTGATCGTCATGTCGGTGACGAGCTTGGTGGTCGCGGCCACCACATCGTGCTTCTGGTAGTTGAGGTTGCCGTTGTCGGCATTGGAGCCGAAGTAGGAGCCGCGCGCGTCCACCAGGCGCTGGTTTGGCCCCGGGTCGAGGTTGAGCGACAGGCAGTTATCCGGTTCGCAGATCGTGGTCTGCCCGGGCACGTTGAGCTTGCCCACCAGGTCGTAGTTGATGTCCTGCATGCGCCAGGCCGCGCCGGTGCTGATGGCGCTCTTGAGCACGACATTGGCCCCCCAGGCCTCGAAATCCAGGGCCGAGGTGGACCCGCACGCCGTCGCCAGCAGCAGGCCGGCCCCCCACTTGAACTGTCTCATCGTCCGCACCCTCGCCCGGCTATTCATTATGGTCAGGACCCTGACAGCGGCCCATGTAATTGTGCAAACTAAGGAATACCCCGCGCGAGCGTCAATGCTTACGCGCCATGACGCCCCGGCGCCAAAGACAATCGGCACAAGGACTACAGGGATCCGATGCGCGACTCCGGCCAGATGCTGCAAATCATGCACCGCGGGATGGTCGCCGCTGGCCTCGACGTCAACGCCCTGTATGAGCGTCTGGGCTACGACGCCGAGAAGCTGCCCCTGCGCGAACTGCGCACCCCCCACCAGATGCAGGCCTTCTTCTGGACCACCCTGGAGGCCTTTACCGGCGATGCCGAGATCGGTCTGCACCTGTGCCCGCACCTGCCGCCGTACCGTGGCGAAGTCCTGGAATATCTCCTTTTCAGCAGCCCGACCGTCGGCGAGGGCGTCCGCCGGGCCCTGAAGTACCAGCGCCTGCTCAGCGATGCCCTGGACATCCGCGTCGAGCCGGCGGGCCCCAGCGTGCGCCTGGTCGTGGTTGGCACCGCAGTCGATGCCCCGCAGTCACGACACACGGACATCTGCGTGGCCTATGAGCTGGCACAGATGGCGCGCAACCTCACCGAGGGCAAGTTCGGCCCGCAGCGCCTGCGCCTGCGCTGGACCCAGCGCGCCGCGCGGGAAGAGTACGAGCGCATCTTCGGCTGCCCGGTGGACTTCGAGGCCCCGCAGACCGAGCTCTGGTTCGACAGCGGCCTGATCGACTACCGCTCGCCGCACGGGGATCCAGACCTGCTCAAGCTGCACGAGGAGGTCGCCGAGCGCCGGCTGTCGGCGATCAAGCGCGACGACCTGATCGACCGCATCCGCGTGCTGTTCTCCCAGAAGCTGGAGCTGGAGCAGCTCGAGCTGGACGACGTGGCGCACGAGCTGGGCATGTCGCCCCGCCGCCTGCGCTTCGAGCTGACCCGCGCCGGCACCAGTTTCAGCCAGCTGCTCGCCGACTTCCGCTTCGCCCTGGCGCGCAAGCTGCTGGCGACCACCGAGGAGCCGATCGAGAACATCGTCTACCTCACCGGCTTCTCCGAGCCGAGCACCTTCTACCGCGCCTTCAAGCGCTGGTCCGGGATGACCCCGGTCCAGTACCGCGAGCGCAAGCGCAAACCCGCCGACCGCTGAGCCCCTCCCCGGCGCTTGGCCGGTGCGCCAGGGGGGTATCGCGATGCTGCCATCGACCACTGGCACAGTGAGAGCATACTGACCCCAGGCATCCCGGGATCGGGAGCCGGACCACAAGAGGAGAGGCGCATGGGCAGAATGAAACAGGGCTGGGCGCTGGGCAGCGCCCTGGCGATGGCGCTGGTCGCCGGGGCGGCGCAGGCCACGGCCACGGCGGAGGAAGCCGCCAAGCTCGGCAAGGAATTGACGCCGGTGGGCGCGATCCGGGCCGGCAACAAGGACGGCACCATCCCGGAATGGACCGGGATCAAGAACTTCCCCGAGGCGACGCGCACGATGACCCGCGCCAAGCTCGAGGACCTCCGCAAGAACAAGCCCGACCAGCTCGAGACCATGTTCAAGGGCACGATGACGCCCGAGCTTCTCAAGCCGCAGTTCACCATCACCAAGGCCAACATGGCCCAGTACGCGGACAAGCTCAGCGAGGGCCAGAAGGCCATGCTGAGCAAGTACCCGAACTACAAGATCCCGGTCTACCGGACCGTGCGCACCGCCTACTTCGCACCGGTGATCGAACAGGCAACCATCGCCAACGCCACCTCGGCCAGCCTCGAGGGCACGGACTCGGTGAAGGGCGCCAAGCTGGGCTTCCCCTTCCCCATTCCCAAGAGTGGCGCAGAGGTCATCTGGAACCACAAGCTCAAGTACAAGGGCGACGCCGCCAAGCGCTACAACAACCAGGCGATCGTCAAGTCCGACGGCAGCTACACGATCACCAAGCTGACCGAGGAAGTGAAGTTCAAGTACGCAAATGTGAAGGACCCGGGCGACGGCAAGCTGCTGGCCTATTACCTGTCCGAGACCATCTCGCCGCCGCGCGTCGCCGGCCAGCTGACCCTGGTGCATGAGACGGCCGACCAATCGTCGGGCGGCCGCCTCGCCTGGATCTTCTCGCCGGGCCTCGGGCGCGTGAACCGTGCGCCGGACGTCGGCTACGACAATCCGTCCGTGGGCACCGACAACGAGCAGTACAACGACCAGATCGACGTCTTCAACGGCGCGCTGGACCGCTACAACTGGAAGCTGGTGGGCCGCAAGGAGATGTACATCCCCTACAACTCCTACCAGATCAATTCGCCCAAGGTGAAGTACAAGGACATCCTCAAGGGCTTCCACATCAACCAGGACCTGGCGCGCTACGAGCTGCACCGCGTCTGGGTGGTCGAGGCCACGCTCAAGCAGGGCCTGCGCCACAACTTCGCCAAGCGCGTGTTCTACGTGGACGAGGACTCCTGGTCGATCTCCAGTGTCGACTGCTACGACGGTCGCGGCACCCTGTGGAAGGTCCAGGAAGCGCACCTGCTGGTGGCGCCCTTCATCCCGACCACGACCGGCGTGCCGGAGCTGATCTACGACCTGCAGTCGAACCGCTACTTCGCCACGGCCCTGGCCAACGAGGATGCGATCACGGACTT
>DASUDL010000119.1:0-2921 GCA_036275615.1 Solimonas sp.
TGACGGTTGGCGCTGCAGGCGCCGAGCAGGACCACGGCCGCCGCAGCGGCGCACAGACGCAGGGACATCAGATGGCTCCCGCGCTGCGCAGGGCGCCGCGCACGGTGTCGTAGTGGGCCGGGTCCAGCGCCACCAGGGGCAGGCGCAGGCCGGCAGGAATCTTGTTCATCTGGTTCAGCGCCCACTTCACCGGGATCGGATTGGGCTCGCAGAACAGATGCTTGTGCAGGGGCTGAAGTTCCCCGTCGATCTTCTCGGCCTTGGCCTTGGCCCCGTCGAGCGCCAGCTTGCACATCTCGTGCATCTTGCGCGGCGCCACGTTGGCCGTGACCGAGATGTCGCCATGGCAGCCCAGCAGGATCGACTCGCAGGCCGTGGCATCGTCGCCGGAATACAGCGCAAAGTCGCGCGGCAGACCCAGGGCCAGCAGTTCCCGGATGCGCGAGATCTCGCCCTTGGCCTCCTTGAGGCCGACGATGTTCTTGATCTGCGCCAGGCGCGCCACCGTCGCCGGCAGCATGTCCACGCCGGTGCGGCCGGGGACGTTGTACAGGATGATCGGCAGGTCAACCGCCTCGGCGATGGCCTTGTAGTGCCGATAGAGGCCTTCCTGCGGCGGCTTGTTGTAGTAGGGCGTGACCAGCAGCGCGGCGTCGGCGCCGGCATCCTTGGCCAGGCGGGTCAGCTCGATGGCCTCGGCCGTCGAGTTGGCACCGGTGCCGGCGATGACCGGCACACGCTTCTTGGCCAGCTTGACCACGCGACGGATGACCTCGATGTGCTCATCGACGTCCAGCGTGGCCGACTCGCCGGTGGTACCGACGGCGACGATCGCGTCCGTGCCCTCGGCGATATGCCAGTCGACCAGGGCCGCAAGGCTGTCCCAGTCCACGGCGCCATCGGGGAACATGGGCGTGACGATCGCAACGATGCTGCCCTTGATCATGCGAATACCGGAGAACCACTGGCCAAAAAGGGCGGCAAGTATAGCGATTGCCCCTGCCGGCCGGCCAACGCATGCCCGGCTCCGGCGACCCGGACGCACCGGCCGGGG
Source organism: Solimonas sp. (assembly GCA_036275615.1). Classification (GTDB taxonomy): domain Bacteria; phylum Pseudomonadota; class Gammaproteobacteria; order Nevskiales; family Nevskiaceae; genus Solimonas. The sequence goes on from DASUDL010000119.1 coordinate 1,055, forward strand.
TTACTTCACCGGCGGATGGCACTAAAATCCCCACCCTTGTCGCCGCCCGACCCCATGTCCCAGAACGAAAACCTCCTCACCGTCTCCGTGATCGGCAAGCCGAAGGGCAATGTGCCGCTGGAGCTGTTCAAGGCCATCCGCGAGCGCGGCGGCGAGGTCGAGGACTGCCGCATTGCCCAGATCGGCGACCGCCTGACCGCCAATCTGCTGGTGTCGGGCAACTGGAGCACCCTGGGTCGCCTGGAGACGGCCCTGCCGGGCATCGCCGAGAAGCTCGACCTGCAGGTGCGCTTCGAGCGTTGCGAGGCCCGCGCCAACAACCCCGAGTTCCGCCCCTACGCGGCCGAGGTGGTGGCACCGCAGGACCCGAACCTGCTGGTCAACATCCTGGAGTTCTTCCAGCACCAGGATGTGGAGGTGGTGGAGATTTCCACCCAGAAGTACCAGTCCAACTACACCGGCGCCGAGATGGCCAGCGTGCAGATGGTGCTCCACGTGCCGGTGAACCAGCATCCGCAGGCCCTGCGCGAGTCCTTCATGGACCTCTGCGACGACCTCAATGCCGACGGCATGCTGGATCCGATCAAGACCTGAGCCGGCCTGAATCCGCCGCCGCCGGCGGCTCGTAAGGGGCGCACAGCCTGATTCCGGAGTTCCACATGACGTTCACGATCGGCGACCGCCTGCCCGACCTCACCCTGCCCGCCTCGGGCGGCCAGTCCCTCAGCCTGAAATCCTTCAAGGGCAAGGCCCTGGTGCTGTACTTCTACCCGAAAGACAACACGCCGGGCTGCACCCTGGAGGGCCAGGATTTCGCCGCCCTGCACGCGAAGTTCCGCAAGGCCGGCGCCGAGATCCTGGGCGTCTCGCGCGACAGCGTGAAGTCGCACGACAACTTCTGCGCCAAGTACGGCTTTCCGTTTGCCCTGCTCTCCGATCCGGATGAGACCCTGTGCAAGGCCCTGGACGTGATCCGGGAAAAGAGCCTCTACGGCAAGAAGTACCTCGGCATCGACCGCAGCACCTTCCTGTTCGACGCCAAGGGCGTGCTGCGTCGCGAATGGCGCACGGTGAAGGTGAAGGGCCACGCCGCCGAAGTGCTCGAGGCGGTACAGGCGCTCTGAACGCACCCGGCTAGGCCGGCGCCCCCGGCTGCCCCACCAGGTCGAAGCGGACCGCCACCGCATCCTGCACGCTGAGCACGCCGCCCAGCAGGGAGAACGGCTGCACGCCGAAGTCCGTCTGGCGCAGCACCAGCTCGCCGCGAACGCGCAGCCGCTGCGGCGAACGCTCCACCTGCAGCAGCACCGGCAGGATGCGGGTCTGGCCGTGCAACACGATTTCCACATCCGCGACCAGCACCGGCCAGTCGCCGGCCAGGCGGTGCGAGCGGATCACGACTTCGGGATGAGCGTCTGCCGCAAGGCCGCGCTTCCCCAGCAGGTTGCGACGCGTGCCCTCGATATCGGCCGCGGAGCGTTCCCCGGAAAAGCTGCCGCCAGTCTCCTGGCGCAGCGCGGGGTCGTCGATGCGCAACTCGTCGAGCCGCAGGCGCAGTTCGAAGCTCGCGGCCGCCACCGTCTCGCCCGGCACCCGCACATAGCCTTCGAAACGCGGCGCGTCGAGCACGTGGTTGTGGCCGGCACGGGCGGCGGCGCCGCCGCGGAAGGCGTAGATGCGGACCTGCGACTGCGCGGGGTCGAGCCGGTAGACGAGGCCCTCGCCACCCCGGAAATCGGCGCGCCAGTCGCGCGCTACGGGCGCCTCGGGAGACGCTGTGTTGCGATCCTGCGACAGCGGCGCGCGGCAGGCCGCGAGCGCAACGAGGAGCAACAGCAGGGAAAGAGGGTGGCGCACGGAAGATCAG
>DASUDL010000120.1:0-2807 GCA_036275615.1 Solimonas sp.
GCGGGCACCCTGCCCGCGCTGCAGGTCATCAAGCTTTGAGGCGCCCGGGCGCCTCGCGTTGGGAGGTGTGATGGTGCGATTCGCCCGATTCTTCATGGCTGCCGCGGCGGCCGTCCTCGTGCTGGCCGGCTGCGCCAGCACCTACAAGCTGGACAACCAGGTGCAGTCCTTCTCGCACCTGCCGGCCATACCCACCCAGCCGAGCTACCGCTTCGAGCGCTCCCTCTCGCAGCAGGCGGACCCGGCGCAGCAGGCCCTGGAGGCCCTGGCCGACCCCGCCCTGCACCGGGCCGGGCTGCGCCGGGACGACGCGGCGCCCCGCTACAGCGTCCAGGTCTCGGCCCGCACCGAGCGTTCGCTTTCGCCTTACGCCGACCCGTGGGGCCCCTGGGGCTGGGGCGGGTGGGGCGTCGGCCTGGGCGGGCGGCACTTCGGCCTGGGCATCGGCGGCCCCTGGCCCCGGGGGGATTCCTACTGGTTCCACCGGGAGGTGAGCGTGATCGTGCGGGAACTGGCCAGCAACAAGGTGGTGTACGAAACCCGGGCGGTCAACGACGGCCCCTGGCTGGACAACAACGCCGTCCTGCCCGCCATGTTCGAGGCGGCCATGCAGGGCTTCCCGAATCCCCCTCCCGGGCCGCGCCGGGTGGACATCCAGGTCGGCCGCAAGTCCTGAGCCAGGTCAAAAAAGCGGTTGGGATTCCGTAAAGCGCTCCATACAATGGGGCGCATGGACGCCACTCGCATCATTGCCGTGCGGCATGGCGAGACGGCCTGGAACGTGGACGCACGCATCCAGGGCCAGCTCGACATCCAGCTGAACGACACGGGGCGATGGCAAGCCCGCAGGGTGGGACAGGCGCTCGCCGCCGAGCAGCTCTCCGCCATCTACTCCAGCGACCTCGGGCGCGCGCACGAAACCGCGCGCGCCATTGCCGATGCGGCGGGGGTCCAGGTGGTGGCGCACCCCGGGCTGCGCGAGCGGCGATTCGGGATGTTCGAAGGCAAGACCTTCGACGAGATCCACACCAACTGGCCCGACCATGTCCAGAACTGGAAGAAGCGCATCCCCGAGTGGGAGCCGCCGGAAGGCGGCGAGTCGCTGCTGCAACTGCGCGAACGGGTGATCCGCACCATGCGCGACCTCGCCTCGCGGCACTACGGCGAGCAGATCGCGGTGGTGGCGCACGGCGGCGTGCTCGATACGCTGTACCGCATCGCCACCGGACAGGAAGTGAACTCGCCGCGCACCTGGCAACTGCCCAATGGCGCGATCAACCGGTTGCTGTGGACGCCCCAGGGCTTCACGCTCGTGGGCTGGTCGGACACGCAGCACCTGGAACATGCTTCATTCGACGAAAACTCCTCTTTCTGAGGACCTCCGGCGGCTGGTCGGCCAACCCGTCTCCGCCATCGACACCCCCTCCCTCGTGGTCGACCTCGAGGCGATGCAGCGCAACCTGCACCGCATGGCGGACTTCGCGCGCAAGCGCGGCCTGCGCTGGCGCCCGCACGCCAAGATGCACAAGAGCTCGGCCATCGCCAAGCTGCAGATGCAGGCCGGCGCCGTCGGCGTGTGCGTGCAGAAGACGGCCGAGGCCGAGGCCCTGTTCGCCGGGGGCGTGCACGACATCTACATCAGCAACGAAGTGGTGGCTCCGGCGAAGCTGGCGCGGGTCGCCGAGCTGGCCCACCAGCTCGCGGCGGAACGGGGCCACCTGGCCATCGCCGTGGACAGCATGGAAGGCATCCGCCGCCTGGCCAATGCCATGGACGACCGCCGCCACGGCAGGGCCCCGGCCGTCATCGACGTGTTCGTGGAGATCGACGTCGGCCATGGCCGCTGCGGCGTGCGCGCCGGGCGCACCGCGGCCGAACTGGCGCACGAGATCCGCCGGCACCCGGCCCTGCGCTTCGCGGGCCTGCAGGCCTACCACGGCAAGGCGCAGCACCTGCGCACGCCGCAGGCCCGGCGCGACGCCATCGCCACCGTGGTGCAGGACGTGCTGTTCACGAAGAAGCTGATCGAGGCCGACGGCGTGCAGGTGCCGCTGGTCACCGGCGCCGGCACCGGCAGCCTGGTGTGCGAGGCCGCCAGCGGCGTCTATGGCGAGCTGCAGGCGGGCTCCTTCCTGTTCATGGACGCCGACTACGCGGCCAACGAGCGCGATCCCGCCCAGCCGGCCTTCGAGCACGCGCTGTTCGTCAAGTCGCAGGTCATGAGCTCCGGGCTGCTGCACGCGGTGTGCGACGCCGGGCACAAGAGCCATGCCATCGATTCCGGCATGCCCAAGGTGCTGGCCCTGGAACCCACCGGCGAACTCGAATACCTCAACGGCGGCGACGAGCACGGCATCCTGAAGCCCACGGCGGGCAACCAGCGGGTGCCGCGCCTGGACGACGTCGTCTGGCTGATCCCCGGCCACTGCGATCCCACCGTCAACCTGCACAACCACCTGATCGGCGTCACCGGCGGGCTGGAGCACGGCAAGGTGGACAAGATCATCCGGGTTGATGCCAGAGGCGCGCTGACCTAGCCGGCCGGAAAATGGGGGCATGAAACTGTCCCCCAGCCAGGTCATCGTCCTGGCGACGCCGGTCTTCTTCCTGCTGATCGCCGTCGAGTATGCGTACGGCCGCTGGCGTGGCCGCAACACCTACCGCCTGAACGACGCGATCAACAGCATCTCGCTGGGCATGCTCAGCCAGATCAGCGCGGTGCTCACGCGCCTGTTCCGCGTCGGCATCTACACCGCGGTGTTCTCCTGGGTGTCCTTCTGGCACAACGACGCCTTCTGGACCTCGCC
>DASUDL010000121.1:0-4114 GCA_036275615.1 Solimonas sp.
CGGCAGCGACAGCCGCTCGGCGAGATCGCGCACGCCACTGGCGTGGTCGAGATGGCCGTGGGTGACCAGCAGCTTTTCCAGGGTGAGCCCGTGATGGGCCACGCGCGCCAGCAGGCGGTCGATCTCGCCGCCGGCGTCGACCAGCGCCGCCCGCTTCGACACGTCGTCCCAGACCAGCGAGCAGTTCTGCTGGAACGGGGTGACGGGGATGATCTCGCAGCGCAACTGGCTCATGTGGGCTCTCTACAGCATCGCGGCCAAGGGCCGCTCCTACAGGCAGCCCATGTAGGAGCGGCCCTTGGCCGCGATGGCAAGCTTCCGATGGAGCGCGCGGGGGCCGGGCCCGCCGCGCGCCCGGACGACTAGTTGCGCTTCATCGAATCGAAGAAGGCCGCATTGGTCTTGGTCTGCTTCATGCGATCGAAGAGCAGTTCCATGGCGGCGATCTCGTCCATGTCGTGCAGGGCCTTGCGCAGGATCCAGACCTTCTGCAGGTCGCCGGCATCCATCATCAGCTCTTCCTTGCGGGTACCGGAGCGGTTGATGTTGATGGCCGGGAACACGCGCTTCTCGGCGATGCGGCGCTCCAGGTGGAGCTCCATGTTGCCGGTGCCCTTGAACTCCTCGTAGATCACCTCGTCCATCTTCGAGCCGGTCTCGACCAGCGCGGTGGCGATGATGGTCAGCGAGCCGCCTTCCTCGATGTTGCGCGCCGCGCCGAAGAAGCGCTTGGGCTTCTGCAGGGCGTTGGCGTCGACACCACCGGTCAGCACCTTGCCCGAGGACGGGGCCACGGTGTTGTAGGCGCGCGCCAGGCGGGTGATGGAGTCCAGCAGGATCACGACGTCGCGCTTGTGCTCGACCAGGCGCTTGGCCTTCTCGATCACCATCTCGGCGACCTGCACGTGGCGCGAGGCCGGCTCGTCGAAGGTGGAGGCCACGACCTCGCCGCGCACCGTGCGCTGCATGTCGGTGACTTCTTCCGGACGCTCGTCGATCAGCAGCACGATCAGGTAGGCGTCCGGGTAGTTCGCCGCCAGCGACTGGGCGACGTTCTGCATCAGGATGGTCTTGCCGGCCTTGGGCGGCGAAACGATCAGGCCGCGCTGGCCCTTGCCGAAGGGCGCCACCAGGTCGATCACGCGGGCGGTGATGTCCTCGGTGGTGCCGTTGCCGCGTTCCATCTTGTACTGCTCGTCGGCAAACAGCGGCGTCAGGTTCTCGAAGTTGACCTTCTTCTTGCTGACCTCGGGCGGCTCGTAGTTGATCGTGTCGACCTTGAGCAGCGCGAAGTAGCGCTCGTTGTCCTTGGGGCTGCGCACGCGGCCGGCGACGGTGTCACCGGTGCGCAGCGCGAAGCGGCGGACCTGCGAGGGCGAGATGTAGACGTCGTCCGGACCCGCCAGGTAGGAGCTGTCCGGGCCGCGCAGGAAGCCGTAGCCGTCCTGCATGATCTCCAGCACGCCCTCGGTGTAGATGTGCTCGCCGCGGCGGGCGCAGGCGCGCAGGATGTGGAAGATCAGGTCCTGCTTCTTGATGCGGGCCACGTTCTCCAGGCCCTGCGACTCGGCGATCTCCAGCAGCTCGGCCGCCGTCTTCCGCTTCAGATCCGGCACATGGACGATCTTGGGCGGGGCCGAAGGCTCGCGCGGCGGGGCGTTGGGATCGCTCTCCTCGTCCGACATCTGCGGCGCCGGCATGTGCGGCTGGTCGGCGTGCGCCTCCGGGCTCAGGGCGTAATCCGCGCTCTCGTCGCCGCCTTCCACATCCATCGGCTGCAGGTCTTCGGGGAAGCCCTGGTTGCCGTTGAAGTTGCCGTTATGGTTGCCATTCCGGTTGCCGCGGTTGTCCTGGTTGCCACCCTGGCCACCCTGGCCACGGTTCTGGCCACCACCGCGATGGAAGCGACGACGCTGTTTCATGAGGGAGCGCTTAGGCGACGTTGAGGTGGGGGGCGACGAAGGCCGCGAGCTGGGCCTTGTGCACGGCGCCGACCTGCGTGGCGGCCGGCTGGCCGTCCTTGAACAGGATCAGCGTCGGGATGCCACGGATGCCGTGGGCGGCCGGGGTCTGCGGGTTCTCGTCGACGTTCAGCTTCACGACCTTGAGCTTGCCGGCGTTCTCGGCGGCGACCTGCTCCAGGATCGGGGCGATCATGCGGCAGGGGCCGCACCACTCCGCCCAGAAATCCACCAGCACCGGCTGCTGGCTGCTGGCCTGCTTCACGTCCTGCTCGAAGCTGGCATCGGTGACGGCGGAAATGTGTTCGCTCATGGGGATGTCTCGGAAATCAGCTGGGAAAAGTCGGGTGGAAGGCGCGGGAGCGGGCCCGCAAGGGCTAGGAGTGGGGGCATTTGCGGCCCTTCCAAGGCGCGCAAACCGGGCGGCAGATCGTTATGATGATCGGGAACGACGGGGAATCGCGCGGCTGAAGTGTCGCGGCAGACCGTAGTCATCGTCGCCGCCCAGCCTTAGATGGGCTCTATTTCAGCCGAATCACCCGCCGCTTGCAAGGGCGGCGGTTCCGCGGAGCCCCCGATCGCAGTTCCAGCAATGCAACCCAACCACCTTTCCGACGTCCGCTTCGCCGACCTGCCGCTGCACCCCAGCCTGCACGACAGCCTGCAGAAGCTTGGCTATACGCACTGCACGCCGATCCAGGCCCAGGCCCTGCCCCGCGCCCTGCGCGGCGAGGACCTGGCCGGCCAGGCCCAGACCGGCACCGGCAAGTCCGCCGCCTTCCTGCTGGCGACCATGAACCGCCTGCTGACCGTGCCGCGCAAGCCCGAGGACGACGCCCGCCAGCCGCGCGCCTTCATCCTGGCGCCCACCCGCGAGCTGGCCGTGCAGATCTTCAAGGACGCCGAGGCCCTGGGCAGCCAGACCGGCCTGCGCCTCACCGTCTGCTACGGCGGCGCCGGCTACGAGCAGCAGCGCGCCAGCATCGAGGGCGGCGTCGACATCCTGATCGGCACCCCCGGCCGCCTGATCGACTACTTCAAGCAGGGCACCTACCACCTCAAGCAGATCGAGGTCCTGGTGCTCGACGAGGCCGACCGCATGTTCGACCTCGGCTTCATCGCCGACATCCGCTACCTGATCCGCAAGATGCCGCCGCCGGCGCAGCGCAAGAACTACCTGTTCTCCGCCACGCTCTCCCACCGGGTGCTCGAGCTCGCCTACGAGCACATGAACAACCCGCAGAAGATCGAGATCGAGCCCGAGCAGGTCACCGCCGAGCGCGTGCGCCAGCAGATGATCCACGTCTCCAACGACGAGAAGCTGCCGCTGCTCGTCGGCCTGCTGCGCCACCAGGCCTCGGCCCGGGCGCTGGTGTTCATCAACACCAAGCGCGAGGCCGAGGACGTCGAGCGCGGCCTCAAGGCCAATGGCTTCGAGGCGGCGGTGCTCTCCGGCGACGTCTCCCAGGGTACCCGCCTGCGCCTGCTGGAGGACTTCAAGGCCGGCAAGCTGCCGGTGCTGGTGGCCACCGACGTCGCCGCCCGCGGCCTGCACATCCCCGGCGTGGACCTGGTCATCAACTACGACCTGCCGCAGGACCCGGAAGACTACGTCCACCGCATCGGCCGCACCGCGCGCGCCGGCGCCTCGGGCGATGCCATCTCGCTGTGCTGCGAGAGCTGGGTCTACTCCCTGCCGGAGATCGAGAAGTACATCGGCAAGCCCATCCCGCAGATGGCCAACGGCCACGAGCTGATCGCCACCGACTACGTCGCCGTGGCCAAGGCCCCGCGCCGGCACTTCGGTGGGGGTGGAGGCCGCAGCCATGGGCGGCGTCCGCCGCCGCGTCGCCGGCATTGAGGATGCATCAATGAAAAAGCCGACCGGAAGGTCGGCTTTTTCGTTTCTGGCGGTTGCTCAATGCCAGATAAACCGTACCCGGCAGCAATCTCCGCCGGCCATACAACACAACTCGCCGCCAAGACGGCTGAGCATAAGCCGCGCCCACGTCGGAGCTACGCGAAGGGGTGACCGCGGCTCGATGATATTGCTAGGTACGCTCTTCAATGACACCAGCCTTTGTCATCAAATGCAGGAAGACCGCATGGAACCAGGATTCTGCGGCTTTGATTCTTTGGAGTTCTATGTCACT
>DASUDL010000122.1:0-19273 GCA_036275615.1 Solimonas sp.
GTCCCAGGTCTCGCCCGGGGCGTGGTTCTGCATCTGCACACGGGGGTCGAGCACTGAGCCGCGCGGCCGGTGCGGACTGTCCTCGCCCACCCTCAGGGCCTCGGCGCTCTCGACGAGGTCGTAGCCGCCGCAGAAGCCGGAGCCGTTTCCGGACAGCGCGATCACGTGCACGGCCGGATCGATGTTGGCGCGCTCCACGCACTCGGCCAGTTCGCGCGGCATGTCCATGGTGATGCCGTTGCCGCGCGCCGGCCGGTTCAGGGTGATGCGGGCGATGCGGTCGGTGACCTCGTAGGTCAGGGTCGTCAGGGGCCGTGCGGAGGGTGGCGTGGCGATGGTTTCCATCATGTGTCCTTATTTGTCATGAAAATGCGTTTCATGTAATGTTTCATGTCACGACATGAATGTCCATCCAGCGTAATCATGCCCGCCGCCAACCCCCGTCGTTTCCTGCTCAAGCTGCTGTTCGCGGCCGAGGGCCAGTCGCTCACCGCACGCGAGATGCTGGCGGCGGGCGAGGTGCTGGGGTTCTCCTCCAACAGCCTGCGCGTCGCCCTGGTTCGCCTGACCCGTGACGGCCTGATCGCTTCGCCGGCGCGCGGCGTGTACGGCCTGGGTCCCGAAGCGGCGGCGCTGGCCGAGGACGCGAGCCACTGGCGGTCCGGCGAGCAGCGCGTGCGCCCCTGGTCAGGCGATTGGATCCTGGTCCATACCGGGGCGCTGGCGCGCACCGACCGCACCGCCCTGCGGCGCCGCGCCCGTGCGCTCGAGCTGTTGGGCCTGCGCGAGTACACCCGTGGCCTTTATCTGCGCCCCGACAATCTCGCCGGTGGCGTGGGCGCCGTGCGGGCCCGCCTGCGTCAGCTGGGTCTGGAGCCTGGGGCCCTGGTGATCCTGGCCCGCGACTTTGCGCCGGGCGAGCTCGAGCGCGTGCACCGGCTCTGGAACGGGCGCGCGCTGTCGCGCCAGTACGAGCGCATGCGCCAGCAGCTGGAGACCTGGCTCCAGCGCGCCGGCGAGCTCGAGCTCCCGGTCGCGGCCCGCGAGGCCTACCGGGCGGGCGACCAGGCCATCCGGACCCTGATCTACGACCCCCTGCTGCCCGAGCCGCTGGTCGACGTGGCCCAGCGCGCCGCCTTCACCGACACCGTGCTGCGTTTCGACGACGCCGGCCACCGCATCTGGCGGCGGCTGGGGCTGCAGGACCCGCCGCCTGCGATGGCCCCGCGTCGCCGGGACCGCTCCCGCAGCCGCCCGCACTGATTGTCCTCCCTGCCGAGATGACCCATGGATACCTCGACCCCGGTTCCCTCCTCGACGCCGACCGAACTGCCCGCCGATACCCGCCGCCGGATGCGTGAGCTGTTCACGCCGGCGGAGATCGCCGCGCTGACCGCCCGGTCCGACCTGCGCGGCGCCTGGAGCATCGTCTCGACCTGGGGCGTGATCGCCGTGGCCTTCGCGGTTCTGGCCGCCTGGCCAAATCCCCTGACCCTGGTGCTGGCGCTGGTCGTGATCGCCGGACGCCAGCTCGCGCTGGCCATCCTGCAACACGAGGGCGCGCACGGCACGCTGTTCCGGACGCGCTGGATGAATGACGTGCTCGCGGACTGGCTCTGCGCGCGTCCGGTCTGGCAGCACCTGCCCAAGTACCGCTCGCATCACTTCGTGCATCACACCAAGACCGGCACCGACGCCGACCCGGACATTTCCCTGCACGCCAGCTACCCGGTCACCCGCCGCTCGATGCTGCGCAAGTTCGCGCGGGATCTCTCGGGCCTCACCGGCCTGAAGACGATGCTGGGCCTCGTGCTCATGGATGCCGGCGTGTTCAAGTGGACGGTGGCCAACCACCTGACCCCGCTGCCCCAGGCCGGGCGCCGCTGGTTCGACTACCCGATCTGTTTCCTGCGCAACGCCGGCGGCATGCTGATCACCAATGCCGTCCTGTTCGCGCTGCTCGCGGCGACGGGGCACGCCTGGCTCTACGGGGTCTGGGTGCTGGCCTATCTCACGCCGTTCCCGCTGTTCGTGCGGATCCGCTCGATCGCCGAGCACGGCGTCCTGGAGCGGGTGCCGGACATGTTCCGGAACACCCGCACCACGCGGGCCGGGCTCCTGCTGCGCATGACGGTGGCACCCTTCCACGTGAACTACCACCTGGAACACCACGCGCTCGCCTCGGTGCCCTGGCACCGGCTGCCCGAGCTGCATCGCCTGATGCGCGAACGCCAGGCGATCGCTGCGCCGCCGGGCTACGGCGACGTGCTGCGAGCCGCCTCGTCGCGGGCCTGAGCGGGGCCAGGCGCTAGCCGGTCTTCATCGACAGGTACATCGTGATGTCCGCCTCCATCACGACCTCGCCGGCCGCGTTGCGGACCATCACCGGGACGATCAGGTCGCCCCGGTCCTCCGGGCCCAGGGCCCGGGGCAGTGATGCCGTCGCCAGCAGGTCGGTCTCGGCCTTCTTCAGGTAGCGCACCGTCATGCCGCGCGGGATCCAGCGCATGCCGCGCGGCAGGCTCGATTCCAGCATGGTGCCGGCGGCCAGTTCGCACATCGCGCACATGGCGATGGCGTTGACCGTGCCGAGGTGGTTGTGGAGCGCGCGCCGGTTGCGGATGAAGACTTCGGCATGACCGGGGCGCAGTTCGCGGAACAGCGGCGAGATCGAGCCGAAGTAAGGGGCGCGGCGGCAGACCGCGAGCGAGAACAGGCGGGCGCCCAAGGGGTAGCGGCGGGCTCGGGCAAACAGTTGGGCGGGGGTGGCCATGGTCATTCTCCTCAGGCGGCCTGCCGCAGCGGCGGCTGCGCCACGCTGCGCAGCCAGTCGGCCGTCTCCTGCCAGGCGGCGCGCGGCATGGAGGGGCGGAAGAAGCCGAAGTGCCCGATCGCGCGCAGTCCGTAATCCTGCGGGCTCAGGGTACGCACCAGGCTGTGGGCGTTGCGGTAGAAGCCGGCGAGCGCGGTAACGGCCCGCGGCGGCGCATAGAAGTGGTCGTCGGCGATGGCATAGAAGCGCATCGGCCCCCGGAAGGCCTCGAAGTGCTTGCGCAGCGGCTGCCCGGCCTCGTCGTGCATGTAGTCCGGATGCCGGCACCAGCGCGCCCACTCGCGGGCCACGCCGGCGGGCAGCTCGGCGCCCATCAGCGCGGCGGGGATGCGGCCCAGCAGGCGCGCCGTCAGCGGCAGCACGCCGTACCAGAGCGCGGCCATCACCGGCTGCAGGCGCGCCGGCCAGTGCCCCCAGTAACCGGATTGCGAGGCGATCGCCAGCGCCCCGTCCACCAGGTGGTTGTTGGCGGCCAGGCCCAGCAGCTGGCCGCCGGCGGAATGGCCGACCGTGAGCAGCGGCAGGCGCGGGTAGTGCCAGTGCAGGTACTGCAAGGCTGCGGCGAGGTCCTCGCGTCCCCAGGCCGACATGGTCAGGGCCGAGGCCGGGCCGGCGTGGAAGCGGCTGCCGCCGATGCCGCGGTAGTCGTAGGTCAGCACGACGAAGCCCTGCGTCGCCAGGAACTCGGCATAGGGCCGGTAGTAGCGGCGCGGTGCGCCGGTGGCGGCGTTGATCAGCACGGCGCCGATGGCGCGGCGGGCAGGCTCGAACAGGGTGCCGGCCAGGGGGTGGCCGTCGTTGGCTTCGAGGGTGAGATGGACTTCGCGCATGGAGCGCTCCCGGAAGTGGATTCGACCGGCAGGCTAGGGGCGCGCGCGACCCCCGACAAACGAATTCGGACGGGGTTTCAGATGAATTCAGTTCATCCGACTGCGCGTCGGCGCCGGGGCGCGGTCGGGCGGGCCCCGGTCTCGCGCGCCAGCAGGGCCTGCAGCCAGCGGCTGAAGGCCTCGATCTCGCGGCGGTCGCCGTCGTCGGCGCGGTGCAGCAGGTGGTAGCCCTGCGGCAGGGTGTAGCGCAGCGCCGGCCAGGGCGTGGCCAGCTTGCGGCGGCGCAGCCAGGGGTCGACCATCGGCACGAGGCCCATCGCCAGGCCCAGGCCCTGCTCGGCGGCGCGCAGGATCGCGAAGTAGCTGTCCAGCCACAGGTCGCGGCGTGACTTCTGCAGGGATACCCCGGCCTGGCGTTCCCACAGCGACCAGCCCTCGGCCATGGCGCTGGAGTGGATCAGGGGGACGTCGCCGAGCTGCCCCGGCCCGTTGCGGCGCAGCACGCGGGCCAGTGCGGGCGTGCAGACGGGTACCGCCGCGACGGTCATCAGGTGCACGGCGGTCAGCTGCGGCCAGGGGCCGCTGCCGAAGCGCAGGGCGATGTCCATGTCCTCGTGCAGCAGGTCCACCGGACGCAGCTCGGTCTCGATGCGCACATCGATGTCCGGATGCGCGTCCTGGAACGAGGGCAGTGCGGGCACCACGATTTCGTTGGCCAGGAACGGACCCATGCTGACCTTGAGCTGGGCGCGGGCAAAGCGCTGGGCGACACGCCCGCTGCCCTCGCGCAGGCGGCTGAGGGTGTCGCGCACGACGGCCAGATAGGCCTTGCCGCCTTCGCTCAGCTCGAGGGAGCGGTTGCCGCGCCGGAACAAGCTGAAGCCCAGGAAGCCTTCCAGGGCCTTGATCTGGTGACTGATGGCGGAGGCGGTGAGGTGCTGCTCTGCCGCGGCGCGCTTGAAGGACAGGTGCCGGGCCGCGGCGTCGAAGGCCTCGAGCGTGTGCAGGGGCGGCAGGCGGCGGAATTTCATGAGCCGCGATCATGGCACAGGGCCTGATGCTCCGAGCTCCGATCCGAGGGCCGAACGTCGGGGGGAGGGCAGGCAAATAATCCCGGGAAATCCGTTGTCCCCGGGGGCGGGGGCCGATATGATGGCCGCGCTGTCCGCAAGCCCGCCGCGAGCGGGCTTTATTCGTTCCACACCCACGACAACAGGGGTTCCAGGAGTAGCAACATGTCCAGTCTCACGCGCAAGACCTTCGACGAGGTCATGGTTCCGAACTATCAGCCGGCCGAGCTGATCCCGGTGCGTGGACAGGGCTCGCGATTCTGGGACCAGCAGGGCCGGGAATACCTGGACCTGGCGGGCGGCATTGCCGTGACGGTGCTCGGCCACGCCCACCCGGTGCTGGTGGCCGCGCTCACCGAGCAGGCGAACAAGCTCTGGCACTTGTCCAACGTGATGACCAATGAGCCGGCGTTGCAGCTGGCGCGGCGGCTCACCGAGCTGACCTTTGCCGAGAAGGTGTTCTTCTGCAACTCCGGCGCCGAGGCCAACGAGGCCGCGTTCAAGCTGGCGCGTCGCTGGGGCAACACCCAGAACCCGGAGAAGCACGAGATCATCTCGTTCTTCAATGCCTTCCACGGCCGCACCCTGTTCACGGTGAGCGTCGGCGGTCAGGAGAAGTACACCAAGGGCTTCGAGCCGCTGCCGGGTGCGATCACGCACCTGCCGTTCAATGACCTGGCCTCGCTGGAGGCGCACATCAGCGCGCGGACCTGCGCCGTGGTGATGGAGCCGGTGCAGAGCGAGGGGGGCGTACTGCCGGCCACGGCCGAGTTCGCGCGCGGCGTGCGCGCGCTCTGCGACAAGCACCAGGCCCTGCTGATCTATGACGAGGTGCAGAGCGGCAACGGTCGCAGCGGCACGCTCTACGCCTACCAGCAGATGGGCGTGACGCCGGACGTGCTGACCACGGCCAAGGGCCTGGGCGGCGGCTTCCCGATCGGCGCCATGCTCACCACCACCCCGGTCGCCCAGGCACTCGCCTTCGGCACGCACGGCTCGACCTATGGCGGCAACCCGCTGGCCTGCGCGGTGGCCGGTGCGGCGCTCGAAGAGATCGTCAAGCCGGCGCTGGTGGCCAACGTGCAGGCCCGCAGCGAGCAGCTGCGTCGCGGCCTGGCGACCATCGGCCAGCGCTACGGCCTGTTCGCTGAGCCGCGCGGCATGGGCCTGCTGATGGGCGCGCCAATGACGGACGCCTGGAAGGGGCGGGCGAAGGACGTGGTCAACGCCGGCCTCAAGGAAGGCGTCTGGCTGCTGGTGGCCGGCCCCGACGTGCTGCGCTTTGCGCCGGCCCTCAACATCACCGAAGCCGAGATGACCGAGGCGCTCGCGCGTCTCGACCGCGCCTGCGCGGCGCTTGTGGCAGTGCCGAAGGCCGTCAACGCCTGAGGTGCGGCATCGACGCCCGCCGCGGGGCCGCCAGGCCCTGCGGCGGGCGTTCTGCGTTGCGGGGTCCGGTCAGCGCGCCAGGGGCAGGAGCACGCGCTGGCCGCCGTGCTCGTAGATCACGCCCTCGGCCAGGATCTCGATGATGCGCGGCCCGGCGGCGAGCGCATCGCCCTCGCGGTAGCGCCGGCCGCCCACCATGATCCAGCGGCGGGCGGCGTCCTCGTCGTAGACATGCACGTCGAGGCCGAAGGCCGGGAACTGCGCCCGGTAGGCGGGTGACATGTCCTTGAGCAGCGGCGCCTCCGGTGCGGCCGCGACCGGGCGCCGCGCCGGGGCACGGGCCGTCGGCGCGGGCATCTCGGGGGCCGCGTCGACCGGGGCGCTGTCGTCGATCACCGGACCCGGGGCCTCGGCGCTGCCGAAGGGCGCCTCGACGTCATCGAGGCTCATCACCGCGCCATTCTCGATGGCGGGCAGCTCCGGTTCGGCGGGCGCCGCGGGCGTGGCGGCTGCGGGCGTGGACGGGTTGGCGACCGGGGCGGGTGCGGCCACCGAGGCAACGGGTACCGCCGTCTCCGGGGGTAGCGTCGCCGGCATGCGTTTCCAGAGGACCCCGGCGGCGGCCAGCAACAGCAGCGCGCTGGCCGTGGCCAGCAGCAGGCGCAGGGGTGGCAGGCGCAGGGCCGGACCGCGGCGTGCCGGACTCACCGGGTTGAGCGCATCGACACTGGGTGTCTGGCCAAGGTGGCGCTCGCGCTCGGCGCGGCGCAGGGCTTCGAGGATGTAGCTCATGGCGTCGTTCCGGACACCAGGGTCGGCGTGTTTGGCAGGTCGTCGCCCAGCGCGATCAGGGTGCGGATGCCGGCGACGCCGTCGGCGACCAGGCCGCGGTTCTTCTGGTAATTGCGCAGGGCCTCGGCCAGGCGCGTGTCGAAGGTTTCCGGCGTGGGCGAAGGCACCTGCGCCTCGTCCTGCTCGGCCAGGGTCTGCCACAGCCAGCCGATCGCCGCACCGCGGGTATCCGGACCGATGAAGGTCTCCGGCGTCTGGCTGCGCCAGAGCAGCAGGAACTCGCCGTTCCAGACGGTTTGCAGCTCGCTGCGGGCAATGCGCAGCGGCCCCAGCGCCGTATCCAGGCTGGCGTAGTTGCGGCCGAGTTCACGCAGCAGGAAATACTGCGGACCGCTATCTGCGAGCTGCAGGGTCAGGATGGCCGGGCGGTTCATCCGCGCCAGATCGTCCCAGCTGCCCGTGCTGCGGTAGCACTGCAGGCGCTGCTGGCGCAGGGCGGCGCAGACGTTCTCGCCGCGCGGGATCACCAGGCGGCCGTCCCAGAGGCGCACCAGGCGGCTCATGGCGATGCTCAGCGGCTGGATCGCCCCGGACAGCTGCGAGACCGCGTTGGCCGGCAGCGCCGGCACCAGTACGGGCTCCGGCTCTGGCGCCGGCGCGCTGCTGGCCGGTGGGGTGGACGCCACGGCGTCCGCTTCGGGTGCGGCCGGCCGGGGCGCGGCCGCGGGTGCGCTCGCGGGGGTCACCGGTGCGGGTGCGGTCGGCGGCGGGTCGATGAAGAAGGTCTTCACGAAGATGGCGCTGCACAGCAGCAGGGCGCCGGCCCAGCCCAGCTCGATCCAGCGCCAGCGCTGCGGCGCGCGCGGGTCGAACTCGCCGGGCAGCGAGCCCATGGCCTGGCGCGTGGCCTCGCGCACGATCTCCGGCGTGACCTTGCGGGCCTGCTGGCCGTAGGCACCCAGCAATGCCCGGTCGCAGATGATGTTGATCAGGCGCGGCACGCCGTGGGAATAACGGTAGACGGCGGCCAGTGCCGGGCGGCTGAAGATCTCCAGGCGCGCACCGGCCACCCGCAGGCGGTGTTCCACGTACTCGGCGGTCTCGTCGGCCGACAGCGGGGTCAGGTGATAGCGGGCGGTGATGCGGCTGGCCAGCTGGCGCAGGTCGGCACGGGCCAGCAGGTGCGAAAGCTCGGGCTGGCCGATCAGCATGATCCGCAGCAGCTTCTCCTTGGCTGTCTCCAGGTTGGTGAGCAGGCGCACCTGCTCCAGCACCTCGGGCCGCAGGTTCTGCGCCTCGTCGATGATCAGCACCGTGCGTCGCCCGGCGGCATGCGCCTTGAGCAGGTGCTCGTTGAGCGCATCGACCAGGGTCTTGAGGCTGGGCTGCTCGCGCGGGTAGTCGACATGCAGCTCGTCGCAGATCGACTGCACGAACTCCTGCTCGCTCTGGCGCGGGTTGTGGATCATGGCCACGTCCACGTCCGGCAGCTTCTGGTCGAGCAGGGTACGGACGATCGTGGTCTTGCCGGTGCCGACCTCGCCGGTCAGCTGCACGAAGCCGCCGTACTGGCCGGTGCCGTACAGCAGGTGGCCCAGGGCCTCCTGGTGGCGCGGCGACATGTACAGGTAGGCCGGGTCCGGGGTGATGGAGAACGGCATCTCCCGCAACTGGTAGAACTCGGTGTACATGGACGGCGGCGGGCGTCGGGCGCGGGATTCGGGAACGGACGAGTATATCGGGTCAGGCTGCGGCGTCCCGCCGCATGTCGACATGCCAGATGCCGTCCTCGAGGTAGGGCTCCGAGGCTTCGCGGAAACCCAGCGAGGCGTAGAAGTGGCTCAGGTGGCGTTGCGCGGACAGGCTGACCGGCTGGCCGCCGTAGCGGAACGCGCAGATGCGCAGGCCTTCGAGCATCGCCGCCCGTGCCAGGCCCTTTCCGCGCGCATCCGCGTGCACCACCAGCCGCCCGAGCGCCGGCCCGGGTGCAGAAGGTGCGCGCTCGCCCTCGACCGTGTGCACGGCGCGCTCCACGCCGGGCGGCAGCAGGCGCAGGTAGGCGAGCAGGCGCCCCTGTGCATCGCGCCCGCACAGGTGGGTGCAGCGCGGGTCGACGCCGTCCATGTCCGGGAACACGCAGTTCTGCTCCACCACGAAGATCTCGCTGCGCAGGCGCAGGAAGCCATAGAGCGTGTCGGGGTCGAGTTGTTCCCAGGCGTACCAGCGCCACTGCAGGTCGGTCATCAGTCCCTCTGGAAGTCGTAGACGCTGCCCAGGCCCAGGATCCGCGTGAAGCCCTCGAGGGCGGCACGCGATTCCTCCAGCAGCTGCGGATCGGCCAGGTCGTCGACGGTGAGCCGGTCGCGGTAGTGACGCTGCACGCAGGCCGCGAGTTCCGCATGCCGGGTGTGGCTGACCCAGCTGCGCACGTTCACCGCGGCGCGCTCCTCGGGCGTGAGCACCACGCGCAGACGCAGGCAGGCCGGACCGCCGCCGTTGTTCATGGACTGGCGCAGGTCGAACACGCGCACGCCGCGGATCGGCACGGTGGGATCGGCCACCAGGCGCTGGATCGCGGCCCAGACACGCGGATGCTCCTGGCACTCCTGCGCGGCGATCAGCAGCATGCCGCCCTCGGGCGGGCAGACCAGCTGCGAGTTGAACAGGTAGGAGGCCACGGCCTCGGCCACGGTGACCTCGCCGCTGCCGATCTCGGCGAACACCGGGCGCCGCTCGCCCTGGAAATGCGTGCAGACCCAGGCCCGGAGGCCGGCGACATCGGCGTAGGCCTGCTCGTGGAACAGCAGCAGCTCGCGATTGCCGACGGCGATCACGTCGTTGTGGAACACGCCCTGGTCGATCACATCCGGCCGCTGTTGGAGGTGTCGGGTACGTGCCGGATCCAGTTCATGCAGGCGGGCCACGGTCTCGCAGGCCAGGCGCGTCTGTCGGGCCGGGTAGCGCGCGGGGGCCGGGTCGTGCTCGCCGCCGCGGCCGTAGGCGAACAGCTCCAGGCCCGGTTCGCCGTAGTCGCTGCACAGTCGCGTGTGATTGGCCGCGCCCTCGTCGCCCAGCGTGGGCGTGGCCGGCAGCGGTGCGTGGTGCACGAAGCGGCTGGGGTCCGGGAAGGTGGCGTGCAGCAGGCGCGCCGTGGTTGCTGCCTCGATCGCGCGATGCAGGTTGTAGCAGAGGTTGGCCGGGGTGAAATGCACGCGGCCATCGCTGCAGTCCGCGCTCGGCGAGACGGTCGCGGCGTTGGCCGTCCACATCGCCGAGGCGGAGCTGGTGGCCGCCAGCAGGCCCGGTGCCTGCCGGCGGGCCTTGTCGAGGATCTGGGCGTCGCTGCCAGTGAAGCCGAGCCGGCGCAGGCTCGGCAGGTGGGGCCGCTCGTGCGGCGGCAACACGCCCTGGGCCAGGCCCAGGTCGGTGAGGGCACGCATCTTGGCCAGGCCCTGCAGCGCGGCCTCGCGCGGGTTGGACGGGTGCTCGGCATGGTGCGCCGAGGCCACGTTGCCGAAGGCCAGGCCGGCGTAGTGGTGGGTCGGACCCACCAGCCCGTCGAAATTGGCCTCGACCGCCGGGCTCACAGGTGCAGGCCTGGTGCGAGCTGCTTCGGGCGCTGCGGCGCGGGGCTCTCCGCACTGGCCACCGGGTAGGCGCAGTAGTCGGCGGCGTACCAGGCACTGGCGCGGTGGTTGCCGCTGGCGCCGACCCCGCCGAAGGGGAAGGCGCCGGACGCGCCGGTGGTGGGGCGGTTCCAGTTCAGGATGCCGGCGCGCAGCTGCTGCCAGCACTGGCGATGCTCGGCCTCGTCCTCGCCGATCAGCCCGGCCGACAGGCCATAGCGGGTGCGGTTGGCCAGGGCGATGGCCTCGTCGAGCGTGCCATAGCGCTGCACCTGCAGCAGCGGGCCGAAGTATTCCTCGTCCGGCAGCGCAGCCACGTCGCTGACGTCGATCAGGCCGGGTGTCAGGAAGGCAGGGCCCGAGTCCAGCGTCCGCATCGGCAGCAAGGCCTGCGCGCCCTGCGCCAGCAGTGCGTCCTGGGCCCGCAGCAGCGCCTCGGCCGCACGCGCCGAAACGAGGGGGCCCATGAAGGGTGCCGGCTGGGCGTCCCAGGCGCCCACCTCGATGCGGGTGGCGACCTCGACGAGCCGTGCCAGCGCGGTGTCGCCCCAGTCGCCGGCCGGCACCAGCAGGCGGCGGGCGCAGGTGCAGCGCTGGCCGGAGGTGAGCCAGGCCGACTGCACGATGTCGTGCACGGCGGCGTCGAGATCGGCAACCGGGCGCAGGATCAACGGATTGTTGCCACCCATTTCCAGCGCCAGGATCAGGCCCGGACGATCGGCGAACTGCCGCGCGAGCAGGGCGCCGGTGCGTGAGCTGCCGGTGAAGAACAGGCCGTCGAGCTGGGCATGGGCGGCGATCGCCTCGCCGGTGGCGCGCTCGCCTTGCAGCAGATTCAGCACGCCGGCCGGCAGACCGGCGGCCGCCCAGCATTCCAGGGTTTTTTCCGCGGTGGCCGGCGTCAGTTCGCTGGGCTTGAACAGCACGGTGTTGCCCGCCAGCAGCGCCGGCACGATATGGCCGTTGGGCAGGTGGCCGGGGAAGTTGTAGGGGCCAAAGACGGCGACGACGCCATGCGGCTTGTGGCGGAGCACATGACGGCCGACATCGGCGTGCACCGTGCTTTCACCGGTCCGCTGGTGATAGGCGCGGATCGACAGCTCGATCTTGCCGATCATGGCGGCCACCTCGGTGCGCGCCTCCCACAGCGGTTTGCCCACCTCCTCGGCGATGGTCGACGCCAGCGCCTCCTTGTGTGTTTCCAGTTCGCCGCCGTAGGCGCGCAGTTGTGCCTCGCGCTCGGCCAGCGGGAGGCTCGACCAGCCGGCAAAGGCCTCGCGAGCCGCCGCGAACGCGGCATCGACATCGGCAGGCGCTGCGCTGGCGCCGTCCCAGAGGCGGCGGCCGTGGGCCGGATCCTCGCGATGGAAGCGGGGGCCCTGGCCGTCACGCCACTGGCCGTCGATGTAGAGCTGCGATCTGCTCATGAGCGGACTCCCGTCTCCTGCGCCAGCGGACTGATCCGCACCCGGTCTCCCGCCTGGACCTGCAGGGCGTGGGCCTGCGCTGGGCTCAGCACCACGTGCTCCGCGTCGGTCTCCAGCTCCACCGCCAGGCACCGGTAGCCCGCCAGGGTGGTGGTAGCGACCAGATGCGGGCTGCCGGGGCCCGGCTGCGGACGGAGGGTGACGGGCAGCACACGCGAGCGGCGCACGCTGCGGATCTCCGCCAGCGGGGCCTCGACGGCAGGGCCGCCGTCGAAGATGTCGATGTAGTGCTGGTAGCGGAAGCCCTCTTGCTCCAGGAGTCGCAGTGCGGGCGCCGTCTCGCGATGCACCTGGCCCAGCACCGTCTGCGCCGCCGGTGGCAGCAGCACCGTGTAGATCGGATGCTTGGGCATCAGCTCGGCAATGCAGGCCTTGTTGCCCTGGCCGACGATGTGCTCGGCCTCGCCGTACTCGATGTGGAAGAAGTGGCGCCCCAGGCCCTCCCAGAAGGGCGAGACGCCGCGCTCGTCGGAGACCCCCCGCATCTCGGCGATGACCTTGACCGAGAAGCGCTGCGGGAACCCGGCCATGAACAGGAAGCGCGACTTCGACAGCAGCAGGCCGTTGCGGCCGCGGCGGAAGTCCGGGTGCAGGAACAGCGAACACAGGACACTGGTGCCGGTGAGGTCGTTGGACAGGTACAGCGTGGGCACGCGCTTGTATACGCCCAGCGCGTGGCTGGCGTGGACGGTCGTGCCCACGTGGTAGTTGTAGAAGGGCTCGTCCAGGCCGCAGGCGGCCTCGACGGCGCAGCAGCCGCCGACCGCGCCGCTGGCGCCGTCCTCGAGCACGAACATGTAGCGCTCATGACCGGGCTCGCTCACTTCGGCGGCGAACGAGGCCAGCGAGCGTTCGATCTTCTGGCGCAGGACCTCGCGCTGCGGCGGCAGCGAGGTGAAGCCGGTGCCGGCCGCCCGGGCCAGTGCCAGCAGGGCGTCGAGGTCGTCGAGGCGGATGGGGCGGACGAGATCCATGAGGTCAGTCCGGCACATAGTCGCCACGCGCCAGGCGCAGCAGCAGCAGGGCGGAGAGGCGCGCGCGCTCGGCAAGGCTGGACCAGCGCATCGTTTCGCGCTCGGAGTGGATGTCACGACCGACCACGCCTAGGTTGTCGACCGTGGCCAGCCCTGCCGCGGCGAGGTTGTTGCCGTCGCAGCAGCCGCCGGTGGGCTTGAAGCTGAGTGCCACCCCCAGTTCGCGGCCGCAGTCCTCGATCCAGTGCATCAGGCGCTGCATGCCGTCGTTGACCGGCCGCGGTGGTCGCGTGAAGCCGCCGCGCAGCTCGTAGCGCAGGCCCTCGCCCTGGGCGCGGGTCAGGATCAGGTCCAGCTGCTCCTGCAGCCAGCACTCGTCGGCGGGCTCCTGGGTGCGCACGTTGAACTTGAACAGGCAGAAGTCCGGCACGACGTTCAGCGCGCCGCCGCCGCGCAGATAGCCCGGATTGAGCGTCAGGCCGGGGCGTTGGCCGTTGAGCGACTCCACGGCGGCGACGAGGCGGGCCGAGGCGACGACGGCGTTGCGGCCGTCCTGGGGATTGCGGCCGGCATGCGCGGCGCGGCCGTGCGCCAGGATCTCGAAGTTGCCGCTGCCCTTGCGCGCCGAGGCCAGGCCGCCGTCGGCGAAGGCGGGCTCGTAGACCAGGCCCAGGCGATTGCGGCGGGCGGCCTCGAGCAGGAGCGGGGCAGAGCCGGTACTGCCGATCTCCTCGTCGGGATTGAGCAATACCTCCCAGCCGACGCGCTCGCGCCAGGGGCTGCGCTCCAGCGCCGACAGCGCCAGCCACATCACCAGCAGGCCGCCCTTGAGATCGGCAACGCCCGGACCGTGCAAGGTGTCGTCGTCACCGAAGCGCGCATCCTGGAAGGCCGAGTCGGCGGCGTAGACGGTGTCGAGATGGCCGCCCAGGAAGATCTGCAGCGGGGCCTCGGGGCGCTGCCGCAGGCGCAGGGCGGGGCCGATCGCACGCTCACGCCAGCGGCCGTCGTCGGCGGTGGAGCGGTGGGCGGGCAGATCGAGCCATTCGGCGCGGGCTCCCAGCGGCGCGAAGCGCTGCGCCATCTGGCTGGCGACCGCGCGCACACCCTCGGGATTGAAGCTGCCGGAGTTCTGGCGCGCGAGCGCGATCAGGGGCTGCCGCAGGCCGGCAGCCTCGGCATCGATCCACTCCAGCAGTGGGCGAAACTCCTCTCGCATGGCCCGGACCGAATCTGTTGTAATGCCTTCATTCTAGAACTGCCTTGATGACGCGCATGAGGAAAACCCTGGGGGCGCTCGCCGCGCTGCTGTTCGCCGCCTCGGGCTGGGCCGCGGACGGGTCGCTGGCAGAAAAGTCGACGCTCAACCAGATCCTGAAGCGTGGAGAGCTGCGGGTGGGGCTCGAGGCGGGCTACATGCCCTTCGAGATGCTCGACAAGAAGGGCAACCTGATCGGCTTCGATGTCGACCTGGCGCGCCTCATGGCCCGCAGCATGGGGGTGAAGCTGACCCTGGTGAACACGCAGTGGGACGGCATCATCCCTGCGCTGCTGACCGACAAGTTCGACCTGCTCATGGGGGGGATGACCATCACTCCCGAGCGCAACCTCAAGGTCAACTTCTGCGATCCCTACATCCTGATCGGCCAGACCGTGCTGATGAGCCGCAAGCACGCCGGCAAGATCACGCGCTACGACCAGCTCAACGATCCGCGCTACGTGGTGGCGACCAAGCTCGGCACCACCGGCGATATCGCCGCCCGCAAGTACCTGCCCAAGGCCCAGCTGAAGCAGTTCGAGTCCGAGGCCGACGGCGCGATGGAGGCCCGCAGCGGCCGCGCCGACGCCTTCGTCTACGACCTGCCGTTCAACGCGGTATACGCGGCGCAGAATCCCGGCGCCATCGTGCATCTCAAGGAGCCGTTCACGCAGGAGGCCCTGGGCTGGGCGGTGCGCAAGGGCGACCCTGACATGCTCAACTGGATGAACCACTTCCTGGCGCAGATCAAGCGCGACGGCGTCTATGACGCGCTGTACCGGAAGTGGTTCGAGGGCACCGCGTGGCTGCAGAACGTGAAGTGAGCGTTCGCTTGGGGGCGGCATGAGCAGCCTGTTCATCCGCTGGCGCTGGCAGGCGCTGTACGCACTGATCCTCGGCCTGTTCGGCGCTGCGATCTACGTGGCCGCCGAGCGCATCGACTACGTCTGGCACTGGGACCGCATCCCGCAGTACCTGGTCAGCACCGAGGGCGAGGAGATCCTGGCGCCGTTCGACGGCTTCGTGGCCTTCAGCGAGGATGGAACGCGCCTGACGATCACGGAGCTGCGCGGTGCCCGCACCGAGGCCTTTGACGGCTACGCCCAGGCGCTGGTGGGCGAGGGTGACCTTGTGTTCCAGAACGACGCCCTGGCCCGCCGGCCGGGCTGGAAGCTCGGTCCCCTGGCGCTGGGCCTGTGGCTGACCCTCAAGATCTCCGCGGTGTCGCTGCTGTTCTCGCTGCTCCTGGGCGTGGTGGCGGGCCTGGGCCGCGTGGCCCAGAACCCGGCTGCGCGCCAGCTGGCGGCGACCTATGTGGAGCTGATCCGCGGCACGCCCCTGCTGGTGCAGATCTTCATCTTCTACTTCTTTGTCGGCACCGTGCTGAACCTGTCGGCGTTCACCGCGGGCGTTGCGGCCCTGAGCGTGTTCACCGGCGCCTATGTCGCCGAGATCGTCCGTGCCGGCATCGAGGCCGTGCCCCGCGGCCAGATGGAGGCCGCCCGCAGCCTGGGCATGAGCTACGCGCTGGCCATGCGCGAGGTCATCCTGCCGCAGGCGTTCAAGAAGTCCCTGCCGCCGCTGGCCGGCCAGTTCATCAACCTGATCAAGGATTCCTCGCTGGTCTCGGTGATGGCGCTGACTGACCTGACCAAGGCCGGGCGCGAGGTGGTGAGTTCCACCTTCAGCCCCTTCGAGGTCTGGTTCACCGTGGCGGCCATGTACCTGGTGCTCACGGGCACCCTGTCCTGGTGGGTGCGGCGCCTGGAGAAGAGGCTGGCCCATGACTGAGGCCCTGATCGAGGTCCGCGGCGTCGGCAAGCGCTACGGCAATGGCGTCGAGGCCCTGCGGGGCGTGTCGCTGGACGTGCGACGGGGCGAGGTGGTCTGCATCGTCGGCCCGAGCGGCTCTGGCAAGTCCACCCTCCTGCGCACCCTCAACGCCCTGGAGCCGATCAGCGCCGGCGAGGTGCGGGTGCTGGGGCAGTCGGTCCATGCCCCTGATACCGACCTCAACCGCCTGCGCGCGCGCGTAGGCATGGTGTTTCAGTCCTTCAATCTGTTCCCGCACCGCACGGTGCTGGACAACCTGATGCTGGCGCCCCAGCGGGTGCTGGGTCTGGAACCCGAGGCCGCCCGCGCCCGCGCCGAGGCGCTGCTGGCCAAGGTCGGCCTGGCCGACAAGGCCGGCTGCCACCCTGGCCAGCTCTCGGGCGGCCAGCAGCAGCGCGTGGCCATTGCCCGCGCGCTGGCCATGCAGCCGGAGGTGATGCTGTTCGACGAGCCGACCAGCGCCCTGGACCCCGAGAAGGTCAACGAGGTCCTGGACGTGATGAAGGCGCTCGCGGCCGAGGGCATGACCATGTGCGTGGTCACCCACGAGATGGGCTTTGCCCGGGCCGTGGCCAGCCGCGTGGTGTTCATGGACGGTGGCGAACTGGTCTGGCAGGCACCGCCGGAGGAGTTCTTCGGCCGCCCCGCGCCCGAGCGCCTGCGGACCTTCCTGGGCCAGGTGCTGAAATAGGGCGGGGCGTCCCGTATCATCCGCCGGCCTTTTCCGGCGCCTCCGTAGCTCAGTGGATAGAGCGACCGCCTCCTAAGCGGTAGGTCGCAGGTTCGATTCCTGCCGGGGGCACCAAGAACTCCCTCAGCGACCCGGGATGTCCGGCTGATCGACCCGCTCCGGCCGTGCCTCGTCGGGCCTGCCCCGGCTGGCGCCGGGTCCGGCGCTTCGCTAGGCTCCGGGCAGGTGTTTTCCGCACGCCTTGCCGACCCCTCCGGCGCCCAGTTCCGAGGCTCCTCCAGCCCCGGCGCCAAAACTTCGCAAGCTGGTTTTACTTGTTCTCCGACTTTCTTGTTTTTGCAGGATTTCCGCGCTAGCATCGGAACAGCCTGTCTAGGGAGTGCCGCGCGCATCTGCGCGCCATAGGGAAGAACATGAGCCAAGTGCGAGTTTCGAACTGGATTGCCGCTGCCTTCGCCACGATGATGCTGGCGGCCTGCGGGGGCGGAAGCCTTGGCAATACGGGCGGCACGACGGGGGGTACCACCGGTGGTACCACGGGCGGCACGACCGGCGGAACGACGACGGGCGGAACGACCACGGGCGGCACGACCGGCCCGGTGCCCGCGTCGATCACCCTTCTGGCCAGCGCGCCCCAGATGGCCTCCGATGCTTCCACCACCGGCGTGACCCTGACAGCGGTGGTCAAGGACTCCAGCCGGAACGTGATCTCTGGCGCCGAGGTCCGGTTCGCAACCACCCAATCCGCGGAAATCATTGCCGCCAATCCGGCCACGACCGATGCGACGGGCCGGGCAACCGCGACGCTGAACACCGGCGGTGATCCCACCAACCGCACTATCACGGTGACGGCGACCACCGGCTCGCTGCGCTCGAGCGTGACCGTTACCGTGGTCGGCACCACGCTCAGCATCTCGGGGCCGTCCAATACCCAGATCAACGTCCCCACCGACTACACGATCCTGTTGACGGACGCGTCTGGCAACGGCATTCCCGGCCGCACGATTTCCGTGCCGACACCGGCTGGTGCCACGGTCACCTCCAGCACCCTGACGACGGACAACGCCGGTCTGGTGACGGTGACCGTGCGTGCCACGCAAGCCAGCACGACGCTGTCCGCCACGGCGCTCGGCCTGACCGCGACGAAGTCGATCGTCGTGTCGACCGACGAGTTCAAGTTCCTCAACCCGTCTGTCGTCAACTGCGATCCGGACAATCCCAGCGGTACGATCACCGAGGTCAATATCGGTGCCAATCGCACCGTCACGGTGAGTTGGCTGCAGGGGGGCAATCCGGTTCCGGACGGTACGCTGATCAATTTCGCAGCCACCCGTGGCGTGCTGTCCGCGGCTGCGGTCGGTACCTCGGCCGGCCGTTCGTCGGTGACCATCAACTCGCCCCAGGCCGGTTTCACCAACATCTCGGCCAGCAGCTCGGCGCTGACCAGGCCCGCTGCTGACTGCACCCTCGAGTTCGTGGCCACCACGCCCAGCAGCATCGACGTGCAGGTCTCGCCCTCGACGATCGGCTCCGGTCAGAGCGCCGAGGTCGCTGCGGTGGTCCGTGACGCCAACAACAATCTGGTCAAGAACCAGACCGTTGAGTTCTCCCTGTCCGATCCCACCAGTGGCGGTCTCAGCGCTGCCACGGCGGTCACCAACAGCCAAGGCCTGGCCAAGGTGATGTATTCGGCCAGCACGCAATCCAGCGGCCAGGAGGAAATCTCCATCACCGGCAAGGTCCGGAACACGGCGCTGCAGGACACGGCTCTGGTGACCGTGGGCGGGCGTGCGGTGCGCATCGCGATCGGTACGGGCTCGCAGATCGTCAACAAGGATGCGTCGACCTACCAGTTGCCCTTCACGGTCATCATTACCGATGCCGCAGGTAATCCGGCGC
The DNA here is from genome assembly GCA_036275615.1 of Solimonas sp. Lineage (GTDB taxonomy): Bacteria > Pseudomonadota > Gammaproteobacteria > Nevskiales > Nevskiaceae > Solimonas. The sequence continues at coordinate 18,683 of DASUDL010000122.1, forward strand.
TGGATGCCGACTTCCGCCTGAGCATTCGCCCGACTCGTTTCGTCAAGGGTGACGTAAGGGCCTCGGTGATTTTCTGTGACAACGAGGATGTGAACAACAACGGCATCAAGGATGGCAACGAGGACGTTGACTTGGATGACATCCTGGAGCCGGGCAACGTCGCGTCAGTGCCGGCCACGGTCGATATCGATGCAGACGACGGAACGGGCGTGTTCAACGTTACCTATCCGAAGGACCGCGGTCGGTTCGTCGAAGTGATCGTCACGGGCGTGGCGACTGTCGCCGGCACCGAGGCCAGCGAGGAGCGCAAGATCCTTCTGCCGATTGCCGAGGGCGATGCTCCCAATCTGCCGCCCGAGAGCCCCTACGGTGTGGTGCTGGATTGCGCCAGCTCGGATTAAGCAGATCGGTCGAAAAGAACGCGCCCCCCGGGGCGCGTTTTTTTTAGCCCCCTGACCAGCGCATCCACACCATCTGCCCCAACCCGGCAATCATCGCCAGCAAGCCCAGCACGAAGGGCTTCTGCAGCGCCTCCCGCTCCTGGCGGATATCGGCCTCCACCTCCGAGCGGATGCGCTGGCGCAGGCGCTC
>DASUDL010000123.1:0-18285 GCA_036275615.1 Solimonas sp.
CGGCGCCGTGAAGCCCTCCGAGATCACCGGCCTCACGCTGACGACCCAGCGCTGCACGATGGTCTGCCTCGACGCCACGGACCGCGTGCTGCGGCCCGCGATCCTGTGGCTCGACCAGCGCCGCTGCGATGCGCCGCCGCCGCTCGGCGCGGCGTGGAGCACGTTGTTTGCGCTCGCTGGCGCGAGCACGCTCGTCGCGCACTTCCAGCGCGAGGCCGAGGCGAACTGGCTCGCGCAGTACGAGCCGGCGCTGTGGCGCCAGACGAAGAAGTACCTGTTCCTGTCCGGCTACCTGAGCTACCGGCTCACCGGCGATTTCGTCGACTCGGTGGGCGGGCAGGTGGGCTACGTGCCGTTCGACTACAAGCGCCTGGCCTGGGCGAAGCATGGCGACTGGAAGTGGCGCGCCGTCGCGGTGCGCCCGGACCAGTTGCCGCGGCTGGTTGCCCCGGGCCAGAGCCTTGGCGTGTTGTCGCGCATGGCGTCCGAAGAACTCGGCCTGCCGCCGCGCCTGCCGGTGATCGCCGCCGCCGCCGACAAGGCCTGCGAGGTGCTCGGCAGCGGCGCGCTCGAGCCCGACGTCGCCGCGCTCTCGTTCGGCACCACCGCCACCATCAACACCACGCAGGACCGGTATGTCGAAGTGCAGCGCATGCTGCCGGCCTACCCGGCCGCGATGCCCAACGCCTGGAACACCGAGGTGCAGATCTACCGCGGCTTCTGGATGGTGAGCTGGTTCAAGCGCGAGTTCGCCCACCGCGAGCAGGCCCTGGCGGCCGAGCGTGGCGTGGCCGTCGAAGCCCTGTTCGACGAGCTGGTGAAGAACGTGCCGCCGGGGTCGATGGGCCTGATGCTGCAACCCTACTGGTCGCCCGGCGTGCGCGATCCCGGCCCCGAGGCCAAGGGCGGCATCATCGGCTTCGGCGACGTACACACCCGCGCGCATTTCTACCGCGCCATCCTCGAAGGCCTGATCTACGGCCTGCGCGCCGGCGGCGAGCAGATCGAGAAGAAGATCGGCCGCCGCATCCGCAGCCTGCGCGTCTCCGGCGGCGGCTCGCAGTCGGACCAGGCGATGCAGATCACCGCCGACGTCTTCGGCCGCGTCGCCGAGCGCCCGGAGATCTATGAGACCTCGGCGCTGGGCGCCGCGATCAACGCCGCGGTGGGGCTGGGCCTGCATCCGGACTATCCGACGGCGGTGCGGGCGATGACGCGGGTGGGGCAGCGCTTCGAGCCGGAGCCGGCGGCGGTGAAGCTGTACGACGCGCTGTACCGCGAGGTGTACCAGCAGATGTACGCGCAGCTGAAGCCGCTGTATCAGCGGATTCGGGCGATTACGGGGTATCCGCGCTGAGCGAAGCAGATTCGATGGGGGTGGGCAGGCCCCTTGGACAGGCCGGGCGGGCCATCGAGGACCCACTGGGACTAAGCGAACGCTTTCTATTGTTTATCAATTAAAACAACTGTTTATACATTTTCATAACGAAACAATTGAAAAGTTGATAAGTTGTTGATATTAAATCGTTATGAAGCTGGATAACGAGCAACTTCGCATCCTAGACGACACCGCGACCACGTACGACGCCTGGATGGCCGCGAAGCGGGCCCTGCTGGCCTTGGGGCCGCCGCTGCAATGGAAGTCGAATCGAGGGGCGGACTATCTCTACGAGATCCGGGGTTCCTCCGGTGGGACCTCGCATGGTCCACGCAGTGCGGAAACCGAGGCACGCAAGGATGCCTATGACCGGGCTGCAACCGAGTACAGGGCGACGATCGCGAGCACGGAACAGCGCCTGAAGGTTCTGGCGGCACAGTATCGAGCCCTGCGCTTGCCGCGCGTGCATCCCGCCTTGGGTGCCATCGTGAGGGAGGCCGACCTGCGCGGGCTGCTCGGCAAGGCCCTGATCGTGGTCGGCACCAATGCCATGCCCGTCTACGAAATCGAATCGCAGCGACGTTTCCTGGATGGTCTGACCGCCACCCAGGATTGCGATCTGGCTTGGTGCTCGACCGTACAGCTGACCATCGCTGGCGGACCCACAGCGGCGCCGCGGCCGGTCTATGCGTTGTTGAAGGCGGTGGACAGTTCGTTCACGGTGAACATGGAGCGCCCGTTCCAGGCACGCAACCGGAACGGCTACGAGGTGGAGCTGCTACTGGGCGAGGAGGCCGCGGCTACGTTCCCGCCATACGAGGAATTGCGGCCTCCGCCCTTGCCGGAGCAGGACTGGCTGATGCGAGGCACATTCGTGTCCCACGTGTTGTTCGACCTTGAGCAGCAGCCGGTGCGTCTGGTTGTACCGGATCCGCGATGGATGGCCTTGCACAAGCTCTGGATCGCGGATAAACCGCAGCGGAATCCGAACAAGGTCCCGAAGGATCGCGAGCAGGGTATGCGTCTGGCGCGAGCGGTCGCCGTGGACATGCACCGATTCCCGGTTGGAGATGAGTTCCGGCGCCAGGTACCGGAGATCCTGCAGCCGTATCTGCGGGCGTTTCCGCAGGTCATTGCGCCCTCCGGCATCGGACCCGGCGGGTAATTGAGACGACAGCGCTTCGCCGGGACGCGGATCAGCTCCGCTCAGGGCGTCTGCCCGGCCCCCGTCGGATCCACATGCCACGCCGGCGGCGGCAGCGCCGCCCCCTTGAACCCCTTCTTGCGGTGCTCCGCCGTCACGTGCGTGTAGATGCCGCCGCGGACATTGAACACCGCGGTCAGGCGCATGTAGCGGGGGTTGGTGGCCTTCACCAAGTCATCGAGGATCCGGTTGGTCACGGCCTCGTGGAAGCAGCCCTCGTCGCGGAAACTCCAGATGTACATCTTCAGGGCCTTCAGCTCGACGCACTTCCTGTCGGCGATGTACTCCAGGTACAGGGTCCCGAAGTCGGGCTGGCCGGTCTTGGGGCACAGGCAGGTGAATTCCGGGATCCGCATGCGGATGCAGAAATCGCGCTGCGGCGCCGGGTTGGGGAAGGTCTCCAGCGTCTTGGAGGGCAGGCTGGGCATGTCGTGAACCTGATGAAAAGTCAATAAAAATCCGCCCGGATGGGGCGGGGATCGGCGGCTGTCGCCGGAGTGGCGTTAATTTACACTAGCCGGCCTAGAACCAGGCCCCCGCGGCCTCCGAACGACGTCCTCCCGGGCGTCCTACCGACGACTTCTCATGCGCCTTTCGGGTATCAAACTCGCCGGGTTCAAGTCCTTCGTGGACCCGAGCGCCCTCCCGCTGCCCTCCAACCTGACCGGCATCGTCGGCCCGAACGGTTGTGGCAAGTCCAACATCATCGATGCCGTGCGCTGGGTGCTGGGCGAGACCAGCATGAAGAACCTGCGCTCCGCCGACATGGAGGACGTGATCTTCAATGGCTCCAAGACGCGCAAGCCGGTGGGCCGCGCCTCGGTGGAGCTGATCTTCGACAACAGCGATGGCCAGATCGCCGGGCCCTTCGCGGCCTATGCCGAGATCTCGGTGCGCCGCGAGCTGACCCGCGACGGCAACTCGCAGTACTACCTCAACAACCGCAAGTGCCTGAAGCGCGACGTGACCGACCTGTTTCTCGGCACGGGCCTGGGCGGCAAGAACCAGTACGCGATCATCGAGCAGGGCATGGTCTCGCGCATGATCGAGGCCAAGCCGGAGGAACTGCGGCAGTGGCTCGAGGAAGCCGCGGGCATCTCCAAGTACAAGGACCGCCGCAAGGAGACCGAGTCGCGCATCAAGGGCACGCGCGAGAACCTGGCGCGCCTCAACGACCTGCGCTCGGAGATCACCCAGCGCCTCGAGGTGCTGACCAAGCAGGCGGCGAACGCCGAGAAGTACAAGGAACACAAGACCGCGGAGCGCCAGCTGCGCGCCGAGATCCTGGCGCTGCGCGTGCGCCAGATCGCCGAGCAGAGCCAGGGGCACGAGACGGCGATCGCCGAGTTCGAGCAGGCGCTCGAGGCCGCGCGCCTGCGCCTGTCCGAGACCGCCGAGGCGCGCGTGCGCGCCGAGATCGAGCAGCGCGTGCAAGCGCAGAAGCTGGGCGAGGAGCAGAGCAAGGTCTACGAGGCCGAGGCCGCGATGGCCCGCCAGGAGCAAAGCCTCAACCACGCCCGCGAGCTGCAGCAGCTCAAGGTGCGCGAGCTCGACCAGCTGGCCCGCCAGCTCAACGAGCTGGATGCCCGGCAGATGCGCGAACAGCAGCGTCTCGAGGAGTCGCAGCGCCAGCTGCTGGAGCTCGAGGCGCAGGTGCAGCAGTCCGCCGATGGCGAGACCCAGGCCGCCGAGGCCCTGGTGGCCGCCGAGGAAGATGCCCAGGCCGAGCAGCGCCGCTGGGACGGGTTCGTCCAGGACGCCGAGGCGCCGCTGATGCAGACCGAGGGCCTGCGCGTGCAGGTCCAGCAGCTGGAGCGCGCGCGTTTCCAGGCCGAGGAGCGCCTCAAGCGCCTGGAGTCCGAGCGCGCCGCGCTCAATGTCGACCCGATCCAGGCCAGCCTGCTCGATGCCGACCAGGAGCTGCAGAGCCTCACCGAGGAGCTGGCCGCCGCCGAGGAGCGCCTGCAGACCCTCGATAGCGAGCTGACCCGGGTGCGCGACGAGCGCGCGGCCGCGGAAACCGCCCTGCACGAGACCCGCCAGAGCCTGCAGACCGCGCGCGGCAGCATGGCCTCGCTGGAAACCCTGCAGCAGGCCGCCCTGCGCCAGGACGATGCCGAACTCAACCAGTGGCTGCGCGGACAGCAACTCGACCAGGCCCCGCGCCTGGCCTCGGCCCTGCAGGTCGAGAGCGGCTGGGAAGCCGCGGTGGAACAGGTGCTCGAAGGCCTGCTGCAGGCGCCGCTGGTCGGTGACCTGGCCGGCCGCGTGCGTGCGATCCAGTCCTCGCCGAAGTCGGGCATTGCCCTGCTGGGCGATGGGGCCGGGCAGGGCGGCTCGGGCCTCGCGGCGCGCGTCACCGGCCCGCAGGCCGTGCTCGACTGGCTGTCGGGCATCCGCACCGCCGAGACGCCCGACGAGGCCGAGGCCCTGGCGGCCGGCCTTGGCGCCGGCGAATCGGTCATCACCCGCGAGGGCGTCTGGCGCGGCCGCCACTGGGTGCGCTACCCGCGCAAGGGTGACGACCGCAGCGGCGTGATTGCCCGCGGCCAGCTGCTCAAGCAGCTCAAGGCCCAGGTCGAGCAGCAGCAGCAGAGCGTGCTCGACCGCGAGCGCGTCCTGGGCGAGCTGCGCGCCCGGACGCACCAGATGGAGCAGGAGCGGCGCGAGCTGTCGTCGAAGTTCGACCAGGTCCGCCATCGCCAGGCGCAGAAGCTGGCCTTCCGCCAGGCCCAGGCCGTGCGCCTGGAGCAGACCCAGTCGCGCGTCAGCGCCCTGAACCAGGAACTCGAGGCGCTGTCCCGCGCCCGCGAGCAGCAGGCCGCCGAGTTGCAGGAGTCACGCAGCCAGCTGGTCTCGCTCGAGCAGATCGCCCAGGAGCTGCGTGACCAGCGCGCGCAGATGCAGCAGACCCTGCAGCGCAAGCGCGACCTGGTTGGCCGCGCCCGCATGGCCCAGGCCCAGGCGCAGCAGGCCCGCAACCAGCTGCAGGTGCAGCTTGCCGGCCGCCACAGCGCCGCCGCCGCGCTGGAGCAGTCGCTGCGCGACCTGGCCGCGGCGCGCGAAACCCTGCAGGCGCGCCGCGTGGACGAGGAGCAGCGCGCCGCCGAGCTCGACGCCCCCTTGGCCAGCCATGCACAGAACGTGGATGCGGCCCGTGCCGCCGTGACCGCCGCCCGCGAGCAGCTGCGGGCCGTGCGCGAGGCGGTGGAGGCCATCGATGGGGGTCTGCAGGCGAGCATCCAGGCCGCCCGGACCGCGGAGGTGGACAAGGATGCGGCGATGGAGCGCCTGCAGCAGGCGCGCCTGGAGTTCGCCAACCTCAAGGCCCATCGCGAGAGCCTCGACGAGCAGATCGCCGAGACCGGCTTCGAGGCAGAGGGCCTGTTCGCCGGCCTGGCCCCGGCGGCCACCCTGGCCGACTGGGAGGAGAAGCTGGCCACGACCCTGCGCCGCATCGAGCGCCTGGGTGCGATCAACCTGGCCGCCATCCAGGAGCTGGAGGAGGCGCAGGGCCGCGAGAAGTACCTGGCCGAGCAGCATGCCGACCTGCACGGGGCCCTGGAGATGCTCGAGGAGGCGATCCGCAAGATCGACGCCGAGACCAAGGAACTGTTCAAGCAGACCTTCGACAGGGTCGACACGGTGTTCCGCGACCGCTTCCCCAAGCTCTTCGGCGGTGGCGAGGCCTACCTGGAGCTGACCGAGGACGACCTGCTGGAGGCCGGCGTGCGGGTCATGGCCCGCCCCCCGGGCAAGCGCAACAGCACCATCCACCTGCTGTCAGGCGGCGAGAAGGCGATGACGGCTGCGGCCCTGCTGCTGGCCCTGTTCCAGCTCAACCCGGCGCCGTTCTGCCTCATGGACGAGGTCGACGCCCCTCTGGACGACGCCAACGTCGGCCGTTTCTGCGAGGTGGTCCGGGAAATGTCGCAGAACGTCCAATTCATTATCATTACCCACAACAAGATCACGATGGAGCTGGCCCAGCAGCTGCACGGCGTGACCATGCAGGAACCCGGCGTGTCCCGCCTGGTGAGCGTGGACATCGCCCAGGCGGTTGATCTGGTCGCTCAAGGCGAGACGAAAGAATGAGTGCGTTGCAGTGGGCTTTGCTGGTCGTGGGTGCCGCCGCGGTCATCGCCGTCTACTGGTATAGCCGGCGCGAAGCGCGTTCCCTGCGCAACTGGGAGCCGCCGGCTGCGCGCGGCGCCAGCCCCAAGCTGCCGGGCAAGGACCAGCTCGACATGTTCAAGAGCGGCGCCGGCGGTGCCGAGTTCGACGAGTTCGGCGTCGGCAAGCCGCGTCGCGTCGCGCCCCAGCTCAATCCGGGTGAATCGCGCTCCCTGTTTCCGGAGACGGCGCCGGCGCGCGGCGAGCCCGAGCCGCCGAAGAAGGTCTTCGAGGAGAAGCTGGTTACCCTGCTGATCGCCGAGCGCGAGGGCACGGCCATCTTCGGGCCGAAGATCCACCAGGCACTCACCGAGCAGAACCTGGTGTTCGGCGATCGCAAGATCTATCACCGCATGGAAGGCGGGCAGCCGGTGTTCTCGGTGGCCAGCCTGATCAAGCCGGGCACCCTGGACCCGGCCGAGGCGCAGGGTTTCAGTACGCCGGGCCTGACCGTGTTCATGGTGCTGCCGGGCCCTTCCCGGCCGCAGCCGGCCCTGCAGAACATGATCGTCACGGCCCGTGCCCTGGCGGTGCAGCTCAACGCCGAGGTCTTCGACGCCAATCGCCAGCCGTTCACGGCCGAGTCGCAGCGCGTGCTGCAGGCCGAGGTCGATACCTGGGCGCGCCGCAACGGGCTCTGAGGCCGGCATGACCGCGCCCGAGGCGGCCGTGCAGCGCGCCGCGGAGTTGCGGCGCCTGCTGCACGAGCACAACCACCGCTACTACGTCCTCGACGATCCCGGCGTCTCCGATGCCGAGTACGACGCGCTATTTCGGGAGCTGCAGGCCCTGGAGGCCGCGCATCCCGCGCTGCTGACGCCCGATTCGCCCACCCAGCGCGTGGGCGGCGCGCCGCTCGCGGCGTTCGCACCGCTGAAGCATCGACTGCCGATGCAGTCGCTCAACAACTGCTTCAGCGCCGAGGAGCTTGCCGAGTTCGACCGGCGCGTGCGCGAGGGCCTGGGTCGCGAGGCCGTGGACTACGTGGCTGAGCCCAAGCTGGACGGCCTGGCCGTCTCGCTGATCTACGAGCAAGGCGTGTTCGTGCAGGGTGCCACCCGCGGCGACGGCGAGACCGGCGAGGACATCAGCGCCAACCTGCGTACCATCCGCCGTATCCCGCTGCGCCTGAGCGGTGACGCTCCGCCCCTGCTCGAAGTGCGTGGCGAGGTCTACCTGCCGCACGAAGGCTTCCGGCGCATGAACGAGGAGGCGGCGGCGCGCGGCGACAAGCTGTACGTCAATCCGCGCAATGCCGCCGCCGGCAGCCTGCGCCAGCTGGATGCCCGCATCACCGCGTCGCGGCCCCTGGCCTTCTATGCCTATGCCATCGGCCATCACGAGGGCTGGACGCCGCCGCGGCGCCATGCCGAGGTGCTGGCGCAGCTGCGCGCCTGGGGCCTGCCGGTCTCGGACCTGATCGAGGTGGTCAGGGGCCCGGAGGGCTGCCTGCGCTACTACACCGCGATGCAGGCCCGACGCGCCCAGCTGCCCTTCGACATTGACGGCGTGGTCTACAAGCTCGATGACCTTGCCGGGCGTGAGGAGCTGGGCTCCGTGGCGCGCGCGCCGCGCTGGGCCGTGGCCCACAAGTTCCCGGCCGAGGAGGCCGAGACGGTGCTGGAGCACGTCGACTTCCAGGTCGGTCGCACCGGTGCCCTGACGCCTACCGCCCGCCTGCGCACGGTCTTTGTCGGGGGCGCGCACGTCAGCAACGCCACCCTGCATAACCTGGACGAGATTGCCCGCAAGGACGTGCGCATCGGCGATACGGTGATCGTGCGCCGCGCTGGCGATGTGATCCCCGAGGTCAAGGAAGTGGTGCTCGGCAAGCGGCCCGCGGATGCTCGGCCGATCGAGCTGCCGCCGTCCTGCCCGGTCTGTGGCGGCCGGGTCGAGCGCGAGGAGGGCGAGGTGGTGGCGCGCTGCACCAACGGCCTGTCCTGCCGGGCCCAGCTGCACGGTGCCCTGCTGCATTTCGTGTCGCGCCGTGCGATCGATGTCGAAGGCCTGGGGGAGAAGCTGCTGCTGCAGCTGATCGACATGGGCTGGGTCAAGACGCCGGCTGACCTCTACGCCCTGACCGCGGAGCAGCTCGCTGGCCTGGAGCGCATGGGTGAGAAGTCCGCGCGCAACGTGGTCGAGGCACTGGCCAGGAGCCGGCAGACCACCCTGGAACGCTTCCTTTACGCCCTGGGCATCCGCGATGTGGGCGAGACCACGGCCCGCGACCTGGCGCGCCATTTCGGTACCCTGGAAGCGCTCATCGCCGCCGCGCAGGCCGACGCCCCCAGCGCGCATGCCGAGAAGGACAAGGATCGCTGCCCGCGGCTGCGGCAGGTGCCGGACGTGGGTGGTGTGGTGGCGGCACAGGTGGCACATTTCTTCACCGAGCCGCGCAATCTCGCCGCCGTGCAGGCGCTGCGCGATGCGGGACTGCACTGGCCCGAGGTCGTCCGCCAGGAAGCCAGCGGTCCGCTGCTGGGCAAGACCTTTGTCATCACCGGCACCCTGCCGGTGAGCCGCGACGAGGCCTCGCGCCGGATCGAGGCGGCCGGCGGCAAGGTCAGTGGCTCGGTCTCGGCCAAGACCGATTTCCTGCTCGCCGGCGCCGAGGCGGGCTCCAAGCTGGCCAAGGCCGAGAAGCTCGGCGTGACCATCCTCGACTACGAGGCGTTCAACCGCCTGATTGAGGCCCCGACATGAGCCATCCCCTGAGCTTCGACAGCGTGGTTGCCCTACTGGGCCAGCATCCGGCGCAATGGACCGCCGCGCTGCTGGTCCTGGCCTGTGGCTGGGCGATGCTGGCCCATCACCTGGCCGCCACGCTCAACGAGGGCCGCCACGGCTGGCAGCGCCGCGTCCGCGCCTGGCTGGGTGTCGCCCAGGGCAAGGCCATCGGCGAACTGCGCTGGCTGCTGCTGTCGATGCACCTGTTCCTGTGGCCGGGCGTGGCCTATGTGCTGCTGCACGTCTGGGGCGAGCACGAGGCGGGCGAGGGGCTGACCGCCGCGATCTTCTCGGAGGGCTTCAAGGTCGGCAGCACGACCGTGGTGCCGGGCAAGCTGCTGCTCGGCGCGCTGTCGTTCATCGTGCTGTTCACCTTCACCCGCTGGCTCAAGGCCAAGCTGGAGCACGACTGGCTGCCGCGCGTCGGCGTCGAGGCCAGCACCCGAGAGGCGGTCGCGACCCTGTTCGGCTACGCCACCTTCGTGATCGCGGCGATCGTCGGCCTGTCCTCGGCCGGCCTGGATTTCACCAAGCTGGCGATCGTGGCCGGCGCGCTCTCGGTGGGTATCGGCTTCGGCCTGCAGAACGTGGTCAGCAACTTCGTCTCGGGCCTCATCCTGCTGTTCGAGCAGCCGGTACGCATCGGTGACATCATCACCGTGGGCGGCAACGAGGGCTTCGTGCGCAAGATGCGCATTCGCGCCACCGAGATCGAGACCTTCGATCGCGAGACCATCATCGTTCCGAACTCCGACCTGCTGTCGAATGCCGTGCGCAACCGGAACCTGCGCACGATGGTGGGCCGGATCGTGTTGCCGGTCGGGGTGAGCTACCGCAGCGATCCCGAGCAGGTACGCGACCTGCTGCTGGCGGTGGCCGCAGCGCATCCGGCAGTCCTCAGCGCGCCGGCGCCCTTCGTGCAGTTCAAGAACTTCGGGGCAAGTTCGCTGGACTTCGAGCTGTTCGCGCATGTACACGAGGCCAACGCGCGGGGCGACGTGGCCAGCGATCTGCGGTTCGCCATCTTCGCCGCCTTCCGCGAGGCCAACATCCAGATTCCGTTCCCGCAGCAGGACGTGCACCTGTACCCGGTGACACGGCCGGACGCGACTGCATAGGAGCGGAACGGGTCTGTTCCTGCAGGGCGAGGGACCTTGGCAGGAGTCGGCCACATCCGCGACTGCTGCGGCAGCGGAATTCCCCATCGCGGACAGGGTCCGCTCCTACACGTGTTATCCAGTCCCAGTCGTCGCGCGGTGCGCTCTGCATGAACCTGCGTTGGAGCGGACCCTGTCCGCGATCAACGCCGCGCTGTTGCAGACCGGTTCCGCTCCTACAGCGGACTCTCTTCAGGTGTCCGTGCATGGATCGACACCGCATGGATGTCGGTTTCCATGAGCGCCCCCAGGGCCGCGTAGACCGCGCGGTGGCGGGCCAGGGGTGACAGGCCGCGGAAGGCGGCGCTGACGATCGACAGGTTGAAATGTCCGCGCCCGCTCGCGGCGCCCGCGTGGCCAGCATGGGCGGCGCTGTCGTCCTCGATCACCAGGGTTTCGGGCGCCAGGGCCTCCTCGAGCGCGGCGCGGATGCGCGCGACCCGGCTCACGCTGGCAGCACCTTCACGAAGGGCTGGACCGTCACCGTCGCGAACACGCCGGCCCGCGCATAGGGCTCGGCCGCGGCCCAGGCCTGCGCCGCGGCCAGATCGTCGAACTCCGCGATCACCAGGCTGCCGTGTACGCCCGCCTCTCCGGGATCGGCGGCGTCCACGCGCGGCCGCGGACCGGCGAGCACCAGGCGACCCTGCGCCTGCAGGGCCTTGAGGTAGCCCAGGTGCGCCGGCCGGGTGGCGCGGCGCAGGGGCAGGCTGTCCGGCGCGTCGTCACCGAGGATCATGTAGAGCATCAGGCGCCGTCCTTGCCGCCCGGCGAGGTGCCGTCTTCCGGCGCCAGGTAGTCCTTCACGAAGGGGCCGTGCGCCACGAGGAACAGGAACATCAGCACGGTGAAGCCGAAGGTCTTGAACTTGACCCAGGTGTCCTCGGAGAACTCCGCGGCCACGTAGAGATTGAGCGCTGCGCAGCCGATGAAGAACGCGGCCCAGGCCAGGTTGAGCTTGCGCCACAGGGCGTCCGGAAGGCGGATTGCCTCCTGCGGGATGCGGGCCAGCAGCACCTTGTCGCCGATGAAATGGCTGCCGAGCAGGGCCATGGCAAAGACCAGGTAGACGGCGCTGGGCTTGTACTTGATGAACGCGGGGTCGTGGACGTAGAGCGTCAGGCCACCCAGCACCGCCGCGATCAGCGCGGTGGCCAGGTGTGCCTTGTGCAGCTTGCCGTCCTTGAACCAGTAGACGGCCACGAGCGCGAACAGCGCCACCATCAGCACGATGGTGGCGGTATAGATGCCGGCAACGTAGTAGGCACCGAAGAACAGCAGGGCGGGGGCAAAGTCGAGCAGGAATTTCATGGGCGCATTGTACGGTCGTGCGCCGCCGCAGGCTCTACAATCCAGACCATGGCCGCCGACTGGATCGAACTGCACCCCGCCAACCCGCAGAAGCGCCTGCTCGGCCAGATTGCCGAGCGGGTGCGGGCCGGCGCGGTGATCGCCTATCCGACCGACTCCTGCTATGCCCTGGGCTGCCACCTGGACGACCGGGATGCCGCCGACCGCCTGCGCCGCATCCGCGACTTCGACCGTCACCACCAGTTCACTCTGGTCTGCCGGGATCTCTCCGAGATCGCCACCTACGCCCGGGTCGACAACAGCCAGTTCCGGCTGCTCAAAAGCCTGACGCCCGGGGCCTACACCTTCATCCTGGCGGCCACCAAGGAACTGCCGCGGCGGGTGGCCCACGAGAAGCGCAAGACCATCGGGATCCGGGTGCCGGAGCACGTCGTGGCCCGGGCCCTGCTGGAGACCCTGGACGAGCCCCTGATCTCCTGCACCCTGCAGTTCCCGGGAGAGGAGGCGCCGGTCAACGACCCGGCCGAGCACCGCGAGCGCCTGCTGCGGGAGGTGGATATCGTCATCGACGGTGGCCCCTGTGGCCTGGAACCGACCACCGTCCTGGACCTGAGCGAGGGCCCCATCCGGGTCCTGCGCGAGGGCAAGGGCTCGCTGGCGCCCCTGGGGCTGTAGGGCCCGCCCCCGGGCGGCTGCCGCTGCCGGCCGCCCCCGCCAGCCAGGAAAATGCAAGATCGTCCGGCCGGGCGCTGACCGGTACAATCGGGCATGCCCATCGATTTGACCCTCGTCCAGAAGATTGCCGTCTGGGCGCTCCCGGTTGTTTTCGCCATCACGGTCCACGAGGCCGCGCATGGCTATGTGGCGCGCGCCCTGGGGGACCGCACGGCCGAGAGCCTGGGCCGTCTGAGCCTGAACCCCCTGCGGCATATCGATCCGGTTGGCACGGTGATCGTGCCGGGCATCCTGCTGGTGCTCGGCGGTTTCCTGTTCGGCTGGGCCAAGCCGGTGCCGGTGGACTACCGCAACCTGCGCAGCCCCCGGCGCGACATGGCGATCGTGGCGGCTGCCGGCCCGGCGTCCAATGCGCTGATGGCGCTGGCCTGGGGCCTGCTGCTGAAACTCGCGATGTCGATGCCGCAGGCCGAGGGCCTCTGGCTGGGCCTGCGCTACATGGCCGTCGCGGGCATCTTCATCAACATCGTGCTGATGGTGTTGAACTTGCTGCCCTTGCCGCCGCTGGACGGTGGCCGCGTGCTGGCGGGCCTGCTGCCCGCGCGTGCGGCCTACGGCCTGGCCCGCATCGAACCCTATGGCCTGGTGATCCTCGTGATCCTGCTGGCCACCGGCATCCTCGGCAAGCTGATGTACTGGCCGCTCGCCCTCTCCGAATTCGCCCTCTACTCGCTGCTCGGCCTATCCGGCAGCCAGGTCCTGCTCCCGTGAACGCTTCCGCCAAGCCCGTGGTCCTCTCCGGCATCCAGCCCTCCGGTCGCCTGACCATCGGCAACTACCTGGGTGCGCTCAAGAACTGGCTGAAGCTGCACGAGCAGTACCAGTGCTACTACATGCTGGTGGACCTGCACGCGATCACCGTGCGCCAGGACCCCAAGATCCTGCGCGAGCGTTGCCATGAGTTCCTGGCGCTGTACATCGCCTGCGGCCTGGATCCGAAGCAGAACACCCTGTTCGTGCAGAGCCACGTGCCGGCGCATGCCCGCCTGGGCTGGATCCTCAACTGCTACACGCAGATGGGCGAGCTCAACCGCATGACGCAGTTCAAGGACAAGAGCGCCAAGCACGTCGACAACATCAATGCCGGCCTGTTCGACTACCCGGTGCTGATGGCGGCCGACATCCTGCTCTACCAGGCCGGCAAGGTGCCGGTCGGCGACGACCAGAAGCAGCACCTGGAACTGACCCGCGACGTGGCGCAGCGCTTCAACAACCTCTACGGCCCGGTGTTCACCGTGCCGGAGCCGATGATCCCGCCGGTGGGCGCGCGCATCATGGGCCTGCAGGAGCCCACCGCGAAGATGAGCAAGTCCGGCGAGGCCGAGACCGACGCCATCTACCTGCTCGACAGCCCCGACGTCATCACCCGCAAGATCAAGCGCGCGGTCACCGACCTGGGCAGCGAGATCCGGCACGACATCGCCGCCAAGCCGGGCGTGTCGAACCTGATGTCGATCCTGGGCGCGATCAAGGGCGAGAGCTTCGCCAGCATCGAGGCACGCTTCGTCGGCAAGGGCTACGGCCATCTCAAGACCGAGGTCGCCGAGGCGGTCGTGGAATGCCTGCGCCCGGTGCAGGAGCGCTACAGCGCGGTGCGCGAGGATGTCGAGGGCCTGCGCCGCGTGCTCAAGGAGGGCGCTGCCACCGCCTCGGCCGCAGCCGATGCCACGCTGGCGCGCGTCCACGACGCGCTCGGCTTCATCCCGGAGTAGGGCATGACCGAAGAAACCCTGCCTGCCGCGAGCCCCGAGGCGCCATCGCCCGAGGTGCTGCGCCAGCCCAAGCTCCATGGCCAGGTCATGGAGAAGCTGCCCGAGGACCTGTACATCCCGCCGGATGCGCTGGAGGTGTTCCTCGATGCCTTCGAGGGACCGCTGGATCTGCTGCTGTACCTGATCCGCCGCCAGAACCTGAACATCCTCGACATCCCGGTCCTCAAGATCACGCAGCAGTACATCCAGTACATCGAGCTGATGCGCGACATGCGCCTGGAGCTGGCGGCCGAGTACCTGGTGATGGCCGCGCTGCTGGCCGAGATCAAGTCGCGCATCCTGCTGCCGCGTCCCCCGCCGGACGAGGCCGAAGAGCAGGGCGATCCGCGCATGGAGCTGGTGCGCCGCCTGCAGGAGTACGAACGCTTCAAGAGCGCCGGCGAGAGCCTGGAGAAGCTGCCCCGCGTCGGCCGCGACCTGTTCATGGCGCAGGCCCGCCCGGAGGTCATCCCGCAGACCGCGCAGGTGCCCATGCCTTCGCTGCGCGAGCTGGTCATGGCCTTCCGCGACGTGGTCGAGCGCGCGGCGCTGTTCAAGCACCACGAGATCTCGCGCGAGCCGCTGACGGTGCGCGAGCGCATGTCGCACATCCTGTCGCGGGTGCGCCAGGGGCCGACGCGCTTCGAGGACCTGGTGGATCCGGAGGAGGGCCGCCTGGGCGTGGTGGTCTGCTTCCTGGCCATCCTGGAGCTGGCGCGCTCCCACCTGCTCGACGTGCAGCAGGACCAGCCGTTCGCGCCGCTGCTGGTGGCCACGGCGGCCCCGCGTGCCGAGGGCGATGACGAGGAATGGGACGGTACCGTGACGGCCGACGGCTCAGAAGCGCCGGCGCCGTCCGATGGAGAAGATGCATGAACGAGAACGACACCCCGGAACTGCCGATCGATGACGTGCCCCTCCTCGACACCGAGGAGCCCCAGCAGCGCCTCGCGCGCATCCTCGAGGCCCTGCTCCTGGCCTCGGAGCTGCCGCTGTCGGTGGAGCAGCTGCAGCGCATGCTGGGCAACGAACTGGGCGTGGGCAAGAAGGACATCCGCGATGCCCTCGAGCGCCTGGCCGCCAACCTCGACGGCCGGGCCGCCGAGGTCAAGGAAGTGGCCAGCGGCTGGCGCATCCAGGTGCGCGCCGAGTACGGCGAGTGGGTCGCCAAGCTCTGGCAGGAGAAGCCGCCGCGCCTGTCGCGCGCGCTGCTCGAGACCCTGGCACTGATCTGCTACCGCCAGCCCATCACCCGTGGCGAGATCGAGGAGGTGCGCGGTGTCGCCCTCTCCCCGAACATCATCCGCACCCTGCTGGAGCGGGGCTGGATCCGCGAGGTGGGCGTCAAGGAAGTGCCGGGTCGGCCTTCGCTGTTCGGGACCACGCACCAGCTGCTGGATGACCTGAACCTGCGCTCGCTGGACGATCTGCCGACCCTGCCCGAGATCAAGGATCCGCAGCAGCTGGAGGCCGCGCTGGCGCGGCTGGGCGAGCAGCTGCACGAGACCTCGCACTTGGCCGACGCGCCGGTCGAGGGCGAACTGCCGGCGCCGCCGGAGCAGGCCGAGCCGGCGCAGACGCCGCCGGACGCGACGCTGCACTGAAGGACAGCGGGTTCCGCCGCGGGCAGCCTGCCCGGGGCGGTTGATGAGGTAGGGAACGTCGTGGAGGACGTGCCAATGACAGGTGAGCGCATCCAGAAGGCGCTGGCGACCGCGGGCGTAGCCTCGCGGCGCGAGATCGAGCGCATGATCGAGGAAGGCCGGATCACGGTGAACGGCCAGCCGGCCACGCCCGGCCAGCGCGTCGAGGCGAAGGACCGCATCCGCGTCGATGAGCGCAGCGTGCAGCTGCAGCTGGAGCCCGAGCGCATCCGCGTGCTGCTCTACAAGAAGCAGGTCGGCGAGCTGGTCACCCGCGATGACCCCGATGGTCGCAAGACCGTGTTCCGCAAGCTGCCCAAGCTCGACAGCGGCCGCTGGATCGCGGTGGGCCGACTGGACATCAACACCTCGGGCCTGCTGCTGTTCACCAACAACGGCGAACTGGCCCGGCGCCTGACCCATCCCAGCTTCGAGGTGCCGCGCACCTATGCCGTGCGCGTGCTGGGCACGGTGGACGACGCCGTGATCAGCCGCTGGAAGTCCGGCGTGGTGCTGGAGGACGGCATGGCGCGCTTCGAGCGCGTCGAGCAGGGCGAGAACGAGGACGGCGAGGGGGCCAACCAGTGGTACATCGTCAGTGTGCGCGAGGGCCGCAACCGCCTCGTGCGTCGCCTGATCGAATCCCAGGACCTGCAGGTCAGCCGCCTGATCCGCCTCAGCTACGGTCCGCTGGAACTGGGCCGCGGCAACAAGTCCGGCACCGCCCGCGAGGCCACGCCGCAGGAACTGGCCGCCGTGCTCGCCGCCGTCGGCATGGAGGAACCGGAGCGTCCGCAGCGCCCGCGTCGGGAACGGCGTGCGGAGCCCTCACGGACCCCGGACCGCCACCGTCGCCCGGACAAGCGCGAGCGCCAGGCGATCGCCGAGCGTGCCGAGCGCCAGGGCCGCGGTGAGCGCCCCGGCCGTGCCGACAAGCCGGCCCGCAGCGACAGGTCTGGCCGCGGCGATGCCCGGTCGCCCGCGTCCGCGCGCCCGGCGCGCGCGCGTCCAGCACCGACGCGCAATGCGCCCCGCGACGCTGGACGCGGCGGCAAGCCCGCCCGTCCGCGCTGAGCCCTTCCTGACGTCTTCGATTACGACCCGCCCGCGACCATGCCCCGCAAGACTGCTCCGCGCATCGCCCCCATCCGCCTCGGTGTCAACGTCGACCATGTCGCCACGGTGCGGCAGGCGCGCGGTACCGACTACCCCGATCCGGTCGAGGCGGGCCTGGTGGCCGCCGCCGCCGGTGGCGACAGCATCACCATCCATCTGCGCGAGGACCGTCGCCACATCCAGGAGCACGACGTGCAGCGCCTCAAGGCGCGCTGTCCGGTGCCCATCAACCTGGAGATGGCGGTCACCGATGAGATGATCGACTTCGCCTGCCGGGTGAAGCCGCAGTACGCCTGCCTGGTGCCGGAGCGCCGCCAGGAAGTCACCACCGAGGGTGGCCTCGACGTTGCCGGCCATCTCGACAGTGTGACCCGTGCCTGCCGCCGCCTGGCCAAGGCCGGCATCGAGGTGGCGCTGTTCATCGATCCCTGGATGGAACAGCTCAAGGCGGCGAAGGCCACCGGCGCACCGCACCTGGAGATCCATACCGGCCGCTACTGCGAGACCCGCGGCCGTACCCAGGCGGCCGAACTGCAGCGCATCGCCACCTTCGCACGCGCGGCCCACAAGGCCGGCCTCGAGGTCCACGCCGGCCACGGCCTGCACCTGCAGAACGTCGCGCCGATCGCCCGCATCCCGGAGATCGTCGAACTCAACATCGGCCACAGCATCATCGCGCGCGCCCTGTTCGTGGGCTTGCCGGCGGCAGTGGCCGAGATGCGCCGCGCCATGATCGCGGCCCGCGGCGCGTGAACGCGCCCAAGGCCGCGGTCGCGGCGGGCGGCATCCACGGCATCGGCATGGACCTGGTCAAGGTCGAGCGCATGCAGAAGCTGCTGGACCGCCACGGCAAGCGCGTGCTGCTCAAGCTGCTGGCCCCCGCCGAGCTGCGCGAGGTGCGCGCCCGGGCCAACACCGCCCGCGGACTGGCCATGTGCTGGGCCGCGAAGGAGGCCTGCGTGAAGGCCCTGGGTACCGGCTTCTCCGGTATCGGCTTCAAGGAAGTGGGCGTGGTGCGCGAGGCCAACGGCCGGCCGCGCCTGATCTTCAGTCGCGCCATGCAGGCCCGCCTGCGCCGCGAGGGCGT
>DASUDL010000124.1:0-3004 GCA_036275615.1 Solimonas sp.
AGGTGGTAGACCATCTCGATCATCATCGAGGCGCCGGCCAGGGCCACGAGGCCGGTGCCCGCGAGGGCGAGATAGGCGGTCCAGATCTGCCGCAGCTTGCCGAAGGCGGCCACGCGCAGGTTCATCATCACGAGGCTCGCCACGCCGCCGGGCGCGTACATCACCATGAACAGGAACACCAGGCCCAGGTAGAGCAGCCACGCCTTGGTGAGTTCGGACAGCAGCACCAGCGCCACCACCATCAGCACCGCGCCGATGATGGGCCCGAAGAAGAACGTGGCCCCGCCGAGGAACACGAAGAGCAGGTAGGCGCCCGAGCGCGCCGCACCGACCACCTCGGCGGTCACGATCTCGAAGTTCAGCGCCCCCAGGCCGCCGGCGATGCCGGCGAAGAAGCCCGACACCATGAAGGCGAGGTAGCGCACGTGCTGCGTGCTGTAGCCGACGAACTCGACGCGCTCCGGGTTGTCGCGCACCGCATTGAGGATGCGCCCCAGCGGCGTGCGCGTGAAGGCGAACAGCGCAGCCGTCGAGCAGAAGCAGTAGACCGCGATCAGGTAGTACATCTGCACCTGCGGGCCGAAGGTGATGCCCAGGAAGGGCCGCCCGGCGACGCGGTTGCCGGTGATGCCGCCCTCGCCGCCGAAGAACTCGGGCAGCATGAGCGACATCGACCACACCAGCTCGCCGATGCCCAGCGTGATCATCGCGAAGGTGGTGCCGGCCTTGCGCGTGGTCACGTAACCCAGCAGTGCGGCGAAGACGAGACCGGCGAGTCCGCCCACCAGCGGCACCAGCGACACCGGCAACGCGAGCTTGCCGGCGCTGACGAGGTTGAGCGTGTGAATGGCCAGGAAGGAGCCCAGTCCGCTGTAGACCGCGTGGCCGAAGCTGAGCATCCCGCCCTGCCCCAGCAGCACGTTGTAGGCCAGGCAGGCGATGATGGCGATGCCGATCTGCGACAGCATCGTGTGCGCGAAGCCGGTGGTCCACAGGCGCGGCGCCACGGCCAGTGCCAGCGCGAACAGGCCCCAGACGATCCAGCGCCCGACGTTGTAGGGCTTGAAGTGGACGTGCGGGCGGCTCTCGTGGATGTGCGACATCTCAGTCTTCCCGCGTGCCGAGGAGGCCCTTGGGTCGCAGGATGAGGATCAGCACCAGCAGCAGGTAGGGCAGGATCGGCGCCGCCTGCGCGAGCGTGATCTTGGCCACCGCGTACAGCACGTCGCCGGGGGCGATGGTCCAGCCCCAGCGCGCAGCGACATCGACGAGGCTCTTGTCGACCGTCAGCGGCAGCGTCTGCAGCAGGCCGATCACCAGCGACCCGACGAAGGCACCGGCCAGCGAGCCCAGGCCGCCGACCACCACGACCACGAAGATGATGGAGCCGACGATCGCCGCCATCGAGGGCTCGGTGACGAAAGTCATGCCGCCCACCACGCCGGCCAGCCCGGCCAGCGCACAGCCGCCGCCGAACACCAGCATGAACACGCGCGGCACGTTGTGGCCCAGCGCCTCCACCATCTCGGGATGCGACAGCGCGGCCTGGATGATGAGCCCGGTGCGCGTGCGCGTGAGCACCAGCCACAGCGACACCAGCATCACCAGCGCGACGCCCATCATGAAGAAGCGCGTCGCCGGGAAGGTGGAGCACACCACCTGCGCCGCGGACGACGAGACGCAGCGCGCCGCGTCGGCCGCGCCCCAGGCCAGGCCCAGGCCGTCCGCCGAGGAACGGATCAGCGTGAAGGCCGGGCCCTGCAGCGCGTCGGGGGGCGCGAAGGGCACCGACGACAGGCCCCACAGCAGCTTGACCAGCTCCAGGATCACGTAGGACAGGCCGAAGGTGACCAGCAGCTCGGGCACGTGACCGTACTTGTGCACCTTGCGCAGCGCCGTACGCTCGAACAGCGCCCCGAGCGCGCCCACTGCCAGCGGAGCCAGCAAGAGCGCCGGCCAGAAGCCGACCACCCGGCTCAGCGAGTACCCGAGGTAGGCGCCCACCATGTAGAAGCTGGCGTGCGCGAAGTTGAGCACGCCCATCATGCTGAAGATCAGCGTCAGGCCCGAACTCAGCATGAACAACAGCAGGCCGTAGCTCAGGCCGTTGAGCATGGAGATGGTGAAGAACTCCATCGTGGAAAGATTCCCGTCGCCTCGAGGGCATTCAATGAAAACGGGGTCCGACTCGGTTGTCCCGGTCGGACCCCGGCTGCGGGATCGCGCGCGTCAGGGGCGCTTCATCTGGCAGCTCGTGGGCGTGCTCGAGACGTAGTTGGGGAACTCCTTGACCGGCACCATCGTCATCCCGGTGTTCTCAGGGCTGTAGGGATACTTCTTGTCGGCCTTCTGCCACACGCTCAGGTACAGCGGCTGCTGCAGCTGGTGATCCGCCTTGCGCATCTCGACCTCGCCGTTGAAGCTGGTGAACTTCAGGCCCTCCATGGCCAGGGCCACCTTGACCGGATCGGTCGACTTGGCATTGGCCATCGCCTGGCCGAGGATCTCGAAGATGCGGATCGTCGAGCCGGTGTAGAAGTCATCCTTGTACTTCTGGTTGAACTCGGCCATCCACTTGTCCATCTGGCCACCCATGTTGTAGTGGTTGTAGGCGATCTGGTAGACGCGGCCGGCGCCGTTCTGGCCGATGGCCGTGGGCGTGCCGGTCACGCCGGCGTAGTAGGTGTAGAACTTGCCGGTGTAGCCACCCTCGTTGGCCGCCTTGATCAGCAGCGACAGGTCGGAGCCCCAGTTGCCGGTGATCACGGTGTCGGCACCCGAGGCCTTGATCTTGGCGATGTAGGGCGCGAAATCGCGCACCTGCGCCAGCGGGTGCAGGTCCTCTCCGACGATCTGCACATCGGGCCGCTTGCGGGCCAGGTTCTCCTTGGCGTAGCGCACCACCTGCTGGCCGTGGGAGTAGTTCTGGTTCAGCAGGTAGACCTTCTGGATGTCCTTCTGGTCCTTCATGAAGGTCGTCATCGCCTCGATCTTCATCGAGGTG
>DASUDL010000125.1:0-57159 GCA_036275615.1 Solimonas sp.
CGCTACGAGCCGGTGATTGCCCTGCGCGCGGTACAGACCATCGACTTCATGACGGCGCACTGGGCACATCTGCCGTACGAGCTGCTGGATGTCTGCTCGCGCCGCATCGTCAACGAGATCCCGGGGGTGTCGCGCGTGGTCTACGACATCAGCGGCAAGCCGCCCGCCACCATCGAGTGGGAATGAAGCCCGAGCAGCGTGGAGGGGCCCCGGCGCAGCCGGGGATCGTAGCGTCGCGAGGGCGCGATCAGGGGATGATGTTCATGAGCCCCGAGAAGATGCTGTGCGGCTTGCAGCGTGGAGGGGCCCCGGCGCAGCCGGGGATCGTAGCGTCGCGAGGGCGCGATGAAACCCACCGAACCATGAGTTGAGAAATGGACATCAAGATCTTCGCCACCGTCTTCGCGACGGTGTTCCTGGCCGAACTGGGCGACAAGACCCAGCTCGCGACCCTGCTGTTCTCGGCCGACAAGCCGGCGAGCAAGTGGGTGGTGTTCGCGGGCTCGGCCAGCGCGCTGGTGCTTGCGGCGGGTATCGGCGTGCTGGCGGGTGGCTGGATCGCGGAGCACGTGAGCCCGAAGCATCTCAAGCTCGTTGCCGGTGCCGGCTTCATGCTCATCGGTGCCTGGACCTTGCGCTCGGCCTTCGTGGCCTGAGCCGGGCATGAGCACCGATCTGCCGCCGCAGGCGATCGAGGCTGAATCGGGCGCTGTCGACCGGCAGCGTGCCCGCGACGAGCACTGGATGCGCCATGCCCTGCTGCTGGCGCACCGGGCGCGCGAGGCCGGCGAGGTGCCGGTCGGCGCGGTGCTGGTCCAGGACGACCGCATCCTTGGCGAAGGCTGGAACCGGCCGATCGGCGAACACGACCCCTCGGCGCACGCGGAGATGGTGGCCCTGCGCGAGGCGGGCCGCCGGCTGGGCAACTACCGGCTCACCGGCTCGACCCTGTACGTCACGCTGGAGCCCTGCGTGATGTGCGCCGGGGCCATCGTGCATGCCCGCGTCGAACGGCTGGTCTACGGTGCGGCCGATCCCAAGGCCGGCGGGGTGCATTCGGTCTACGACGTGATTGCGCAGCCGCGGCTCAACCACGTTGTCGCCTGGCAGGGCGGCGTGCTCGAGGATGCCTGCGGCGAGATCCTGCGCAGCTTCTTCCGCGACCGGCGCGCGGCGGCGAAGAAGACGCCCTGAGCGGGCCTCAGTTCAGTTCCAGCGCCGCCGCAGTGGCCAGGTGACCGCGCTCGCGGGCGATCTCGGCGGCGGTCTTCTCATCCTCGGTCTTCAGGCTGCGGTCCACGCCGCGCGCCAGCAGCAGGCGGCACAGGCTCTCGAAACCGCGCGAGGCCGCCAGGTGCAGCGCCGTGACGCCGCTGCCGCCGACCGCATGCACATCGGCCCCCACCGCGATCAGCAGGGGCGCGAGGCTCTCGCCGGCCGCGCCCGCGATGGCGGCGTGCATCGGCGTGTTGTTCATCGGGTTGCCGGAGCGCGCATCCAGCGGCGCACCCACCCCCAGGAGCACGAAGGCGGCCTCGCGGGCACCGAAGAAGGCAGCCAGGTGCAGCGGGGTCCAGCCGTCGACACTGTGCGCCGTGAGCAGGCTGCGGTCGGCAACGACCAGTTCCGCGACCCGCGGGCCATCATTGCTCGCCGCGGCTTCGAACACGTCGAGCGGGCGGAAGTCCTTGAGCACGGCGGCGATGTCCGGCGCGCCGTTGTAGAGCGCGAACAGGAAGGGCGAGATGCCGCCCGGAAGGGCCTCGGTGGCCTGACCGGCATCGCGTTCCAGCGCGGTCTGCGCAGCGGCGAGGTCGCGGTTCTGGATGGCCAGCATCAGCGGGCGGACGGCGCTCATGCGCGGGCTCCGGGTGTCGAAAAAGGGACGCGCAGCCTAGCGGCGCGGCCGGCAATCCTCAACGGCCGTCGCCTCCGGCCGTTGACGCTGCCGGGGCGCCTCACTATCATTCACGCCCCCATTGGACAGTTAGCTCAGCGGTAGAGCATCGCTTTCACACGGCGGGGGTCACAGGTTCAAGCCCTGTACTGTCCACCAAACAAAACAAGGGCTTGCCTCGCGGCAAGCCCTTTTTGTTTGCCCTGCGTCCGGCGCCTGCCGGATCAGCCGAAGACGATGGTCTTGTTGCCGTTGACGATGATCCGGTCCTCGACATGGCCGCGGACCGCCCGCGCAAGCACCTGCCGCTCCAGGTCGCGTCCCAGGCGTCGCAGATCGTGCACCTCGTGGCGGTGCGAGACATGGGCGGTGTCCTGCTCGATGATCGGTCCCTGGTCCAGCTCCGCCGTCACGTAGTGGGCGGTCGCGCCGATCAGCTTCACGCCGCGGTCGTAGGCCTGCTGGTAGGGATCCGCCCCGGCGAAGGCGGGGAGGAAGGAGTGGTGGATGTTGATGATGCGGCTGGGGTAGTGCGCGATGAAGTCCGCGGTCAGGATTCGCATGTAGCGCGCCAGCACGATGAAATCGGTCTGGCCCGCGAGTAGCTCGAGCATGCGCTCCTCGGCGGCGGCGTGGTTGCCGGCGTCGATCGCCACATGCTCGTAGCGCACGCCGAAGCGCTCGACCGCCTCGCGCAGGTCCGGGTGGTTGGAGATCACCAGCGGGATGTCGACGGCCAGCTCGCCACGCTGCCAGCGCCAGAGCAGTTCCATGAGCGCGTGGTCGTGCTTGGACACGAGGATCGCCATGCGCGGCTTCTCCGCGGCATAGCTGATGCGCCAGTCCATGTCGAAGCGTGCGGCGACCGACTCCCGGAACGTGCGTTCCAGGGTGGCACGCGAAACATCCAGGTGCGGGGTCTGGAATTCCAGGCGCAGGAAGAAGCGTCCACCCTCGGGATCGGTCGAATGCTGGTCCAGTTCCGTGATGTTGACGCCGTGGTGGAACAGGAAGGTCGTGACGGCCGAGACGATGCCGGGGCGATCCGGGCAGGTGATCAGCAGGCGGGCCGTGGTGGCGGGGGCAGAGGTCATGGACAGACGGAAAACCGGGCGCAGGCCCCGGGCGGGGGCTGCGCTTTATAGCCGCTCGGCCGGCGCTTGGCGAGCCGGGTGACGCGCCTCAGGCCTTCAGCAGGCCCTTGAGCTTGGCCGCTTCCTCGGGGAACCAGGGGCCGTTGGCCTTGAGCGCCTCGGCCACGACCTTGCGTGCCTCGGCCTCGCGCTGCAGGGCCTGCAGGGCCTTGACGCGCTCCTGCGCGACCTTCAAGCGGTTGATGCCGTAGGCCAGCGGCGCGGCCTTCTCCAGCCAGGGCAGGGCCTCGGCGGCCCGGCCACGGGCCAGCAGGCTGCGGCCATGGCGGAAGGCGTAGACGTAGTCGTCCGGATAGGCCGTGACCAGCCTGGGCATCAGGGCGTCGAGGCGGGCGGTGTCACCGGCCCGGTCCAGGTAGACGCGCAGGTTGTCGGCCTGGTTGCGGTCGGCCGACAGCCGCTGGCCCAGACGGCCTTCGGCGGCGCGGGCCGCGCGCTGCAGCAAGGCCTTCTCGGCCGCGCTGTCTCCCAGGGCCTGGTACAGATCCGCGGCCGCCAGCACGGCGGAGCGCTCATCGGCGCAGGGCGTCTTGCCGAACACGCGCTGCTGCAGCAGCTGGTCCATGGCGGGCCGCTGCGCGGCGAGCAGGCTGGTGCGTGCCGGTGCCTTGGCGGTGCAGCCGAGATAGCGGTCGAGCTCGTAGCTGCGCTCGCAGGCCAGGTCCTGCGCCAGCACCTGGGCGCCGGCGGACAGGCAGCTGGCGGTGTCGCCCGCCTGCGCCGCCTGCAGGAAGCGGAGGCGGGCGATCAGGGCCTGGCCTTCCGGATCGCTCTTCAGCGCGGTCGCGGCGGCCGCGGGCAGGGACGCCAGCCAGGCGAACGCGCCCTCGCTGTCGTAGCGCGCGTGGTAGGACTTGAGCACCGACCGACCGGCGGCGAGCGAAGCAGCCCCGGCGTCGCGGACCTGGGCGGCGAGGTCGTCCAGGTTGTTGCCGCGCGCCAGGATGGTGCCTAGCTGGCGATAGAAGTCTTCACGGGTCTGCTCGCCGAGGATGCGGCCGAGCTCCGCGCCGCTGGCATCGAGCACCACGTAGCTGGGCAGCGCCTTGACCTTGAGACGGTCCTTGAGTGCCGCGCCCTCGGGCGCGTCGGCGTCCACGCTCATCACCACGCTGGACTGCTCGATGGCCTGCCACTCACGCCCGGTGAGCACATTGCGCGCCATGTAGTAGCAGGAGTAGCACCAGGGCGCGTGGAAATCGATCACGACCGCCGCCCGGCGCGCTTGGGCCTGGGCCAGGGCGGCAGGAAGATCCGCTTCTGCGGCGATCGCCGGGCCCGGCGCGGACAGGGTCACGAAGACCAGGCAGAGCAGGGCGAGGCGAGCGGTCACGGAGCTACTCCAGCGGCGGCAGTGTGCCGATGTCCTTGGGCGGCTTCGAATAATAGGAGATTCGCGTCAGGTACTGCTTGCCGCTGGCGGGGTCGCGGATGTTGGAGACCCCGCGGTACTCGAGCAGACGCTGGGTCTTCGCGTCGTAGGTCAGCTGCAGCGGGTCGACCATGAAGCGCAGCAGCGAGTCCGGCTCGATGTAGAAATTGACTGCGGGCTGTCCCTCGAAGCTGGAGTCAGCGATCCGGCGCGCACGGAACTTGAAGGCGTCGAGACTGCCGGCCACGGCCAGCCGGAAGGCGATGGTCTCGCCCTTCATCAGCCGTTCGAAGTGGGCAATAAGGAAAGCATGGAAGCCGGAGTCGGCGCAGATCGGCCCCTCGCGCTTCAGGCGCTTGCGCTCCAGCTCACCGCCCTTCTTCTCGCGGCGTTCGAGTACCAGCGGATCGCCGGCATCGCTGATCCCCTCGCTGTAGCCCTCGAGGAGCAGGTCGAGCCGGTACACGGGCACGAAGGGGTCCTTCGAGAAGTCCAGGGGCTTGAAGCCCAGGCGACGACCGTCGGGCAGGTAGTAGCCGATGCTGCCGCCCGTCCAGCGCGGCCCCTCGGTGCGCTGCTCGTGGACCTCGGTGTACAGATGGCGGCCGGACTTCAGGTCGTAGGCGTAGCCGTAGAAGCGCAGCACTTCCGCCTGGGCGGGCAGGGTGGCGCTTAGCGCGAGCAGGGCCAGCAGACGGCGCATGAGGGTCTCCGGTAGATCCAGGGCGAGGGTAGCCGCTCAGCGGCGCTGGAACAGGTAGTGGGCCACGCCCCATTCGTTGCCGCCGGCGTAGCCGAACAGTTCGGCGACGGCCATGTAGAACATGCGCCAGCGCTGGAACCAGAGTGCGGCCTCGCGTTCCCCGCCGTAGGCCCGGGCGAAGATCGCCAGGATCTCCGGCTTCTTCGCATCCATGCCCGCGAGCCAATGGTTGGAGGTGCGCTCATAGTGCGTGCCGCTGACCCACCACTGCTGCAGCAGCTTCACGTCGTCCTGGAAGTTGAGCAGGAGGTTCTCGCTGGGCATGGTGCCCCCGGTGAAGAAGTAGCGGCTCATCCAGTCGTCCTGGTTCTGCGCCTGGAAGTGATAGGCCAGCAGACGGTGCACGAAGATGTGCACGAACAGCAGCGCCTCCGGTTTCATCCAGCGCGCCACCTTGGCCAGGAGCTGGCCGTAGTTCTTCATGTGCTCGAACATCTCGATCGACAGCACGCGATCGAAGCCGGCACCGACGCCCTGGGCGGGAAACTCGTGCTCGACGATGTTGCCGGTCAGGATGGTGAGGTTGTCCAGGCCGCGTTCGCGGGCCCGCGCCTGGATGAACTCACGTTGCCCGTGCGAGTTGGACAGCCCGACGATCTGCGAGCGCGGATACTTCGCGGCCAGCCACAGCGACAGCGAGCCCCAGCCGCAGCCCAGGTCCAGTACGCGCTGCCCGTCGACGAGATTGGCGCGCTCCGCATACAGCGCGAACATCAGATCCTCGGCCTCGGCCAGGGTCTCGCGGCCCGTGGGATAGAGCGCGCAGGAATACTTCAGGCGCGGCCCCAGATGCAGGTGGAAGAACTCGGCCGGCACCTCGTAGTGCTGACTGTTCGCCGCCTTGGTCTCGATCGCGATCGGGCTGCTGCGCAGCTCCGCGAGGAAGCGGTTGAAGCGGGCCGAGCGCTGCTCGCCGTCGTCCACCGCCTCGTCGAGCAGCCGCTGGCGCATCAGCTGCCGCATGCCGCGACGAGCCAGCCCATCAGGGATCCAACCGCGTTCGCACAGCTCAATGACGTCCAAGAAAAACTCCAGTACTCGGTATTCAGTCGGGGTGGGGCGCTCGACGGCTCAGCCGCCGCGACGCACGAACCAGGGGATCAGGGCGCTGGTGCTGCGCATGTAATCGGCATAGCCGGGCTTGCGTCGCGCCATCTCCGCTTCCAGCAAGGGCATGCCGGACAGGCGGGTCAGCAGGAAGGCCATCACGGCGGGCGCGATGAGGGCGTACAGGCCGCCCGGCGCGCCAAGGGCCAGCGGCAGGTAGGCGCACCAGTGCAGGCATTCGAAGAAGTAGTTCGGGTGCCGCGAGTAGCGCCACAGGCCCTCGCGGCAGACGCGGCCCTTGTTGGCCGGGTTGGCGCGGAAGGTCTCCATCTGCGCATCGGCCAGGCCCTCGCCCAGCACCGAGAGCAGCCACAGGCCGCCGGCCAGGGCGATCAGGCCCGGGGCCGGCAGCGAGTCGCGGTAGGCCACCGGCAGGAAGGCGGCCGCGGAGAGCGCGAGCGTGAACAGGTTCTGGAACTGAAAGAACCAGAACATGTTGAAGTCGGCCCGCTCACCCCACTCGGCGCGGAAGCGGGCGTAGCGCCAGTCCTCGGGCTTGCCGTGATTGCGCTGCCAGAGGTGCCAGCCCAGGCGCAGGCCCCAGAGGCCGCCCATGCCGGCCAGCAGACCGCGGAGCTCGGCCGGCGCATCGCCTGCCAGCGCGTAGAGCAGTGCCAACCCGCCCAGGGTCCAGGCCCAGATGGCATCGACGATGCCGGCGTTGCGGGTACGTAGCTGCAACGCCCAGGCCAGGCTCTTGGCCAAGACGACGATGAGCACACTGAGCAGGAAGGCGTGGAGCGGGGTCATGAGTGCGAAGTAGCGGATGCCAAGCCTATACGCAGAAAACGACAGATCGGATCACGCGGCATTGCAGGGTGGTGATCGTGAGGCCGTCCGGCAGTGAGGGCATTTGCGTACAAGTGTGCAGGCACCCGGCTGATGGTGTGGTTGAAAAATTTCCTGTTTCGCGCCAAGAATGAATCGGGTCCGGGGGGACTGCTGGGGGAAAACAAGTTTGAACATTCTGCTGGTCGATGACCACGACCTGGTGCGAGCGGGCCTCCGCCTGTTGCTGGAGGATCTGGACGGGGCGCCGGTGTTTTCGGAAGCCTCGAGTTGCGAGGCGGCGCTGCGGGAGTTGCAGCGTGCCCGGTTCGATCTGGTGCTGATGGACTTCCACCTGCCCGGGCCCCACGGCCTGCCGGCCTTTCGCCTGCTACGCGAGCGCGCGGGATCCGCGGCGATCCTGGTGGTCTCGGCCGAGAACAATCCGGCCCTGATCCGCAAGCTGCTCGACGAGGGTGCAGCCGGCTTCGTCTCGAAGGCGGCCCCGCCGGACGAACTGCTCGCCGCGGTGCGCAAGCTCCTGGCGGGCGGTGCCGTCGCCCGCCGGGTCGAACCGGCCGCCGCGCCCCGACCTTCGTTGCCCGGAGCCACGCGGACCTTCGACCAGCTGACGCCTCGCCAGGTCGAGACCCTGCGCCTGGCCATGCAGGGCAAGGCCAACAAGGTAATTGCCCGCGAACTGAAGATCTCCGATGCCACGGTGAAGGCGCATCTGGCCGCTGCGTTCCGCGCGCTGGGGGTGAGGAACCGCACCGAGGCCATGTTTGCCGTCGCCCGCACCGGGCTGGAGATCTGGCCCGCTGCACCGCCGGCCGCGGTCGCGGCCTGAGCCCGGACCTGGCCATCCGGCGGATACCCGCCGGATCGGCCGTCGGTCAGGCTGGCGGAGGCGGTGGAGCCCGCGCCACAACAAGAACAAGGATGTGAAGGCATGAGCACGACCGCGCCCGTCGATGGGCGGACGCTGCATGGCGAATGGATTCGCCTGGTGGCCGAGCAGGCGCAGCGCATGACTCTGCAGCGCTACCTGACCTGCGCGCTGGTTGCGGCGCTGGTCGGCGTGCATGCCGGCCCGGCACCGGCGCTGGCCTGGTGGCTGCTTGCGGCGACTGCCGTGACGGTCCGGACCTCGGGGGTAGCCCGGCTGGCCCGGCGGCGGCGTCTGTCCGACCGCGAGCGCCTGTGGCGCGTGGCGCGCCTGTACTGGATCAGCGGCGCCGTGCAGGGATCGGTCCTGCTGTTCTTTCCGAGCCTGCCGGTCCTGCTCTGGGGCGTGATCACCGTCTACCTCGTGGGCAGCTGCTCGGCGGCCCTGCATGCCCTCGCGGGGTACCGGCCCATCTTCCTGCCCTACTGCCTGCTGACGCTCGGGGCTTCGACGGTCGCCTGGCTGCTGGCGCCAGGCCAGGATGTCGGCGGTTTCGAGCGCCTGGCCTTCGCGGCCCTCGGCCTGGCCTTCACCACCACCCTGCTCAGCCAGGCCAAGGGCACCTACCTGGTGTTCCGGGAGTCCTTCGCAATGCGCCAGGAGCGTCTGGAGCTGTCGGCGCAGCTGCAAGCCGCGCTGGCCGACGCGGAGGCCGCAAATGCCGCCAAGACACGATTCCTCGCGGCGGCCAGCCATGACCTGCGCCAGCCCGTCCATGCGCTGTCGATGTTCACGGCCGCGCTGCGGCGCCGGCCGATGGAGAGCCGGACCGCGACGATCGCCGAGCAGTTGGATCGGGCGGTGCGTTCGCTGACCATCGAACTCGATGCCCTGCTCGACATCTCGCGGCTCGAGGCCGATGCCGTCACGCGCGCCCGGGCGCCGGTGGAGCTTCAGGGGCTGCTGTCGCGGATGGCGGCCGAGTCGGCGGCGTTTGTGGCCCAGAAAGGCCTGGTCTGCCGGACCCGCTGCGCGGAGGGGCTTTGGGTCCGAACCCATCCCGAACTGCTGCAGCGCATCCTCCGCAACTTGTTAACGAATGCGGTGAAGTACACCGTGCATGGCTCGGTCGAGCTGTACGCCGAGAGCAGCGACGGCAAGGTCCGCATCGGGGTTCTTGATACCGGACCCGGCATTCCGCCGCAGGAGCAGGCCCGCATCTTCGAGGAGTTCTATCGCGTCCAGGGCGAGGTACCCGCCGAGGTCGAGAGTTACGGGCTGGGTCTGGCGATCGTGCGTCGCCTCGCCACCCTGGCCGGGCTGGAACTGCACCTGGAGTCCCGCCTGGGCTGGGGCAGCCGCTTCTGGCTCGAACTCGAGGCCATCACGCCGCCACCGGCGGCAGCACCGTCGAGCGGCGCCGAGGACGCCGACCTGGCACCCGAGCGCCCGGGTGAGATCCGCGTCCTGGTCGTGGACGACGAACCCCAGCCACGCCTCGCGACCCAGGCCCTCCTCGAGGCCCTGGGCTTCCAGGTGCGCGTCGCCGCCTGCATGCGCTCGGCGATGGCCCTGGCGGGGACGCTATCGCCGCAGCTGCTGCTGACCGACCTACGCCTGGACCGGCACATGGAAGGTCTGGACCTGCTCGCCCAGGTGCGCCGTCAGCTCCCCGGTCTGGCAGCGGTGGTGCTCAGCGGCGATACCAGCCCGGAAGCGCTTGCGGCGACCAAGGCGGCGGGAGTGGAACTCCTGCACAAGCCGGTGACGCCGCAGTGCCTGCAGGAGGCGATCGGCCGGGCCCTGGCTCCGAGGCCGGCACTGCCAAAGTAGCTGAGGGCGGGTATGGCCCGAGGCTTGCGTCCGCGAAGCGGCGGCGTACGCGCCGCTGCACGCGGGCACTCAAAGAAGCTGTGCGAGCCTGCCAGCCGTATCCCGCAACACCTGCGCCCAGGGCAGGCCGACGATCTCCCGTCCGGTCTGGCTGTCGAGGAAGGGCATGCGCTCGCCGTCACCGATGACGTAGCGGTAATCCATGGTCAGCTCGGTGCCGGCGGGCAGGTCGTCCAGCGCGAAGATGAAGCCCAGGTGCCAGAGTGCATTGGGCGTGAACGAGTGGTTCACGTAGCACTCGTCGCTCCACTCCGGGGTGAGCGAGAATCGGTCCTCGAACCAGCGTACGCTGGATTCGACCTCGATCGACTGCGCTGGATAGCTGCGCAGGTGCGCCTCGGGCCAGACCGTGTGGATGTTGTCCGGTGCAATGAGCACGCGCCCGCGCGTGACCGGCTCGTCGAGGAACAGGCCCTGTCCGGCACCGGCAATGGTGGAGGCAGCAACGCGGTAGCGGGGCAGGATCACGCGCGCGGGTCCCGGTGCATCTAGTGACGGGTCTCGCTGTCGGGCAGCATGCGCGCCGACAGGAACAGCTGCTGGATGTCGGCGGCGGCAAAGTGGTACTGGCGGCCGCAGAATTCGCAGCCGACCTCGACCTGCCCGTGCTCGGCCAGGTGTTCGTCGAGCTCGCGCTCGCCCAGCGACAGCAGCATGGTGGCGATGCCCTCGCGCGAGCAGCGGCAGGCCAGCTGCACCGGCCGCGAATCAAGCACCCGCAGGGCCTCGGCATGAAACAGCCGGTGCAGGATCGTGTCGCGATCGACGGCGGCCAGCTCCGCCTCGCCCAGGGTGGCGAACAGGTGCTGCAGGTGTTCCCAGTTCGCCTCGCTGCTGTGGTTCTCGCCCAGCGGCAGGCGCTGGATCAGCAGGCCGCAGAGGCGCTGCGGGCTCCAGGCCAGACGCAGCAGGGTCGGCAGCTGCTCCGACTGCGCAAAGTAGTGCTCCAGCGCGTCGGACAGGGCCCGACCCTCGATCGCCACCAGCGCCTGGTAGTTCTGGCTGCCGCGCTCGGGCTCGATCAGCAGGCCCAGGGTGCCGCCCTGCATCAGGGACAGAAAATCGCCGCTCGCATCCGGGCTGCACTTGGCCATGCCGCGCACCTGCAGGCCGGCGTCGATCTGGGCGATCAGCAGCTGCAGCGCGTTCTTGCCCTGGAACTGCAGGCTCAGGCGGCCCTCGTAGCGGGCATGGGAGGCCAGCAGCGGCATCGCCGCGACAGCCTGGCCGAGCAGGCGGCGCACGTCGGCCGGGTAGGGCCGGGCCCCGAGCATCGCGTCGAGGCCCTCGTCGAACTCGACGAGGGCGCCACGCGCGCCCAGTTCCGGGAACACGAACTCGGTGATCTGGTTGGCCAAGGCAGTCTCTGGAGCGCGACTCAGCCGGCGAGCTTTTCCTTGAGCAGCCGGTTGAGCGTGTCCGGGTTGGCCTTGCCCTGCGTGGCCTTCATCGCCTGGCCGACGAAGAAGCCGAACAGCTTGTCCTTGCCGGCGCGGTATTCCGCCAGCTGCCCCGGGTTCTTCGCCATCACGTCCTCGATGGCCTTGACGATCGCCGACTCGTCGGTGATCTGCACCAGGCCCTTGGCCTTGATGATGGTATCGGCGTCGCCTTCACCCGCCAGCATCGCTTCGAATACGTCCTTGGCGATCTTGCCGGAGATGGTCTTGTCGGCGATGCGGGCGATCAAGCCGGCCAGCATGGCGGCGCTCACCGGCGAGGCGGTGATGTCCTGGCCCAGCTTGTTGAGCGCGCCCAGCAGGTCGGTGCTGACCCAGTTGGCGCAGATCTTGGCATCGGCGCCGGAGACCTTGACCACGGTCTCGTAGTAGTCGGCCAGGGCCGCCTCACCGGTGAGCACGGTCGCGTCGTACTTGGGCAGGCCGTACTGCGCGATGAAGCGCGCCTTCTTGGCCTCGGGCAGTTCCGGCATGCTCGCGCGGATGCGGGCGATGTCCTCGGCCGTGACCACGACCGGCAGCAGGTCCGGGTCCGGGAAGTACCGGTAGTCGTTGGCGTCTTCCTTGCTGCGCATGGAGCGCGTCTCGCCGGTATCCGGGTTGAACAGGCGCGTCTCCTGCACCACCTTGCCGCCCGACTCGATCAGCTCGATCTGGCGCTCGATCTCGAACTCGATCGCCTTCTCGACGTAGCGGAAGGAGTTGACGTTCTTGGTCTCGGTGCGGGTGCCGAACTTGGTCTCGCCCCTGCGGCGCACGGACACGTTGGCGTCGCAGCGGAACGAGCCTTCCTGCATGTTGCCGTCGCACACGCCGAGGTAGACCACAAGCTGGTGCAGCTTCTTGAGGTAGGCCACGGCCTCTGCGGCCGAGCGGATCTCCGGCTCTGAGACGATCTCGATCAGCGGCGTGCCGGCACGGTTGAGGTCGATGCCGGACAGGCCCGCGTAGGCGTCATGCTGCGATTTGCCGGCGTCCTCCTCCATGTGCGCGCGGGTGATGCCGATGCGCTTGGTGGTGCCATCGGCCAGCTCGATGTCGAGATGGCCGCCGGCGACGATCGGCAGCTCGTACTGCGAGATCTGGTAGCCCTTGGGCAGGTCGGGGTAGAAGTAGTGCTTGCGCGCGAACACGCTGCGCTCGGCGACCGTGGCATCGACCGCCAGGCCGAACTTGATCGCCATCTGCAGGGCGTCGCCATTGAGCACCGGCAGCACGCCGGGCAGGCCCAGGGTCACGCCGTCAGCCTGCGTGTTGGGCGCGGCTCCGTAGGCCGTGGCGGCGCCTGAAAAGATCTTGGTCTTGGTCAGCAGCTGGCAGTGGACTTCCAGGCCGATTACGGCTTCCCAGGTCATGGTGCGGTCTCTTGTGTCGGGGGAAAGGGCACGCCCTGCGGCCAGAGGCACTCTCTGGGGGCGGCACCGTTTTCTGCAGAGGGAATCAGGAATTGATAACGCGCATAGGAGCGCTGAGCGGCCTGGCTGGGCGGTTCGAAGCGCCAACCGTTGAGTGCCTGGATTGTCGTCGGCACGAAGACCTGCTGAGGATCGGCGTCGAGCACGGCGTAATCGTCGGCCAGTCCGTCCGGTCGGACGGCAAAGGACACGGTGACGCAACCCTGGGTGCGCGACTCCACCAGGGCCGGGGGATAGAGAGGCTTATCGCCATCCAGCGGCTTGCCGCCGTTGATCAGAACCTGGCCGGTGATGCGGGGGACAACGCAGTCCTTGCGCATCTTCTCCAGATGCGTGCCGACTCGGACCTCGAAACCGAAGTGGATCGGCAGCACGGCCCAGCGGCCCTTGGAGCGGGGCTCGAACTTCCAGAAGCGAAGCGACTCCAGGACGCTCTGGTCGAACATGCCCTTCGGCTTCGAGTCGAGGATCAGGAAACGGTCGGTGAGCCCATCGGGCCGGATGTAGAACTGGGTCGTCACGCAGCCCGGCACTTCCATCAGGTTCTGGCGCCGCGGGTATGCGAAGGGAGCGCCCTCCAGGAGGGGCGGCAGGTTGGCGGCGGCCGCAGCGGCCTGTGCGGCCGGCAAGGGTCGGCCCTTGCGGTCGAACCAGCGGCCGACATCCTGCCTGTCGCTGGCGGCCTGGGCGGTCGCGGACAGCAGTGCCAGCAC
This sequence comes from Solimonas sp., assembly GCA_036275615.1. GTDB lineage: Bacteria > Pseudomonadota > Gammaproteobacteria > Nevskiales > Nevskiaceae > Solimonas. The sequence goes on from DASUDL010000125.1 coordinate 13,432, forward strand.
TAGGACTGGCGCTGCTGGCAGGACGGCACTCAGGCGTGCGATGCGACGCGGCAGCATTGGCTTCAGGCGTAAGCCGCCGGCCGACGGGCGTGCCAGTCCGTCGCCTGCTGGTACTGGTGGGCGACGCCCAGCATGCGCGTCTCGTCGAAGTAGTTGCCCATCAGCTGCAGGCCGATCGGCAGGCCGTCGACAAAGCCGCAAGGCAGCGACATCGCCGGGATGCCGGCGAGGTTGGCGGCGATGGTGTAGATGTCGTTGAGGTACATCGCCACCGGGTCGTCGGTCTTGGCGCCCAGCTTGAAGGCGACGTCGGTTGCCGTCGGGCCGAGCACGAGGTCCACGGACTGGAAGGCGCGCTTGAAGTCCTCGTAGATCAGCTTGCGCACCTTCTGCGCCTGCAGGTAGTAGGCGTCGTAGTAGCCGTGGCTGAGCACGTAGGTGCCGATCATGATGCGACGCTGAACCTCGGCGCCAAAGCCCTCGCCGCGCGAGCGCTTGTACAGTTCCTCGAGATTCTTCACGCCTTCGGCACGATGGCCGTAGCGCACGCCGTCGAAGCGGGCGAGGTTGGAGCTGGCCTCCGCCGGGGCGACGACGTAGTAGGTCGGCACCGAGAGGGGCGAGTTTGGCAGGGAGATCTCGGAGATCACCGCGCCCAGGCCTTCGAGGACCTTGACCGCCTCCATCACGCGCTCACGGGCCCCGGGTGCCAGGCCTTCGGCGAAGTACTCCCTCGGCAGGCCGATGCGCAGACCCTTGATCGGGGCCTTGAGGCCGGCCACGAGGTCGTCGACCGGGCGCTGGATGCTGGTGGAGTCCAGCGGGTCGAAGCCGGACATGGCCTGCAGCACGTGCGCGGCGTCCTCGGCACTGCGCGCCACCACGCCGGCCTGGTCCAGGCTGGAGGCGAAGGCGATCATGCCGTAGCGCGAGACGCGCCCGTAGGTGGGCTTGATGCCGGTGAGGTTGGTCAGGGCGGCGGGCTGGCGGATCGAGCCGCCGGTGTCGGTGGCCGTGGCCACGGGAGCCAGGCCTGCGGCCACGGCGGCGACCGAGCCGCCGGAGGAGCCGCCCGGCACGCGGGTCGTATCCCAGGGGTTCTTCACCGGGCCGTACCAGCTGGTCTCGTTGGACGAGCCCATCGCGAACTCGTCCATGTTGCACTTGCCCAGCATGACCATGCCGGCGCCGTCGGCGTCCTGCGCATGCAGCTTGCGGACGATGGTGGCGTCGTAGGGGGCGATGAACTTGTCGAGCATGCGGCTGGCGCAGCTCGTGCGCACGCCAGTGGTGCAGAAGATGTCCTTCTGGGCCAGGGGGATGCCGGTGAGCAGCCCACCTTCGCCGCGCGCCAGGCGGGCGTCGGCGGCGTCGGCCTGGGCCAGGGCCTGGTCGGCCGTGACCGTAATGAAGCTGTTGAGGGCCGGGTCATGGGCCTCGATGCGCTTCAGGTAGTGCTGGGTCAGTTCGCGGGACGAGAACTTGCGGGCCTTGAGGCCGGCGCTCAGTTCGGAAATCGAGAGCTTGTGCATGGGCTGTTCCGTGGAGAGGGCTGGGGCGACGGCGACGAAGAGCGTGCGCCGAGGAGCCGCGGACCTACTCGATGACCTTGGGGACCAGGTAGAGGCCGTCGGCCACCGCCGGGGCGATGCCCTGGTAGGTCTGGCGGCGGTCCGGTTCGCTGACCACGTCCGCCCGCAGGCGCTGGTGCATCTCCAGGGGGTGGGCCATGGGGGTGACCCCCTCGGTCCGCGCCGCCGACAGCTGGTCGACGATGCCGAGGATGTTGCTCAGCTGCTGGGCGTAGGGGGCGACCTGCTCCGGCTTGAGTTCCAGCCGGGCGAGGTGGGCGACCTGTTTGACTTGTTCGGGCGTCAGGCTCATGGCGATCCAGGGGCCGGCCATTCGGCCGGCATTCAGCCGCCAGGCATAGTCTGGCCGGCAAAATCGTTTAAGATGTGCAGCCGCACAATTCTACTGGATTGCGCTGCCCGCCGGACGTGCGCATCCCCCTCGCGCCGCGGGGCATCCAGGGAAGGCGCGCCACACCGCTTCCATTCACCAAAGATTCCGGGCCCTCGAGATGTTCGACGCCGTACGCCGCTTGTTTGTCAACGACCTGTCCATCGACCTGGGCACCGCCAATACGCTTGTCTACGTCCGCGACGAGGGCATCGTCCTCAACGAGCCCTCCGTGGTCGCGATCCGCATGGACGCCCGCGGCGCCAAGAAGATCGAGGCCGTCGGCATCGACGCCAAGCAGATGCTGGGCCGCACCCCCACCAACATCACCACCGTGCGCCCGCTGCGCGACGGCGTGATCGCGGACTACACCGTCACGGAGAAGATGCTGCAGCACTTCATCCGCAAGGTGCAGAAGGGCCGCATGATGCGGCCGATGACCCGCGTGGTCGTCTGCGTGCCCTACGGCTCCACCCAGGTGGAACGCCGCGCCATCCGCGAGTCGGTCGAGAACGCTGGCGCGCGCAAGGTCTGGGTCATCGAGGAACCGATCGCCGCCGCCCTGGGCGCCGGGATCCCCATCGGCGAGGCCCGCGGCTCGATGGTGGTCGACATCGGTGGCGGCACCTCCGAGGTGGCCGTGATCTCCCTGAACGGCATCGTCTACGCCGAGTCGGTCCGCATCGGCGGCGACAAGTTCGACGAGGCCATCGTTTCCTACGTGCGCCGCCAGTACAACATGCTGATCGGCGAGGCCACGGCCGAGCGCATCAAGATCCAGATCGGCACCGCCTTCCCGGGCCATGAGGTGCAGGAAATCGACGTCGTCGGCCGCCATCTGGCCGCCGGCGTGCCGCGCAACTTCACGATGAACTCCAACGAGATCCTCGACGCCCTGCAGGAGCCGCTGTCCGGCATCGTCAAGGCGGTCAAGCAGGCCCTCGAGCGCACGCCGCCGGAACTGGGCTCCGACGTCGCCGAGCGCGGCATCGTGCTGACCGGTGGTGGCGCCCTGCTGCGCGACCTCGACAAGCTGATCTCCGAGGAAACCGGCCTGCCGGTGATCATCGCCGACGACCCGCTGACCTGCGTGGCGCGCGGTGGCGGCATGGTGCTCGACATGCTCGACCGCCAGTCGGACTTCTACAGCCTCGACTGAGGCGTCACCGGCCATGCGCCCGGGCTGCCCGGGCGCATTGCCGAGTCTTCCAGCGGCACCTATGCTTGCCGCACTTCCGTAGCCACCCGATCCGCGCGCGCACTTGAACACGCTGCCCGAGACCTATCGCAGACCCTTGTTCCCACGGGGACCGGGTCTGGGTCTCCGGACGTTCTTCCTGCTCCTGATCGCCTGCGCGCTGATGTTCAACGACAGCCGCGGCGACAGCCTCAAGGGCTTCCGGGCCGGCTTCTCCTACGCACTGACCCCCCTGGTCTGGCTGGCTTCGGCCCCCTCGCGCCTGCTCGATGCCGCCGCCGGCCTCGACAGCCGGGAGACGCTCGAGGACGAGAACCACGCGCTCAAGGCCCATCAGCTGGTGCTGGAGGCGCGCCTGCAGAAGCTGGAGGCCCTGGAGGCAGAGAACCGCCGCATCCGCGAGCTGCTGGCCTCGGCCGCCAATCTCGAGGACCAGGTCCTGATCGCCGAGATCATCGACCTGAACCAGGACCCCTACCGCCACCAGATCACCCTCAACAAGGGCACGCGTGACGGTGTCTACCGCGGGCAGGCCCTGGTCGATGCGCATGGCGTGATGGGCCAGGTGGTGCAGGTGGCGCCGAACAACGCCAAGGCCCTCCTGATCACCGACCCGGACCACGGCATTCCGATCGAGGTCAATCGCACCGGCCTGCAGACCATCGCGGTGGGTCGCGGCGACGAGCGCGGCCTGCGCCTGCCGTTCCTGCCCAGCAATGCCGACATCAAGGTGGGCGACCTGCTGGTCTCCTCGGCACTCGGCGGGCGCTTCCCCGCGGGCTACCCGGTCGGCCAGGTCTATGAGGTCAAGCACGTGGCGGGCGAGCACTTCATGGAGGCCTACGCCTACCCGGCGGCCCGCCTCAACCAGGGGCGCCAGGCCCTTCTGGTGTGGAGTGAGAGTTACCCGGTGACCCTGCCGGAAGCCGAGGCTGCCGAGCCGGCCGAGACCGCGCCCGAGGCGCCGGCGACGCCATGACGCCCAGCCGCGGCCTCTATCTGGGCTTCCTGATGAGCCTGCTGCTGGCGATCGTGCTGCAGCTGTTGCCGCTGCCGGAGGCGCTGGGTGCGGCGCGCCCGCTCTGGGTGGCCCTGATGCTGGCCTACTGGGCGCTGCGCGAACCTCGGCTGTCCTCGCTGCTGCCTTCGTTCGTCTGCGGCCTGATCCTGGATGTGCAGTTCGGCACGGTGCTGGGGCAGCATGCCGTGGGCCTGGTGCTGGTGGTCTATTTCGTCGAGCGCCTGCGCAGCATCTTCATCCTGTTCCCGCTGTGGCAGGCCACCTTTGCCCTGATCCCGGTCTGGATCCTGTACAGCGTGCTGATGTTCTGGGTGGATGGCGTGACCCGACACCAGGGCAACAGCTGGCTGCGCTGGCTGCCGGTGCTGTCGACCACGCTGTTCTGGCCGCTCCTGTTCAGCATCATGGAGCTGCTGCGGCAGCCGCCGGAAGACGAGTAGTGCTGTTCGGACCGCGCCGCCGCCGTTCCTCGCTGAAGAATGTCCAGCAGGAGAAGAACACCTTCTACGGCCGGGCGGCCTTCGCCGTTCTGTTCTGCCTGGTCTGCGCCGGCATCCTGGTCGCGCGCATGGTCAAGCTGCAGGTCATCGAGCACGAGGCCCTGTCGGTGCGCGCGGACGAGAACCGCATGCGCATCACGCCGGTGGCGCCGGTGCGCGGCCTGCTCTACGACCGCAACGGCACGCTGATCGCCCAGAACAAGCCGGCCTTCGTGCTGGAGATCACGCCGGAGCAGATCCCCGACATGGACGCGCTGCTGGCGCGCCTGCAGCCCCTCATCAGCCTGTCGGAATCGGACATCGCCCGCTTTCGCGACCGCGTGCGCAAGACCCCCCGCTACCGGCCGGTGCCGCTGCGCTCCAACCTGTCGATGGCCGAGGTCGCCAGCTACGAGGTCAACCGCCACGACTTCCCGGGCGTCGAGGTCAGCGCCGGCCTGACGCGCAACTACCCGCTCGGGGCCTCGGCGGCGCATGTCATCGGCTACGTCGGCGGCATCACCGAGGACGAACTGAAGAAAGCGCAGGACAAGGGCCAGTACGAGGGCCTGTCGCAGATCGGCAAGATCGGTGTCGAGAAGAGCCAGGAGGATGCCCTGCGCGGCGAGTCCGGTGCCAAGATCATCGAGGCCAATGCCTATGGCCGCCCGCTGCGCGAGCTGGACTATCACCGCGGCTATCCAGGCCGTAACCTCTACCTGTCGATCGACGCCAAGGTGCAGCTGGTGGCCGAGCAGGCACTGGGTGAGCTGGATGGCGCCGTGGTTGCCATCGATCCGCGAAACGGCGAGATCATCGCCCTGGTCAGCAAGCCGGGCTTCGACCCGCACCTGTTCGTCGAGGGCATCGACGTCAAGAACTATCGGGCGCTGATGGACGATCCCAAGCGCCCGCTGTTCAACCGCGCCCTGCAGGGCACCTATCCGCCGGGCTCGACCCTCAAGCCCGCCATGGCCATCGCCGGCCTGGAGTACGGCGTGGTCGAGCCGGGCCACAGCGAGTACTGCAGCGGCGGCATGAGCCTGCCCGGGTCTTCGCGCCGCTATCGCTGCTGGAAGCGCACCGGCCACGGTTCGGTGAACATGCTGGCCGGGGTGATGAAGTCCTGCGACATCTACTTCTACCAGCTGGCCCTGAACCTGGGCATCGACCGCATCCACGCCTCGATGACCGGCTTCGGGCTCGGACATCCGACCGGCGTCGACCTGCCGCTGGAGAAGGGCGGGCTGTATCCCTCGCGTGAGTGGAAGCGGCGTGTGCGCAAGGAGAACTGGTACCCGGGCGAGACGCTCAACATCGGCATCGGCCAGGGCTACACCCTGGTGACGCCCATGCAGCTGGCGCAGATGACGGCGCGCATCGCCATGCGCGGCGGTGGCTTCAAGCCGCATGTGGTCCACGCCACCGAGGATGCGATCACCAAGGCCCAGCGCCTGATCGAGCCGGAACCGCTGCCGCGCATCGAGCTCAAGGACAACCGCAACTGGGCAACCGTGATCGCGGCGATGGAGGAGGTGACTCACTCCCCGGGCGGCACCGCCTACCGCATCGGCAAGGACGCCCCATACCGCATTGCCGCCAAGACCGGTACCGCGCAGGTGGCCGGCATGCGCCAGGATGAGAAGGTCGCACGGTCGCTGGAGGAAACGCCGCCGCACCTGCGCGATCACGCCCTGTTCGTCGCGTTCGCCCCGGCAGAAGCGCCGCGCATTGCCGTCGCCATCATCGCCGAGCATGCCGGTCATGGTGGCTCCACGGCTGCGCCCATTGCGCGGCAGGTGATGGACCAGTATCTGCTGGGCGAGGTGCGCTTCCCGCCGCCGGGTGCAGTCGCGGCTTCCGCGCCGACGGGGGCGGGCGCGGTACCCGCGGCCGATGGCGCGCCCGTGGAGGAAGAGGAGATCGAGCGATGATCGCGCAGGTCCTGCACAGCGTCCGCCGGACGCGTCCCAACAAGCCCGAGCCTGGGCTCGCCGACTGGCTGGAGACCTGGCATATCGATCTGTGGCTGCTGATCCTGCTGATGTCGGTCGCCGGCATCGGCATGTTCGTGCAGTACTCGGCCACGGGCCATTCCGTGGCAGCCGTGATCAACCAGGCCGAGCGCCTCGCCCTGGGCCTGGTGGTCATGGTGGTATTCGCACAGGCGCCGCCGGACCTGTACCGGACGGTATCGCCCTGGCTGTACCTGTTCACCGTGGTGCTGCTCCTGCTGACCCTGCTGCTCGGCGACCATGCCAAGGGCGCACAGCGCTGGCTGGATTTCGGGGTGATCCGCTTCCAGCCCTCGGAGCTGATGAAGCTGGCGATGCCCGTGGCCGTGGCCACCTTCCTGCACCATCGCCGGCTGCCACCGAGCCTGCTGACCATTGTGGCCACCCTGGCGCTGATCGGCATCCCGTCGGCGCTGATCGCCAAGCAGCCCGACCTCGGCACCTCCCTGCTGATCGTGGCGGCCGGCGGCTTCGCCCTGTTCTTCGCCGGGCTGCAGTGGCGTTACATCATCGGCGCGCTGGCCGCCGTTGCCGCCGCGGCGCCGATGCTGTGGGAGCGCCTGCACGAGTACCAGCGCAACCGGGTGCTCACCTTCCTCGACCCGGAGCGCGACCCGCTCGGAACCGGCTACCACATCACCCAGTCAAAGATCGCGATTGGCTCTGGCGGTGTCTTCGGCAAGGGCTGGCTCAACGGCACCCAGGCGCATCTCGACTTCCTGCCCGAGGCGCACACCGATTTCATCTTCGCGGTTTTCACCGAGGAGCTGGGACTGATGGGCTTCCTGCTGCTGCTGGGCCTGTACCTGGCGATCGTCGGGCGCTGCCTTTGGATCGCCCTGCGCGCCCAGGACACCTTCCAGCGCTTGCTGGCCGGCAGCCTGGCGCTGACCTTCTTCATCTATGTGTTCATCAACATGGGCATGGTGATCGGCTTGCTGCCAGTGGTGGGCGTACCGCTGCCGCTGTTCAGCTATGGCGGCACCTCGGCGGTGACCCTGCTGGCCTGCTTCGGCATGCTCATGTCGATCCACACCCACCGCAAGCTGCTGGCGAACTGATGCGCCAGCTCCTGCTCCTGCTGGGCCTGCTGTTGCCCCTCGGGGCTCAGGCGGACTACAGCCAGCACCCGCGCGTACCGGACCTGCTGGGCCGCCTGCAGTCGGAGTTCGGTTTCTCGGCCGCGGAGCTGGAGACCGTGAAGACAGCACTGGCGGCTGCCCAGTCGCTGCCACAGCTCGTGCGCCAGGAGCAGAAGGCGCCCGAGAAGACCGAGACCTGGACCCAGTACTCGCGCCGCATCGACGCCAGCCGGATCAACGACGGGGTTGCCCTGCTTCGCGACTACGCGCCGGAGCTGTCGCGCGCCGAGGCCGAGTTCGGGGTCCCGCCCGCGATCATCGCCGCGATCCTGGGCGTCGAGACCCGCTATGGCCGCGTCACCGGCAAGGTGCGGGTCCTGGACGCGCTGGCCACCCAGGGGTTCGAGCACCCGACACGCTCCGACTTCTTCTTCAGCGAGCTGACCGAGTACTTCGTGTTCTGCCGCGACTTTGGCTATGACCCGCAGCAGCCGCTCGGCTCCTATGCGGGGGCCATGGGCGCGGCGCAGTTCATGCCGAGCAACTACCGCCGCCTGGCCCTGGACTACGACGGCGACGGCCGCCGCGATCTCTGGAACCTGCGCGACGCGATTGGCTCCATTGCTCACTACTTCCGGCGCTATCGGCCCGAGGTGTCCTGGCGCCGCGGCGAGCCCCAGATCGTGCCGGCGATCCTGCGGGCCAACGAACTTCCGGCTGGCGCGCAGGTCAACCACAAGACCCTGCGCCACTATGCCGGCGAACTCATGCTGTCGGGTATCGAAGCCGCCGTCCCGCTGCCCGAGAACGCGCTGGTGGGCCTGATCGAACTGACGCTCGATGAGGGTGGGCGTGAATGGTGGCTCGGGTTGCCCAACTTCTACTCGGTGATGAGCTACAACCCTCGAATCTTTTACGCCATGTCCGTCTCGCAGCTGGCACAGCGTATCGAGCAGGCGCGCGCCGAGGCTGAACGAGCGGTCGCGGAGCCGCCGCCGTGAGGCGTGCCGGGATCGGCCTGGTCGCGCTGGTCCTGCTGGTGACCGGGTGCGCGACGGGAGGCAAGCCGCCCCCGGGCACGCCGTCCGGAGCGCCGCGACCACCGGTTGAGGAGCGACCGGGACCGGCGCCCAGCAGCGAGCGTGACGCCTATCCGCGTCCTGACGAGGTCCCCCCGGACGTGGTCGAGACGCCGGACGCCGTGCCGCGCGAGGAGCCGCGCAGCCGCTCCGGCAATTCCGCGCAGTACGAGGTCCTCGGCAAGCGTTACCGTGTCATGGAAAGCGCCCGCGGCTTCCGGGAGCGTGGCAAGGCCTCCTGGTACGGCAAGAAGTTCCACGGACGTCGTACGGCCAGCGGCGAGGTCTACGATATGTACAAGATGACCGCGGCGCACAAGACCCTGCCGCTGCCGTCCTATGTGCGCGTACGCAACTTGCAGAACGACCGCAGCGTCGTGGTCCGGGTCAACGACCGCGGGCCCTTCCACCGCGGACGGATCATCGATCTGTCCTACACCGCCGCGGCCAAGCTGGGCTTCCTGAGCGCGGGATTCGCCGAGGTGGAGATCGAGGTGGTCACGCCCGGGAGCGGCCCGCAGCCGCCGCCCCCTCCGGAGCCCACGGAGGAATCTCCGGGGCAGGGCTGGCTGCAGGTCGCCGCCTACGCCGACCCCATCAATGCCGTGGTGCTGCGCGAGGAACTGCAGAAGGCCGGGCACGAGAATGCCCAGATTCTGGCGGTCGACGAGGGGGGCGAGGCCATGCATCGCGTGGTGATCGGCCCCTTCGCCCGCCGCGATGCCTCCGATGCCACGCGCGAGCGCCTGCAGTCCCAGGGCCGCGACGCGGTCTGGCTGAGCACCGCCAGCGATGCGGACGAGTAGAATCGCGCCCCGAAATCCCCCTGCCTGCCGCCGTCACCGATGAAACGCCTGCTTCTGCCTGCCGTGCTGTCCCTCCTGCCGCTGTCCGCCGTGGCCGGCCTCGTGCCCCAGCCGCCGGACGTCGAAGCCCGCAGCTACGTGGTCGTCGACTTCCAGAGCGGGCAGATCCTGGCTGAGCGCGATGCCCACATGCGCAGCGAGCCGGCCAGCATCACCAAGGTGATGACCGACTACATCGCCTTCGATGAGCTGAAGAAGGGCAACATCAAGATCGACGACCCGGTGCTGATCAGCGAGAAGGCCTGGCGGACCGAGGGTTCGCGGACCTTCGTCGAGGTCGGTCAGCGGGTCCGGCTCGAGGATCTCATCCGGGGCAGCATCATCCAGTCCGGCAATGACGCGACCGTCGCCATCGCCGAGCACATCGCCGGCGACGAGTCGGTGTTCGTGCAGCTGATGAACAACCATGCCCAGCGCCTGGGCATGAAGAACACCCGCTATTCGAACGCGACCGGCCTGCCGCATCCGGACCTGTACACCACGGCCTACGACATCGCCCTGCTGTCCCAGGCGCTGATCCGCGATTTCCCCGATCGCTATCCCATCTTCAGCGAGCGAGAGTTCACCTTCGGCCACCGCGGCGAGATCCGGCAGGGCAACCGCAACCTGCTGCTCGACCTCGACCCCTCTGCCGACGGCATCAAGACCGGCCACACCGAGTCGGCCGGCTACTGCCTGGCGGCCTCCTCGATCCGCGATGGCCGGCGTCTGATCGCCGTGGTCATGGGCACGGCGGGCATGCGCGAGCGTGCCCAGGCCGCCAAGGCCCTGCTCGACTATGGCTTCCGCTTCTTCGAGACCACGCAGCTGTTCGGTCCGCAGCGACCGGTGCAGAACACCCGGGTCTGGAAGGGCAGCGTCTCGGAGCTGCCGGTCGGCACTCTGGAGCCGGTGGCGTTCTCGCTGCCGCGTGGGGCAGGTGCCTCGCTGCGCTCGCAAGTGCAGCTCGATCCGCTGCTGGTCGCACCGATCGCGCGCGGCCAGGCGGTCGGCACGCTGACCGTGTCGGTGGAAGGCAAGACCTTGCGCACGCTGCCCCTGGTCGCGCTGCAGGACGTTCCTGCCGGCAGCTGGTGGCGGCGCCTGATCGACAGCCTGCGGCTCTGGTTTGCGTAGCAGCCGGCGATGAGCCCGATCCTGCGCGAGCTGGGGCGGTGCGACTACGCCGAGATCTTCTCGGCGCAGCGGGCCTTCACCGACGCGCGGGACGGGGACACGGCCGACGAGCTCTGGTTCCTGGAACATCCTCCGGTGTTCACGCAGGGCCAGGCGGGCAAGCCCGAGCACCTGCTGATGCCGGGCGACATCCCGGTTGTGCAGTCGGATCGCGGCGGGCAGGTCACTTACCACGGCCCCGGCCAGCTGGTGGTGTATTTCCTGGTGGATCTGCAGCGGCGGGGCTACGGTATCCGCACCCTGGTCACCCGCATCGAGCAGGCCATGGTCGAGACCCTGGCCTCATTCGACATCCAGGCCCATGCCGATCCGGAGGCGCCCGGGGTCTACGTTGATGGAGCGGAAGGGCGTCCGGGCCGCGCCAAGATCGGCTCGCTGGGGCTGCGCGTGCGCCGCGCCTGCAGCTACCACGGCCTGTCGCTCAATGTGGACATGGATCTCGAGCCGTTCACGCGGATCAATCCCTGCGGCTACCAGGGGTTGCGCATGACCCAGATCGCGGCGCTCACGCCCGCGCCGGTGGCCATGGAAACGGTGCGCACCCGGCTTGCCGGGGCCCTGCAGCGCCAGCTGGGCTACGAGACGGCAACCGTGACCTGGTTCCGCGGGGCGGGGCAGGCGCCTCGGGTACAATCGGCCGGAACCTCGAATCCGGACCGCTGAATTTTCGGCCGGTCGCCCGGTCCAACCCCGAATGAGCACGAGCACTTCCGACAACCCCGCTGTTGCCGCCGACGCGCTGGTGCGTGTGCGCGGCGTGAGCTTCCGCCAAGGCACGCGGGCGATCTACGAGGGCGTGGACCTCGATATCCCGCGCGGCAAGCTGACGGCCATCCTCGGGCCTTCCGGCACCGGCAAGACCACGCTGCTGCGCCTGATCGGTGGGCAATGGCGGCCGCAGGCAGGCACGGTGCATTTCGATGGCATCGACGTGCACGCCCAGTCGCGCCAGCAGCTGTACACGCTGCGCAAGCGCATGGGCCTGCTGTTCCAGAACGGCGCCCTGCTGACCGACCTGAGCGTCTTCGACAACGTGGCGTTCCCGCTGCGCGAGCACACGACCCTGCCGGAATCGATAATCCGCGATCTGGTGCTGATGAAGCTCGAGGCCGTGGGCCTGCGCGGTGCACGCGACCTGTTTCCGGAGCAGCTGTCCGGCGGCATGGCCCGTCGCGTGGCACTGGCGCGCGCCATCGCCCTCGAGCCCGAGCTGGTCATGTACGACGAGCCGTTCACGGGCCAGGACCCGATCAGCATGGGCGTCCTGATGCGCCTGATCCGCTCGCTGAACGAGGCGCTGGGCATCACCAGCATCGTCGTCTCGCACGACGTCGAAGAGGTGCTGTCCATCGCCGACTACGCCTACATCGTCGGCGGCGGCAAGGTGCTCGACCAGGGCACGCCGGAGCGCATCCGTGCCTCCAGCTCCGAACTCGTCCAGCAGTTCCTGACCGGCGCACCCGACGGGCCGATCGCGTTCCACTACAAGGGCAAGCCCTACCTGCAGGACCTCCAGGGGACCGGCGCATGAGCGGCATGTTCACGGTACTGGCCAACTTCCTGGCCGGCCTTGGCCGGGCGCAGTTCTTCCTGCTCTCGGTCCTGGCGGCAATCCCTTCGGCGCTGATGCGTCCACGCCTGCTGGTGCAGCAGCTGTACATGGTCGGCGTGCTGTCACTGATCATCATCGTGATCTCCGGCAGCTTCGTGGGCATGGTCCTGGCGCTTCAGGGCTTCCGCACCCTGGTGCGCTTTGGTGCGGAGGAGTCCCTGGGCGTGTTCGTGGCCCTGGTGATCGTCCGCGAGCTGGGGCCGGTCGTGACGGCGCTGTTGTTTGCCGGCCGCGCCGGTTCGGCGCTTGCCGCCGAGATCGGCCTGATGAAGGCCACCGACCAGCTGTCGGCGATGGAGATGATGGCTGTCGACCCGATCCGCCGCGTGATCGCCCCCCGCTTCATTGCCGGCGTGCTGGCCATGCCGCTGCTGGCGGGCATCTTCTGCGTCATGGCCATCGGCATCGCCGGGGGCCACGCTGTCGGTGTGGAACTGCTCGGTGTCGATGCCGGTAGCTACTGGTCGCAGATCCGTGGCGCGGTGGAGATCGACGACATCGTCCAGAGCTTCATCAAGAGCATCGTCTTCGGTGCCGCGATCAGCTGGATCGCGGTCTACCAGGGGTATCACGCGGCACCGACGTCCGAGGGCGTATCCCGCGCCACGACGTCGACGGTGGTCGTTTCCTCGCTCAGCATCCTGGCGCTGGATTTCGTCCTCACCGCATTCATGTTTCGTTAAGAGCGGGAACCTCAGTCTAGGATCGGTCTTATGCAATCGAGAGCGCTGGAGATACTGGTGGGTTTCTTCGTGTGCCTGGGCGTCGCCGCGGTATTCGTGCTGACGTTCCGGGTCGCGAGCCTGGAGTCGGTCACCAAGGGTGAGACGTTCAGCGTGACGGCGATGTTCGAGAATATCGGTGGCCTCAAGCCGGGCGCGGCCGTCACGATGGCCGGCGTGAAGATCGGCCGGGTCCGCGAGATCGTCATCGACCCCGAGAACTTCGAGGCCCGCGTCAGCATGGACCTGGCCCAGAGCTACAACACCATCCCCGAGGACAGCAACGCCAAGATCCTGACCGCGGGCCTTCTGGGCGAGCAGTACATCGGTCTGGAGCCCGGCGGGGCCGAGGACTCCCTCAAGGAAGGCAGCCGCATCAAGTTCACGCAGTCGGCCCTGGTGCTCGAGAACATCATCGGCCAGTTCCTCACCAACATGGCGAGCAAGCCGGCGCCTGCCGCACCGGCCAGCCAGGAGTAAGCGATGAAGAAGTTCCCGGCTTTGTTCCTGTCCCTGTCCCTGCTGCTGGGGGGGCTGGGCGTCGCCCAGGCGGCCGCGAAGGCGCCGGACGAGGTGGTCAAGGAGGGCACGCGCAAGCTGCAGACCCTGATCGCCCAGAACCACACCAAGTACAAGGCCGACCTGCCGGGCTTCTACAAGGTGGTGGACGACACCGTCGTGCCGTACTTCGATGTGCCCTTCATTGCCCGCAGCGTGTTGGCGCGCAACTGGAAGACGGCCAGCGAGGCGCAGCGCACGCGCTTCCAGGAGGCGTTCAAGAACATGCTGATCCGCTCCTACGCCAATGCCCTGCTCGAGAACTACGACTCGGTCGAGGCGGAGTGGAAGCCGATGCGCCTGGCCCCCGACGCCGATGATGTGATCGTCAACTCGAGCCTGATCCGCGGCAACGGCAAGCCGCCGGTGGGGATCGGCTTTGCCCTGCACAAGATTGGCGAGGAATGGAAGGTGTACGACATCACCATCGAGAACATCTCGCTGGTGACCAACTTCCGCGGCCAGTTCAATGCCGAGATCAAGAAGACCGGCCTTGAGGCAGTGATCGCCCGCATGGAAAGCGGCGGCCAGATCGCGCCCAAGCCGGTTTCCACGCCGGCGGGCGGCTGATGTCCGCCGCCCCCCGTCTCGAGGGCGAGCTGACGCTGGCGACGGTCGGCGCCTGGCTGGATCGGGCCTCCAGCCTGTCCGGTGCCGGAACCTGTGACCTCTCCGGCGTGACCCGCGTCGACAGCGCGGGCCTCGCCTTCCTGCTGGAGCTGCAGCGACGCTCCGGCAAGTCCCTGCGGTACACCGGCGCCCCGTCGGGCCTGCGCCGACTTGCAGAGTTTTTCGGGCTGGTTACCCTGCTGGGACTCGAATAAGCCTTTTCTTGGGGGTTTCATGCGTCTGCTGCTGATCGGCCTTGCCTGCCTGCTGGGCGCCTGTGCGCACAGTCCGGTCGATGACCCCCACGATCCGTACGAGTCCTGGAACCGCAAGGTCTACGGCTTCAACGACGCCGTCGACCGGGCCGTGCTCAAGCCCACCGCCAAGGCCTATGTGAAGGTGCTGCCCAGCCCGGTCCGCACCGGCATCGGCAACTTCATCGACAACGTTTTCTATCCGCGCGTCATCGTCAACGACCTGTTGCAGGCGAAGTGGCGCCACGCCGGGCGTGATACGACCCGTTTCCTGCTGAACAGCACCTTCGGACTCGCCGGCCTGCTCGATCCCGCCACGATGGTGGGCCTGGAGCGCCGCAACGAGGATTTCGGCCAGACCCTGGGCTACTGGGGCCTCGGGCAGGGCCCGTTCCTCATGCTGCCCTTCCTGGGCCCCAGCACGCCGCGTGAGCTGACCGGATTCGGCGGCGACTACCTGGTCAATCCGCTCTGGGGCGTCGATGGCTCCGTGACCGTTCCCCTGGCCGGCCTGCGTGTCGTGAACTACCGTGCTGGCCTGCTGGGCAGCGAGGGCATGATCGCGCAGCAGTTCGATCCCTACCTGTTCATCCGCGGGGTCTATCTGCAGCGGCGCTTGAACCTGGTCCACGATGGCAACCCGCCCAAGGAAGCGATCGACTACGGCGAGTGATCGCCTGCCCATAGACGACCGCCCAACGTAAAAGGCGCCCCGCAGGGCGCCTTTTTCATGGTGCAGCCTGCGTCAGTTCGACCAGCGCCGGGCGTTGACGAACATCTGGAACCAGGGCGTCTTGCCACCGTCCCAGCGCTGCGGCCACCACGAGCCCGTCACGCCATGGATGGTGCGCTCCGGATGCGGCATCAGTACGGTGATGCGGCCATCGGTGTTGCAGACGCTGGTCAGGCCGGCGGGCGAGCCGTTCGGGTTCTGCGGGTAGCGCTCCGCAGGCTGGCCGGCCCCGTCGACATAGCGCATCGCCACCTGGCTGTTGCGCTGCAGGGCCGCAAGGTCGGCGGCGGCGTCGAACACCGCGCGGCCCTCGCCGTGGGCGACCGCGATCGGCAGGCGCGAGCCCGCCATGCCAGCGAAGAACAACGACTTCGACTCGAGGATCTCCACCTGGCTCCAGCGCGCCTCAAATTGCTCGCTGCGGTTGCGGCGGAAGGCCGGCCAGGCCTCGCCGCCGGGGACGATGCTCTTGAGGGCCGCGAACATCTGGCAGCCATTGCAGACGCCCAGGGCGAAGCGGTCCGGCCGGGCCAGGAACTGCTGGAACTCGGCGCGGGCGCGTTCGTTGAACAGGATGGTCTTGGCCCAGCCCTGGCCGGCGCCGAGCACGTCGCCGTAGGAAAAGCCGCCGCAGGCCACGAGGCCGGCGAAGTCGGCCAGCTGCACGCGACCCTCGAGGATGTCGGTCATGTGCACGTCCACCGACTCGAAGCCGGCGGCGTGGAAGGCATACGCCATCTCGTACTGGCTGTTGACACCCTGCTCGCGCAGGATCGCCACGCGCGGGCGGCGGGCCAGGTGCGGCGCGACGGACGGTGCAAAGCTCAGCTGCACCTGCAGGCCCGGCGTGCGGCGGCCGATGGCCTCGAACTCCTCGCGCACGCAGTCGGGATCGTCGCGCAGGGCGGCGATCCGTGAGCTGACCTCGCTCCAGCGCTTGTGCAGCGCCTCGCGCGGTGCCGCATACAGCGTCGCACCGGCCCGGCTCACGCGCAGCTCATCGCGGGCATTCGGGCTGCCGATGTCGTGCGCCGCCAGACCGGCCTGCTCGAAGGTGGCGAGTACGGCCGGCAACTCTGCTGCGCGCACCTGCACCACAAAGCCCAGCTCCTCATTGAACAGGGCGGCGACGGCGTCGACGCCCAGCGCTGCGATCTCCAGGTCCGCGCCGCAGTGGCCGGCAAAGGCCATCTCGGCGACCGTCACCAGCAGGCCACCGTCGCTGCGGTCGTGGTAGGCGAGCAGCCGGCCCTCGCGGTTGAGGCGCTGCACGCTGTCGAAGGCCGCCTTCAGGCGACCGGCCTCATCAAGGTCCGGGGCGCGGTCGCCCACCTGGCCGTAGACCTGGGCCAGGGCCGAACCGCCCAGGCGCTGGTGGCCGGCGGCGAGATCCACGAGCACCAGGCGCGTTTCCCCGGCATCGGTGCGCAGCTGCGGCGTGAGGGACAGGCGCACGTCGGTGACCGGCGCGAAGGCCGAGACGATCAGCGACAGGGGCGCGGTCTGGGTGCGGGTCTGGCCATCCTGCTGCCAGACCGCCTTCATCGATAGCGAATCCTTGCCCACCGGGATGGCGATGCCGAGCTGCGAACAAAGCTCGGCGCCGACGGCCTTCACCGTGTCGAACAGGCGCGCGTCCTCGTCGCCCTGGCCGCAGGCGGCCATCCAGTTGGCGGACAGACGGACGTCACGCAGCTGCGCGATCGGCGCGGCCGCCAGGTTCAGTACCGCCTCGGCCACGGCCATGCGACCGGAGGCGGGGCCATCGAGCAGGGCCAGCGGCGTGCGCTCGCCCATGGCCATGGCCTCGCCGGTGGTGGCCTCGAAGCCGGTGGCGGTGACGGCGCAATCCGCCACGGGGACCTGCCAGGGCCCGACCATCTGGTCGCGCACGGTCAGGCCGCCGACGGTGCGGTCGCCGATCGTGATCAGGAAGTTCTTGGAGGCCACCGCCGGCAGGGCCAGCAGGCGCTGCAGGGCCTCGGCGATCTCGATCTTCGCGGTATCCAGCGCCGGGAAGCGGCTGGGCGCACGCTGCGTGCTGCGCTTCATGCGCGGCGGTTTGCCCAGCAGCACCGGCATGGGCATGTCCACCGGATGCTGGGCGCTCAGCGGGTCCTCGACGCGCAGCTGGCGCTCGGCGGTGGCGGTGCCCACCACGGCCCAGGGGCAGCGCTCGCGCGCGCACAGCTCGCCGAACAGGGGCAGCGATTCCGGCGGCAGGGCGAGCACGTAGCGCTCCTGCGATTCGTTGCACCAGATTTCCATCGGCGAGAGCGCCGGGTCCGCCGACAGCACGTCGCGCAGGGCGAAACGGCCGCCGCGGTCGTCGGCATGCACGAGCTCGGGCAGGGCATTGGAGATGCCGCCGGCGCCCACGTCATGGATGGACAGGATGGGGTTGGCGGCGCCCAGGGCCCAGCAGGCGTCGACCACCTGCTGGCAGCGGCGCTCCAGTTCCGGATTGGCGCGCTGCACCGAGGCGAAATCCAGCTCCGCCGAGCTGGTGCCGGTGGCCAGCGACGAGGCAGCGCCGCCGCCGAGGCCAATGAGCATGGCCGGACCGCCGAGCACGACCAGCTTCGTGCCTTCGACCACCACACGCTTCTCGACATGGCCCTCGCGGATGTTGCCGTAGCCGCCGGCGATCATGATCGGCTTGTGGTAGCCGCGGTTGCGGCCATCGGGCGTGAGCTGCTCGTAGGTGCGGAAGTAGCCGTTGAGGTTGGGGCGGCCGAATTCGTTGTTGTAGGCGGCGGCGCCGATCGGGCCGTCGAGCATGATCTGCAGGGCGCTGGCCATGCGCGGCGGGCGGCCGAGGTCGGCTTCCCAGGGCTGCTCGAAGCCAGGGATCTTCAGGTTGGCGACCGAGAAGCCGGCCAGGCCGGCCTTGGGCTTGCCGCCGAGGCCGGTGGCGGCCTCGTCGCGGATCTCGCCGCCGGCGCCGGTGGCGGCACCGGGGTGCGGGCTGATGCCGGTCGGGTGGTTATGCGTCTCCACCTTCATCAGGATGTGCACGGGCTCGCGGTGCTCGCGCCAGACCTGGTCAGACTCCGGGAACCAGCGCATGGCCTCCGGGCCGGCGATGACCGCGGCATTGTCCTTGTAGGCGGAGAGCACGCCCTCGGGCGCGGCGGCGTGCGTGAGCTTGATCATCTGGAACAGCGAGTGCGGCTGCACCTCGCCGTCCACCGTGAACTCGGCGTTGAAGATCTTGTGGCGGCAGTGCTCGCTGTTCACCTGGCCGAACATCATCAGCTCGGCGTCGGTGGGATTGGCGCCGGCCTTGCGGTAATGCTCGGCGAGATAGCCCATCTCCTCGTCGGACAGTGCCAGGCCCCAGTCGCGATTGGCCGTGGCCAGGGCCGCCAGGCCGCCACCCAGGACGTCGACCGTGCGCAGGCTGCGACGCGGCTGGCCATCGAAGACGTGCTGCAGGCGGTCGAGGCTGTCGAGCACCGACTCCATCATCGGGTCGTGCAGGGCCTCCCGGGCGCTGGCGGGCAGCTCGCGGATGCCCGTGAAGCGGTAGACGCGGCCCAGCTCGATGCGGCGCACGTCGGTGAGGCCACAGACGCGGGCGATGTCGGTGGCCTTGCTCGACCAGGGCGAGGTCGTGCCGACGCGGGGAACCACGTAGAGGACCAGGTCGGCGGGCTCGATAGCCTCGGGGCCCGGGCCCAGCAGCTGGCGCAGGGCCGGCAGGTCGGGCTGCGCCGAATCCACCAGGTAGAGATCGCGGACCTGCAGGGCCTTCAGGCCGGGCGCCTGCGGACGCAAGGTCTCGAGCAGGCGGGCGATACGGAAGGCCGAGAGCGATTCGGCACCGGGCAGGAGGGTCAGACCCATGACGTTCCTTGGAAACGGCGCCCACCGGCGGCGGATGGCCGGTGGGGCAGCGGCAGAGGCCGGTATTTTCGCATGTTCGGGTGGCCAGTCGTGAGGGGCCTCACCCCGGGGCCGGCCGCACCGCCCCCCTCAGGCGAGGGCGCGCCAGTCCAGGCCCTGCCCCTGGTCGGCGCAGACGATCCAGTCGGCATCGGCGCCCGAGGGAGCGGTGATCGCGCCCGTGACCGCGGCGCGGGCCAGGTCGGGGCGGTTGTTGACCTCGGACAGGTGCGTCAGCACCAGGTGCTGGAGGCGGCTGCAGTCGATACCGCGCAGCAGTTCCGCGGCCTGGGCGTTGGCCAGGTGGCCCCGGTTGCCGCCGACCCGCTCCTTGAGCGAGGCCGGGTAGGGACCGGCCGCCAGCAGGGCCGGATCATGGTTGCACTCCAGCAGCAGGGCATCGCAGCCGCTGAGCGTGGCCCGCATGTGGGCCGTGACGTGCCCGGCATCGGAGAGGATGCCCAGGCGCCGGCCGCCGGCGGCAATCACGTACTGGCAGGGTTCCCGGGCGTCGTGGGGTACCGGGTAGGGCCTGATGCACAGGTCGCCGATCGTGAAGTCCTGGTGCGGGCTGAAAATGCGTACGGCCGGCACCTCGGGATCGGCCCAGGCGCGGTGGGTGCCCTGGGTGATCCAGACCGTCGTGCCATGGCGGCGGGCGTAGCGGCCCACGCCGCCAAGGTGGTCGGCGTGCTCGTGCGTGACCAGGATGGCGTCGATCGAGTCCGGCGCCACCCCGAGGCGGGCCAGCCGGGCCTCGGCCTCGCGCGTCGGGAACCCGCAGTCGACCAGCACGCGGGTCCCGGCGTACTCGATCAGCGTGGCGTTGCCCTTGCTGCCCGAGCCCAGCATGGCGAAGCGCATCACCGGCTCCCGCCCGGTAGGAGCGGGCCAGGCCCGCAATGGACACCGTGACCGCAGCTTGAAGAATCGCGGACGAGGTCCGCTCCTTCGGCCGCGCGGCGGGATGCCCCGCTCACGTCTTGGGCGCGCCGAAGTTGTAGGTCGGGAACGTCGCGACCTTGCCGCTCTCGCCACCGCCATGGATGCGCGCTGGCCCCGGGCGGTTCACCTCGTCGATGCGGATCACCGCATGCACCGGCACATAGAAGCGCTCGACGTGGGCAAACTCATCCTTCAGCTTCTCCTCGCTGGTGTCGACCACGACGGTCGTCTTCTCGCCGAACACCAGCTTGGCGATCTCGACGAAGCCGAGCATCGCGCCATGGCTCACCTCGCGGGCGTAGACCTCGTACACCTGGCCCTGGTTGTTGAAGCTGATGCGGTACAGGCGTTGCTTGGCGGTGGCCATCGGAGGAGAGCAGTTCAAAACTGTCGATAGTTTAAAACAGTCGCACCGGGGCTGCCGCTCAGCCCGGTGGCAGGTGGAGAGTCAGCACCAGGGCCGCGGCGCCGGCGGTCTCGATCGTGCAGCGCACCCAGGGCCAGCAGGCCCATGCCGGCGAAGCTGGCGGCCACCGCGATCAGGATGAGGTCCATGCGCGCTCTCCGGTCAGGGTGGCGCAGCCTGGGCAGGCCCCGGGCGGCGCGGCAACGACCTCCTCGGTCATGGCCGCCCGCAGGACTTCCGTCAGAGCGTTGCCGCCAGGCGCGAGCCCTGGTTGATCGCGCGCTTGGCATCGAGTTCGGCGGCGACGTCGGCGCCGCCGATCACGTGCACCGTCACGCCTGCTGCCTGCAGCGGGGCCTGCAGTTCACGCTGCGGCTCCTGGCCGGTGCAGAGGACGATGTGATCGACCTCCAGCAGCGTGGCCTTCTCGCGCTTCTCGCCGTAGCTGATCAGCAGCCCGCGTTCGTCGATCGACTCGTAGTTCACGCCGCCGATCATCTCCACCTTCTTCATCTTCAACTGTGCGCGGTGGATCCAGCCCGTGGTCTTGCCCAGGCGCTTGCCCAGCGATTCGGCCTTGCGCTGCAGCAGGATCACCTCGCGCGCCGGCGGCGTGACCTGCGGACGCGCCAGACCGCTGCGCTGCTGCTGCGGATCGGCCACGCCCCATTCCTTGTTCCAGGCGGCGAGGTCGAGGGTCGGCGAGTGGCCGTCATGCACCAGGTATTCGGAGATGTCGAAGCCGATGCCGCCGGCCCCGATCACGGCCACGCGCTTGCCCACCGGCTTCTTGTGCAGGAGCACGTCGACGTAGTTCAGTACCTTGCCGGTCTTTTCCTGCTCGGCCTGGCCGGGAATGCGCGGATTGCGCGGCGTGACACCCGTGGCCAGGATCACCTCGTCGTACTTCGCTTTCACCAGGTCGTCGGCGGACACGCGTGTACCGAGCTTCTGGTTCACGCCCGTGGTCTGCAGCTTCTTGCGGAAGTAGCGGATGGTCTCGTGGAACTCCTCCTTGCCCGGGATCGTCTTGGCCATGTTGAACTGGCCACCGATCTCGGACGCGGCGTCGTAGAGGTCGACGCTATGTCCGCGTTCGGCCAGCACCGTGGAGGCGGCCAGGCCCGCGGGGCCGGCGCCGATCACGGCGATGCGCTTCTTCTGCGCCGCCGGCGTGTAGTTGAGTTCGGTCTCGTGGCAGGCGCGTGGATTCACCAGGCAGCTCGCCGTCTTGTTGGAGAACGTGTGGTCGAGGCAGGCCTGGTTGCAGGCGATGCAGGTATTGATCTCGTCGGCCCGACCCTGCGCGGCCTTCTTCACGAACTCGGGGTCGGCCAGCAGCGGGCGCGCCATGGAGATCATGTCGGCCTGGCCGGAGGCCAGGATCTGCTCGGCCACTGCCGGATCGTTGATGCGGTTGGTGGTGCAGACCGGGATCGTCACCTCGCCCTTGAGCTTCTGCGTCACCCAGGCGAAGGCGCCGCGCGGCACCGAGGTGGCGATGGTCGGGATGCGCGCCTCGTGCCAGCCGATGCCGCTGTTGATGATCGTCGCGCCGGCCTTCTCGATTGCCTTGGCGAGCTGCACCGTCTCTTCCCAGGTCTGGCCGTTCGGGATCAGGTCCAGGATCGACAGGCGGTAGATGATGATGAAGTCCTTGCCGACGGCCTCGCGCGCGCGCTGCACGATCTCCACCGGCAGGCGCATGCGGTTCTCCCAGCTGCCACCCCAGCGATCATTGCGGTTGTTGACGTGGGTGACGAGGAACTGGTTGATGAAGTAGCCCTCGGAACCCATGATCTCGACGCCGTCGTAGCCGCCCTCGCGGGCCAGCTGGGCGCAGCGCACGAAGGCCTTGATCTGGCGCTCGACGCCGCCGGTGGACAGCTCGCGCGGCGCAAACGGCGTGATCGGCGACTTGGCCTTCGAGGCGCTCACCGACAGGGGCGAGTAGCCGTAGCGGCCGGCATGCAGGATCTGCAGCGCGATCTTGCCGCCTTCGGCGTGCACGGCGTCGGTGACGATGCGGTGGTTGCGCGCCGCCGGGCCGGAGGACAGCTTGGAGGCGAAGGGGAAGAGCCAGCCTTCGATGTTGGGCGAGAAGCCGCCGGTCACCATCAGGCCGACATCGCCGCGGGCGCGTTCTGCGAAATAGGCCGCCAGGCGCGGGAAGTTCTTCTTGCGGTCTTCCAGTCCGGTGTGCATCGAGCCCATCAGCACACGGTTCTTGAGCGTGGTGAAGCCGAGATCGAGCGGCTGCAGCAGGTGCGGATACGGCTTGGACACGGGTGATCCCCAGGGCGGGCCAGAAGGGCTGGCGAATGGCCGGGGAGCATAGCGGCGCCCGCGGGGGAAGGGGACTGGCCCGCGCGCCACTGGACCGGGGTATCGGTAAACAAGCGTTCTCCGAGGCACTTGGGCGACAATCGCAGATCGCAAGCCAGGGGTGCAGATCATGGAACAGCGGGTCAGGCTCGAGGTGCGGGATCGCATCGCCTACGTGACGATGAATCGCCCGGACAAGATGAACGGGCTCGACTTCCCGATGTTCGACGCCCTGGTCGCCACCGCGAAGCAGATCCGCGCCGATCGTTCGATCCGCGTCGTGATCCTGCGCGGCGAGGGCCGTGCCTTCTGCGCGGGGCTGGACTTTGGCGCCGTGCTCAAGGAGCGGCCGAAGATGATGCGCAGCTTCTTCAAGTGGGGCGTGAAGAAGACCAATCTCTACCAGGATGCCGGCTGGTGCTGGCGCCAGCTGCCGGTGCCGGTGATCGCGGTGGTGCATGGCGCCTGCTTCGGCGGTGGCCTGCAGATCGCGCTGGGCGCCGATTTCCGCATCGCCGCGCCTGATGCCCAGCTGTCGGTGATGGAGGCCAAGTGGGGCCTGATCCCCGACATGAGCGGCTCGGTCAGCCTGCGCGAACTGCTGCCCATGGACCTGGCCAAGCGTCTGACCATGACCGCAGAGGTTTTCGACGGCCGCAAGGCGCTTGAGTACGGTCTGGTCACCGAGGTGGCCGACGATCCCCTGGCGGCTGCCGAGGCCCTGGCGCGTCAGCTGCTGGCGCGCTCGCCGGACGCCTTAGTGGCCACCAAGCAGCTGTTCCACCGCAGCTGGGTGGCGAGCGAGCGCTGGGCCTTCCGTATCGAGAGCGCGCTGCAGCTGCGGCTGCTGCTGGGACGCAATCATCGCGAGGCCTTGCGGGCGGGGCGGGCGGGTGAGGGGGCGAACTATCGGGATCGGACGTTGGGGTGAGGCTTGGCCTGGGCTTGGGCCGTCTTAGCAACAAGCTCTGCTGGTTGTTTGCACGACCAGCGTTTTTCGGTCCTGTCGGACCGCCTCACTTTTCTTGCCTTCCCAAGAAAAGTAAGCAAAAGAAGGGGCTCTTCCAGCGCGAAGCCTTCGCCGGAAAACGTTCACCGCGAATACGCCTCGCCGCCCCTCTCGAACATCCGTTGCGAGAGACGCTTTTGCTGCCTCTCGTTTTGATGGAGCAGGGTCAGCCGGATAGTTGCTGCTGATCGTCGCGTGAGCGTGTCAAAAGCACCGCAGCATCCCTGCGCGTTCAGGCAGTAGAGGAATCAATGCCCTCTCACCTTTGCCGGTTCCAGCGGGGCAGCCAACGCGTATTCGCGTTGCTGCCTCTCACCGGGAAAGCACCTCGCTGGAAAAGCGAGTTCTTTTGGTTACTTTTCTCGCCTAGAGGCGCCTACTGTTGGTGGCAAGACAAGAAAAGTGACTGGCGCCGACAGGCGTCATACACGCAGGTCGTGACGTAAGGAGCAGAACTCCTTGCGAAGACGACCAAACCCGACGCTTTGCGCCAACCCCGCCACCTCCTCAGTTGAACGTCTTCCCCTCCGCCGCCAGCTTCGCCAGCAACGGCGCCGGTTCCCAGAAGGCCGCATTGCCCCCCGGCTGCTGCGCAAACTCCCGCATCCGCGTCGCCACCTGCGCCAGCCCCGCCAGGTCGGCCACCAGCATCGGTCCGCCGCGATGCAGCGGGAAGCCGTAGCCATTGAGATAGATCATGTCGATATCGGAGGCGCGCAGGGCGATGCCTTCCTCGAGCAGGCGCGCGCCCTCGTTGACCAGGGCGTAGACCAGGCGCTCGACGATCTCGGTGTCGCTGATCGTGCGCGGCGTGCGACCGGCGGCCTGGCGGGCGGTGACGATGAGCTGTTCGACCTCCGCATCCGGATGCGCGGTGCGGTCGCCCGGCTCATAGCGGTACCAGCCCTTGCCGGTCTTCTGTCCGTAGCGGCCACGCTCGCAGAGCGCATCGGCCACGACCTCGCGCCGCATGGTCGGATGCTCGGCATAGTGGCGCTGGCGGATCAGCCAGCTCACGTCGTTGCCGGCCAGATCGCTCATGCGGAACGGTCCCATGGCGAAGCCCCAGCGCTCGATCGCCCCGTCCACCTGCTGCGGTAGCGCGCCTTCGTCGAGCAGGCGCAGGGCCTCGGCGCTGTAGCGGTTGATCATGCGGTTGCCGATGAAGCCATCGCAGACGCCGGCCACCACGGGCAGCTTGCGGATGGTCTTCGCCAGCTTCATCACCGTGGCCATGACGTCCTTGGCGGTCCGGGCGCCGCGCACCACCTCCAGCAGGCGCATCACGTTGGCCGGCGAGAAGAAGTGCAGGCCCACCACATCCTGTGGCCGTTTCGTGAAGGCAGCGATCCGGTCCAGGTCCAGGGTGGAGGTGTTGCTGGCCAGGATCGCGCCGGGCTTCAGGGTCGCGTCGAGCTGCTCGAACACCTTCTGCTTGACCGTCATGTCCTCGAACACGGCCTCGATGACGATGTCGGCCTGGCCGATATCGGCATAGCTAAGGGTCGGGCGGATCAGCGCCATGCGCTGCTCCAGCTGCTCGGCGGTGAGCTTGCCCTTCCTTGCCGCGCTCTCGTAGTTGCGGCGGATCACGGCGAGGCCCCGGTCCAGCGCCTCCTGCTTCATTTCCAGCAGGTGCACCGGCAGGCCGGCATTGGCGAAGTTCATGGCGATGCCGCCGCCCATGGTGCCGGCGCCGATCACCGCGGCGCTGCGGATCGGCCGCACCGGCGTGTCCTCGGGGATGTCCGGGATCTTCATGGCGGCGCGCTCGCCGAAGAAGGCGTGGCGGAGGGCGCGCGACTCCGGACCGTTGAGCAGGAAGGCGAAGTTGTCACGCTCCACCGCCATGCCTTCGTCGAAGGATTTGAGCGCGGCGGCTTCCACGCATTCCAGGCACTTGAGCGGCGCCGGCAGCGGGCCGGCGGCCTTCTTCACCTTCTCGCGCGCGGCGGCGAAGAATGCCGGGGCGTCGGCCAGGTCCACGCGGCGGTCGCGCACGCGCGTCAGCGGGCGGCCCGCCGCTTGGCGGGCGAAGGTCAGGGCCGCGGCGACCACCTCGCCGTCGGTGAGCGCGTCGAACAGCGCGGTCTGGGCCAGCTTCTGCGCCGGCACCATCTCGCCGGAGACGATCATCTCCAGGGCCATGGGCACGCCGACCGCGCGCGGCAGGCGCTGCGTGCCGCCGCCGCCCGGCAGCAGGCCGAGCTTGACCTCGGGCAGGGCCACCTGCGCGTCGCCACGCGCCACGCGGTAATGGCAGCCCAGGGCGAGCTCCAGGCCACCGCCCAGGCAGACGCCGGCAATCGCTGCGACCACGGGCTTGTGGCCAGCTTCGATCTGCGCAATCAGGTCGTGCAGGTTGGGGGTGGCCAGCATCTTCGGCGAATTGAACTCGCGGATGTCGGCGCCACCCGAGAAGGCGCTGGCGGTGCCGGTGAGCACGATGCCCCGCACGGCCTCATCCGCGGCGGCCCGCTGCAGGCCCTCGGCGATGCCGCTGCGCAGCGGCAGGCCCAGGCCGTTGACCGGCGGGCTGTTCATCGTGATCACGGCGATGCCGCCGTCGACGTGGTAGCTCGTGATGCTCATGTCGGCTCCTGGAAACGGGTCGATGATGCTAGGGGTCGAGGGGCGGGGCTGGCCAATGCACGCCGCGCATGGCCGGGCATCGACCGGGCGAATTTGTCCCCTGTGCCGACCGCCCGTAAGCTCCTCGGCCGGATTCTGGAGAGCCCCATGGATTTCAACTTCACCCGGGAGGAGCAGGCGTTCCGTCAGGACGTCCGCGCCTTCATCGATGCCGAGCTGCCGCAGGACCTGAGCGCCAAGGTGCTCGAGGGCAAGCGCATGGGCAAGGAAGACTTCCTGCGCTGGCATCGCATCCTGCATCGCAAGGGCTGGGTGGCACCGCACTGGCCGGTGGCCTTCGGTGGCCCGGGCTGGGACGCCGTGCAGCAACACATCTTCAGCGAGGAATGTGCCGACGCCGGGGCGCCCGCGCTGATGCCGTTCGGGCTGGTGATGGTGGCCCCGGTGATCATGCACTTCGGCAGCAAGGCCCAGCAGGACTACTTCCTGCCGCGCATCCTGTCGGGCGAGGACTGGTGGTGCCAGGGCTATTCCGAGCCGGGCTCGGGCTCGGACCTGGCCTCGCTCAAGACCCGCGCCGAGCGCCGCGGCGACACGTACATCGTCAATGGCCAGAAGACCTGGACCACGCTCGGCCAGCATGCCGACTGGATCTTCTGCCTGGTGCGCACCTCGCCGGAGGCGCGCAAGCAGGAGGGCATCTCCTTCCTGCTGATCGACATGAAGACACCGGGCATCACCGTGCGCCCGATCATCATGCTCGACGGCGAGCACGAGGTGAACGAGGTCTGGTTCGATAACGTCGAGGTGCCGGTGCAGAACCTCGTCGGCGAGGAGAACAAGGGCTGGACCTACGCGAAGTTCCTGCTCGGCCACGAGCGCACCGGGATCGCCGAGGTGGGCCGCTCCAAGCGCTGGCTCAAGCGCCTGAAGCAGATCGCGCGGGCGCAGCGTGGCGCGGATGGCCGGCCGCTGCTTGACGACCTGCGCTTCCGCGACCGCGTCGCGCAGGTGGAGATCGAGCTGATGGCGCTGGAGATCACCAATCTGCGCGTGATCGCCGCCGAGCGCGAGAAGCGTGCCCCGGGTCCCGAGGCCTCCCTGCTCAAGATCCGCGGCTCCGAGATCCAGCAGACGCTCAGCGAGCTGATGATGCTGGCCCTGGGTCCGGATGCGCTGGTCTGGCAGCACGAGGCACTGGACCCGGCCTGGCGCGGCGCGGTGTTCGGCCCGGAGTACGCACCGGCCCTGTCGGGACAGTACTTCAACATGCGCAAGACCACGATCTACGGCGGATCCAACGAGATCCAGAAGAACATCATCTCCAAGATGATCCTCGGCTTCTGAGGGACAGCCCATGAACTTCAATTTCAGCGACGAGCAGCAGCAGTTCCGCGACAGCCTGGAGCGCTACCTGCGCCAGAACTACGGCTTCGATCAGCGCCGGGCCCTGCTGCGCGCCAACAGTGGCGAGGTCTGGGCGCAGTTCGCCGAGATGGGCGTGCTGGCCATGACCCTGCCCGAGGCGCAGGGCGGTTTCGGCGGCGGGGCCTTCGACACCCAGCTGGTGATGGAGAGCCTGGGCCGCAGCCTGGTGGTGGAGCCTTACCTGTCGACCGTGGTCCTGGGGGCGGGCCTGCTCGCCGAGGCGGGCAACCCCGTGCAGCAGGATGCCTACCTGCCGCGCGTGGCCGCCGGCGAGCTGAAGCTGGCCCTGGCCCATGACGAACCGGGCAGTCGCTACGAGCTGGCGCATGTCGCCACCACGGCGCGCGCCGAGGGCAGCGGCTACGTGCTCAATGGCCGCAAGTCGGTCGTGCTGCATGGCGACAGCGCCGACCAGCTGCTGGTGACGGCGCGCACCCAGGGTGCGCCTCGCGACGTCAGCGGCGTCTCCCTGTTCCTGGTCGATGCCCGCGCGGGCGGCCTGACCCGCCAGGGCTACGCCACGCAGGATGGACAGCGCGCCGCCGAGGTGGTCCTGCAGGACGTGCGTGTCGGCCAGGCGGCCCTCGTGGGTCGCCAGCACGAGGCGCTGCCGCTCGTGGAGAAGGCCATCGACCGCGCCACGGCCGCGCTCTGTGCTGAGGCGGTCGGCGCGATGGCGGCCGCCATCGAGGCGACGGTGTCGTACCTGAAGACCCGCAAGCAGTTCGGCGTGCCCATCGGCAGCTTCCAGGCCCTGCAGCACCGCGCGGTGGACATGTACCTGCACGCCGAGCAGGCGCGCTCCATGTCCTACCTGGCTGCGGCGCGGCTGGAGGCCCCGCGCGAGCAGCGCCGGCAGGCGATCTCGGCGGCCAAGGTGCTGGTCTCGCAGTCGGCGCGGTTTGTCGGCCAGCAGGCGGTGCAGCTGCATGGCGGCATCGGCGTGACCGACGAGCTGGCGATCAGCCACTACTTCAAGCGCCTGACGATGATCGGCCTGCAGTTCGGCGACATCGACCACCACCTCGGCCTGTTCGGGCAGCCGCTGGCGGCCTGAGCGCCGCCAAAGGCTCAGTCCCAGCGCACCGGATGCATGCGGTGCGTGCCGGCCAGGCCCTTGAGCTCGGCCTCTCGCGCGGTGCCGAAGCGGAATTCGCCGCTGGCGGCCTGGGCCTCGTGCAGCACGGACGAGGCCAGGATCTCGCCGCCGGCCGCCTGGCCGGCGATGCGCGCCGCCAGGATCACGGTGATGCCGAAGAAGCGCTCGCCTTCCTTGATCGGTGTGCCGGTATGCAGGCCGATGCGCACGCGCATCGGCTCCTCCGGATGGCGGCGGCTGTAGTCGGCGAAGGAGCGCTGGATGTCGCAGGCACAGCGCAGGGCATTGGCGCTGTCGGCAAAGGCCAGCAGGAAGCCATCGCCCTGCAGTTCCACTTCCTGACCGCGGTGCTTCTTCAGCGCCTTGCGCACGATGCGGTTGTGCAGCTGGACCAGGCGGTGCGCGGCCTGGTCGCCGAGGCGCTCGGTCATGGCGCTGAAGCCTTCCATGTCGCTGAAGGCGATGGTGACGGTGCCGTCGGCCGCGGTGGCAGCGCTGAAGTCCGGACGCCGGCGCTCGACAGCGCCGATCACGGCGTCGAGCGAGGAGCGCACCACCTGCTTGGCCACGCCTTCGGCCTCCTTGCCCAGGGTCAGGGCCAGGTCGGTGAGGCTCTTGATGCCGACCACGCCGGCGCTGGCGATCAGCTCGCCCAGTACCCGCGAGGGCCTCAGGTCGGCCGCCGCGGTGGCGGGTTCAGGGTCGCCCGCCCAACGGCGCAGCAGGGTCACCGCGCGCGGTCCGTCGAGCAGCAGCCACAGCGACAGCGAGACGCCGAGCAGGGCAGCAAAGGCATGGAAGGCGAGCGCTGCGCGCTGGGTCTGCGCCACCGCCACGCCGGCCTCGCCCAGCCCGGCGATCAGCAGGACCGCCCCGGCGGTGCCAGCGGCCAGGCGTTGCCATTCGCGCCGCGTGACCAGCGCGTCGTAGCGCGCGTCGCGGTCCCCGGCCAGCACCACGGCCAGCTGCGGGGCGAAGCCCCAGAGCAGGGAGGCCAGGGCTACCGCGAGGAAGAAGCCCAGCCCCGGCGCGATCCAGGCCACGGGCGCCGGCGGCTCGCTGGCGGCAGCCAGCGCCAGCAGCGCCGGCAGCCGGAACAGGGCGACGCTGGCGATGCACAGCGCCAGCAGGCGGCAGGCGGTCAGGGCGAAGTCGCGGAGCATGACCGGCGCAGCATACGTCAGGCTGCGTCGTGGAAGATCAGGCCCAGCGTGTAGCGCTCGCCGCGCCGGATCGTGCTGACGCCGTGGCGCAGCTGCAGGCGGCGGGTGCCGCGCGGGCCGGCCTCGGGGCGCTCGCGCACGGCGATCACGGCCGCATCGCCCTGCTGCAGCGGCACCACGCGCGGCCGCGACTGCTGGCGCGGCCGCTGCTCGACCAGCACCAGCTCGCCGCCGTCGAAGTCCTCGCCGGGGCGGCTCAGCAGCACAATCAGCTGCAGCGGAAAGCTCAGCTCGCCGTAGAGATCCTGGTGCAGGTTGTTGTAGTCGCCGGGGCCGTAGCGCAGCAGCAGGGGCGTGGGCCGGGTCTGCCCGGCCGCGTGGCACTGGGCGCGGAACTCGGCCAGCGCCGGCGGATAGCGCCGCGCTGTGCCCAAGCGCTCTGCCCAGGCGTTGGCCTGTGGCGCGAGGGCCGCATAGGCCGATTCGCGCAGGGCGGCCACCATGGGTGGCAAGGGATCGGCGAAGTACTGGTACTCGCCGCGGCCATAGCCATGTCGGTCCATCACCACGCGCGAGCGGAAATGCCGCGGTTGCGCGTACAGCGCGCGCAGCCCGGCGCAGGTGGCAGCGTCCAGCAGCCCCGGCAGGGTGGCCACGCCCTCGGCATCGAGCTGCGCCGCCAGCCCGGCCGCGTCGCGGCCCGCGAGCAGGTCGGCGTTCATGCCAGCACCCAGAGGTAGATCGCCGCGAGGCTGCGCCAGGGACGCCAGGCCTCGGCGCGCGTGAGCAGGGCCTTCGGGCTGTCCACGCCCGCGGCGCGGATCAGCCCGACATCGCTGGCCGGGAAGGCGTCGGGCTCGCGCCCAAGGCGGATCGCCAGGTAGCTGCGCGTCCAGGGGCCGAAGCCGGGCAGCTGTTGCAGACCCTCGTCGAGGACCGACCAGGGCGCCTCCAGGTCCAGCCGGCCCTCGGCGACGGCGCGCGCCAGGCCGCGCAGGGTGTCGACGCGCTTGCCGGGCATGCCCATCGCGGAAAGATCCGCGGCCAGGATCGCTTCGGGCGTGAAGGCGCCGGCGCGCTCATGCAGGCGCGCCATCAGGGTATTGGCGGCGGCCACCGTCACCTGCTGGCCGAGCACGGTGCGCAGGCACAGCTCGAAGGGATCCCAGCAGCCCAGCGGCCGCAGGCCCGGCTGGCGGGCCAGGCGCGGGCCGAGAATCGGGCAGGGCGCGAGCGCCGCCTCGGCCGCCGTCCAGTCCTCGTCGAGCGCGAACAGGCGCGCGAGCCGCCGGTGATCGTCAGCGTGGACGCGGCCGCCGGAGACCCGCAGCTGCAGGGCCTGGCCGTCCGGCGCCAGGTCCACGCGCAGCGCGCCGTCGGGCCGCTGGCGGACATAGGTCCGGCCTTCAAGGTGCTCCTGACCCGGGATCAGGCGGGTCGACAGGTAGGCCAGCTGCGTGGCCCAAAGCTGTGGGTGGTGCAGGGCCTGCCGCAGCGGCAGGGTGTCGGACGCACTCATGCGCCGCGTCCGCGCCGTTCCTGGTCGATCAGCACACGCTTGCGCTCCAGGCCCCACTTGTAGCCGCCGAGGCTGCCGTCGCCGCGGATCACGCGGTGGCAGGGCACCAGCAGGGCGATGCGGTTGCGCGCGCAGGCACTGGCCACCGCGCGCACCGCACGCGGCGCGCCGATGGCCTCGGCGACCTCGCGGTAGGAGCGCAGCTCGCCGGCCGGGATCTGCTGCAGGTAGCGCCAGACGCGCATCTGGAAGGCGGTGCCGCGCAGGTCCAGCGGCAGCGCCGGCGACGACGCGCGACCGGCGAGATGCGCCCCCAGGGCCCGCATCCAGCCCTCGAACAGGGCGTGCATGGCCGCGTCCATCGCTGCCAGCTGCGCCCCGGGATACTCGGCCTGCAGCTGCGCGCGCAGCGCCGCGTCGCTGTCGCCAAACTGTACGAAGCACAGGCCGCGGTCGGTGGCGCCCATCATCAGCCGGCCCAGTGGCGTGTCGGCGGCCGCGTAGGAGATGGCCAGGCCTGCGCCGCCGGCGCGGTACTGCTTCGGCGTCATGCCCAGGCGCGTGGCTACCTTCTCGTAGACGCGGCTGGCGGAACCAAAGCCGGCGTCCTGGATGGCGCGCGTCACCGGCTGGCCCTGGCGCAGCTCCTGGCGCAGGCGGCGCAGACGCACGCCCTCCTGGTACTGCTTGGGGCTCAGGCCGGTCAGGGCCTTGAAGCGGCGCTGCAGGTGATAGGGGCTCAGGTGGGCGCGCGCGGCCAATGCCTCGAGCGAGAGCTCCTGGTCGGCGTGGGCCTCGATGTGGCGGCACAGGGCCTGCAGGCGGGCCTCGACGGCGGTGGCGGGGGTGGCGGTCATGGCGGCGGCTCCGGGTTCGGGACGGTGCCCATCCTCGCCGCCGCCGCGCCGCGAAACGCTCCGCTTCTTGCGCAGTTTCACGCGGCCGTCTCGCGCTGCCGGAACTCGCTGGGCGAGCAGCCCGCCTCGCGCCGGAAGGCCCGCGTGAAGTTCGCGGCGTCGCCATAGCCGAGCTGGTAGGCGATCTGCGTGATGCCCAGGCGCCCCGCCCGCAGGAGTTCGCAGGCGCGGGCGTGGCGCGCCGCGCGGGCATAGGCGCGGAAGCTGCCGCCCTCCTGCGCCAGGCGACGCTCCAGGGTGCGCGGCGACAGGTTGAGGATGCGCGCCATCTCCTCCAGGGTCGGCTGCCCCTCGGCGGCCTCGCGCAGCATCATCTGCACCCAGTCGCCCATGCGGGCGCCGGCCGTGATGGTGCTCAGCAGCTGCGCGCAGCGCTGCTCCGCCATCTGCACGGCATTGGCCTCCGCCATGGGCAGCGGGCGCAGGGTCACGGCCGCCGGCAGGATCATGCGCGCGATCGGCAGGCCTTCCTCGCCGAAGTGCAGCACGGCGGCATCGAGCTCCGCGTAGCGGGCGACGTGCGGCGGCGCGGCGAAGGGGAGGTGGATGCTGCAGCTCCACTCGCCGCCACCCAGCAGGGTCTTCACGTGGTCGTGGAAAGCGACCGCGATCGCCTCGAGGTGGAAGGCCAGCACGCGCGGGCTCAGCGGCAGGGCCGGCTGGAAGCGGGCCTCGGCCCGCTGGCCGTCGCTGCGGAACTGCATGCGGTAGGTCGGCGTGATCAGGCTGAAGTAGCGCGCCACCAGGCGCAGGGCGTAGTCGAGCGTCGGCGCGCTGAGCATCGCGTAGCCGAGGATGTCGTGTGAACTCAGCTTGAGCCGGCGCCCCAGCTCGAAGCCGAGGTCGCTGCGGCCGCTGTGCGTCACCGCCAGGGCCGCGAGCCGCTCCACCTGCTCCGGCCGCAGCTGGCCGTCCGGGGCCATGAGGACCACCGGGTCGACGCCGGCTTCCCGCAGCAGGGCGGGCACGTCCACGCCCAGCTCCAGCAGGCGGCTGGCGAGCAGGGCGTAGTAGCGGGCCGGCAGGTAGTGGGCGACCGTCATGTCGGAATATGACAACAGCTCGACGGGAAATGACAAGGCCCCGGGGGCCCCGCTGGCCAAGATGCGTCCAGCCCGGGATCGGGTGCATGGCTGGAGGACACGACGATGACGAGTGCGACCCTGACGCAGACCCCCTGGGTGGATGGCAAGCGCCACCTGTGGACCCTGGGCCTGGTGGTGCCGATGCTGCCCCTGCTGTCCTGGGGCCTGGTCGAGGCCACCGGCTGGGGCCTGTTCTGGTGGTTCGGCCCGCTGTTCATGTACACGGTGATCCCCCTGCTCGATCAGTTGGTCGGCGACGACAAGACCAATCCGCCGGAATCGGTGGTGCCGCAGCTGGAGGAGGTCCGCTACTACCGCTGGATCACCTACGCCTACATCCCGCTGCAGTACGCCAACACCGCCTTCGGTGCCTGGATGGCGGTGCGCGGTGGCCTGGCCTGGTGGGAGATCCTGGGCCTGGTGTCCACGGTCGGCGTGGTCAACGGCATCGGCATCAACACCGCGCACGAGCTGGGCCACAAGAAGGAGGAACTGGAGCGCTGGCTGGCCAAGCTGACCCTGGCGCCGGTCGCCTATGGCCACTTCTTCGTCGAGCACAACCGCGGCCACCACGTGCGCGTCGCCACGCCGGAAGATCCGGCCAGCTCGCGCATGGGCGAGACCTTCTGGCAGTTCCTGCCGCGCTCGATGATCGGCAGCCTGCGTTCGTCCTGGCACCTGGAGCAGGAGCGTCTGGCGCGGGAGGGCAAGAGCGTCTGGCACTGGCAGAACCACAACCTGCAGGCCTGGGGCATGACCGTGCTGCTGTTCGCCGCGCTCACCCTCTGGCTGGGTGCCGCCGCGCTGCCCTTCCTGCTGGCGCAGGCCTTCTACGGGGCCTCGCTGCTCGAGGTGGTCAACTACCTGGAGCACTATGGCCTGAAGCGCCGCAAGCTCGCCGATGGTCGCTACGAGCGTTGCCAGCCGCAGCATTCCTGGAACAGCAACAACGTCGTCACCAACCTGTTCCTGTACCAGCTGCAGCGCCACTCCGACCACCACGCCCACGCCCTGCGCCGCTACCAGTCGCTGCGCCACTTCGAGGAGGCGCCGCAGCTGCCGGCCGGCTACGCCGCGCTGATCCCGCTGGCCTACGTGCCGAGCCTGTGGTTCCGCGTGATGGATCCGCGTGTCGTCGCCCACTACGGCGGTGACCTCAGCCAGGCCAACCTGCAGCCGGAGAAGCGCGAGGCCCTGCTGAGCCGCTACACCCCGTCGGCGCTGGCCCGGGCGGCGTAGGTCCCGACGATCGCGCCTGCGATCTGCTTTACTGGGCGCCTTCTTCCGGAAGGCGCCCTTTTTCATGCGTGTCGGTCTGCCCGGCTGGTCGCTGCAGCTCGATCCCGGCTGGGATGCCGAGACCACCCCGATGAGCCTGCTGCTGAGCGCGGCGGAGGAGGGCGGCGAACTGGAACTGGGCCAGGCGCACCTCGCAAGCGGAATCGTGTGCGAGGCCGATCTGCGGGCGGCCGCCGCCGCCGTGCCGGGCCCCTGGAGTGCGCTCGAGACGGTGCAGTGCGGCAGCTTCGCCGGCCTGGTGATGAGCGGCACCGAGGACGGCCTGGCCTTCCGCTGGTGGTTCCTGGGCCAGGGCGCGCTGCTGCTGCGGGCCGCCTACAACGGCCTGCCGCGCTGCAGTGCGGTGGAGCTGGCGCAGTGCGAGGCGATGCTGGCCACCCTGCGACCGGAACGCGTCCTCGATCTCTGAGGCCGCCTCAGCCGTAGACCTGGCCGGCGTGCACGCCCAGGCCACGCGCCACGCTGGCGAAGGGATCGCCCATCACTGCCTGAGCCTGCGGGAAGGCCGCGACCAGGGCGCGGCGCAGTCCGCGGATGCCGGTGGAGCCTCCGGTGAAATACAGGGCATCGATCGCATTCGGGGTGAGCCCCGCCTGTTGCACGGCGGCGCGGGCGGCCTCGACGATGCGCGCCAGCCCGGCGTCGATCGCCCGACCGAGGTCGTTCTCGTCGGCACCGACCTCCAGGCCGGCGTCGATGAAGGGCAGGGCCATGCGTGCACGCCCGCCCTCGGCGACTGCCACCTTGGCGTCCTCGACGATGCCGGCGATGCGATGACCCTCGCGCTCGCGCAGCACCCGCATCAGGCGCTCGTGGAAGCGCGGCTCGGCAAAGAAGTGGTACAGGCCCTGTGCCTCGGCCAGGGCCTTGGGCGTGTACAGGAAGTTGATGCGGTGCCAGGTCGCCAGCTCGAAGTAGGTGTGCGAGGGCACGGGCTTGCCCGTCTCGCCGAGGCTGCCGAGGCCCAGGCAGGGCATGACCGTGGCCAGGCTGAGCTGCTGGTCGAAGTCGGTGCCGGCGACATGCACGCCGCTGCTGGCCAGCACGTCGGCGCTGCGGTCGGCGCGATCGCGGCGCGCCGGGCCGAGCCGCACCAGCGAAAAGTCGGAGGTGCCGCCGCCGATGTCGGCCACCAGCACCAGGGCCTCGCGCGTCAGCTGCGATTCGTAGTCCAGGGCGGCGGCGATCGGCTCGTACTGGAAGCGCACCTCGCGGAAACCGACCTCGCGGGCGATCTCGCCGAGCGTGTCCTGGGCCAGGCGGTCGCGCTCGGCATGGTCGTCGACGAAATGCACCGGGCGGCCCAGCACCACCTGCGCCAGCTCCTCCCCGGCGTGGGTCTCCGCCTGGGCCTTCAGATAGCGCAGGAACTGGCCGAGGATCTCGCGGTAGGCCATGGCCTTGCCGTTGACCAGGGTGGTCTCGTCGATCAGCTCGCTGCCGAGCAGGCTCTTCAGCGCCCGCATCAGGCGCCCGGCATAGGCGGCCTGGTATTCGGCGACGGCCTGGCGACCGAACACGGTGCGGCGCTCGTCGGCGTTGAAGAACACGGCAGTGGGCAGGGTCTCCTTGCCGTCTTCCAGCGGCACCAGGCCGCGCATCGCGCCGCGGCCGACGCAGACGGCGGAGTTGGAGGTGCCGAAATCGATGGCAGCGTAGGGACGCATGGCGGGCAGCGGCGAAAGGGCGCGGGAGTCTACCCGCGCCGTGCCCGGATGCAAGGCCCCGGCGACTAGGACCCCTGGCCCGCGGCGCGCAGCGCCTGCAGCGTCTCCCGGTAGGGCCGCCGCCCGGCGGCCAGCAGGGCGATGGCGCAGAGGTTGGCGACGATCGCCACGCACAGCATCGACCAGCGGAGTGCGGCGTCGTCGCGGAACACGTAGTCGGTGAGCACGGCCACCGCCGTGGGCCCCACGCCCAGGCCGACGAGGTTGACCACGAACAGGTAGACCGCCGAGGCCTGGCCGCGCATGCGCGGCGGCACGATCTCCTGGATCGCCGCCGGCGCCGCGCCGAAGGGCAGGCCCAGGCAGAACACGGCCGGGGCGAGCGCGATGAAGGCGATCGTCGCGTTCGGCGAGAGCAGGAAGGGCAGATGGCTGGCGATGCAGCCGGCGGCCGCCCAGAGCCCGACGCGCAGCGCGGCATCGCTGTGCCCCTGGCGCAGCCAGCGGTCCGCCAGGCGGCCGCCGCAGACGATGCCGGCACAGCCGAACACCAGCACGATCAGGCCGTAGATCACGCCGACCTCGCCCACCGGCAGGCCGTAGCTACGCACGAAGAAGGTCGGCACCCAGGCGCCCGCTCCGTAGGAGCAGAAGGCGATCATCGCAAAGCCCAGGTTGTGGCAGATCACGGTGCGGCGGTTGCGGCCGAGATAGGCGAGCACCTCGCGGAAGGGGACGCCGGTCGTGCCGGCGGTGGCCTGTCGCGGCGGCTCCCGCACCACCAGGAACAGCAGGCTGAACAGCAGGCCCGCCGCGCCCAGGATCAGGAACACCAGCTGCCAGGGCCGCGTCGCGCCGATCAGCGGCAGCAGGATCTCGCCCTGCGCCGAGGCGAACTGGATCACCAGGCCCCCGAGCAGGAAGGCCAGGCCCGTGCCGAGGTAGATGCCCATCGAGTAGACGCTGATGGCCGTGGCGCGCCGCTCGGGCGGGAAGTAGTCGGCGATCATCGAGTAGGCCGCCGGCGACAGCGCCGCCTCGCCCACGCCGACGCCGACCCGGAACAGGAACAGCTGCCAGTAGTGACGGGCCAGGCCGCAAAGCGCCGTCATCAGGCTCCAGATCGCGATGCCCGCCGCGATCAGGCCGCGCCGGCTGCGGCTGTCGGCCAGACGCCCGAGGGGAATGCCCATCAGGGTGTAGAAGATCGCGAAGGAGAAGCCCATCAGCAGGCTCATCTGCGTGTCGTTGATGCCGAGGTCGCGACGGATCGGCCCGACCAGCAGGTTCAGGATCTGGCGATCCACGAACGAGAACACGTAGGCGACCATGAGGATCGCCACGACGAACCAGGGATAGGCCAGCGAGCCGCTGCTGGCGGCGGGCTTGGGTGCGGACATGGTCTCTCCTCCACGGTCCTGTCGAATGGTTGCGGCGCGCGCCGCTATTACGGTCGCGCGCCGGTCCTGCGGTACCCCGATCTCAGGCGTCGGCGATCTTCAGCACCAGCTTGCCGGTGTTCTCGCCGCGGAACAATTTCAGCAGCGTGTCCGGGAAGTTCTGCAGGCCGCTGACGATGTCCTCTCGCGACTTGAGCTGGCCCTGCTGCATCCAGGTGGCCATCTCGCGGGCGGCCTCGGCGTAGCGGTCGGCGTAGTCGAACACGACCATGCCGGTCATGCTGGCGCGGTTCACCAGCAGCGACATGTAGTTGCTCGGGCCCTTCACCGGCGTGGTGTTGTTGTACTGCGAGATCGCGCCGCAGATCACGATGCGCGCGCCGCGCGCCAGCTGGGTCAGGCAGACGTCGAGGATGTCGCCGCCGACGTTGTCGAAGTAGACGTCGATGCCCTTGGGGCAGGCCTCGCGCAGGCCCTTCTTCAGATCGCCGTTCTTGTAGTCGAGGCAGGCGTCGAAGCCGAGCTCCTTCACCACCCAGGCGCACTTGTCGGCGCCGCCGGCGATGCCGACCACGCGGCAACCCTTGAGCTTGGCGACCTGGCCAACCACGGTGCCGACGGCGCCGGCGGCGCCCGAGACCACGACCGTGTCGCCGGCCTTGGCCTTGCCGACCTCGAGCAGGCCGAAGTAGGCGGTCATGCCGGGCATGCCCAGGGTACCCAGATACACCGGCAGCGGCGCGAGGCGCGCATCCACCGCGGTCACGCCGCGGCCGTCGGAGAGCGCGTACTCCTGCACGCCAAAGGTGCCGCTCACTGCCGTGCCGACGGCGAACTTCGGATGCTTCGAGGCGATCACCGTGCCGACCGCGCCGGCGCGCATCACCTCGCCGATGCCCACCGGCGGGATATAGGACTTGCCCTCGTTCATCCAGCCGCGCATCGCGGGATCGAGCGAGACATACAGGATCTTGACCAGGAACTGCCCGTCGCCGGGCTCGGGCACGGCCTCCTCGGTGTAGGTCCAGTCGCTGGGCTTGGGCAGGCCCACGGGGCGGGCGGCGAGGCGGAACTGGTGGTTGAGCGTGCTCATCGGGGTGTCTCTCTCAGGCGTCGAGGGCGGCCAGCGCCAGGTCGGCGTAGCGCTGCGGGTGTTCGAGGTCGGGGAAATGCCCGCTCTCGGGGAACTGATGGACCTGCGCCTGGGGCACGAGATCCTGCAGGGATTCTGCGCGCGTATGGCGATGGCTGCGATCCCGGCCGCCCCAGAGCAGGGTCACGGGCTGACGCACGCCGTCCAGCGCGCCATCGCGGGCCCGCAAGAGGCCTTGCACCACGCCGGCGAGGCAATAGCAGCCGCCGCTGCAGAGCGCCTGGTCGGCCTTGGCCAGGAAGCCCGGGCGCAGCGTCGGATCGGGCAGGGCGATGTCGTACCAGATCTTCGCGAAGCGGCGGCGCGCGGCGCGCATCAGCAGCTGGCCGGCGACCGGTACCTGCAGGGGGCGGGGCACGGTGCGGTGCGTCCAGGCGCGCATCGCCTCCAGCGAGGGCGTCTGGCAGAGCATCAGGCGGCGGATGCGCTGCGGCGCGGCCTTGGCGGCGGCCAGTGCATACAGGCCGTTCGCGCAGCTGAAATGCAGGGCTGCTTCGGGGATCTGCAGCGCGTCCATCAGCGAAAGCACGACCGCCGCGCCCTCCTCGAGGCGGTGGCCGTAGCGGGGCCCCGGACGGGAGTAACCGAAGCCGGGCAGGTCGAAGCACACGATCCGGCCGTGCGGACGCAGGCGGTCGATGACCTCGAGATGATGCTCGATGACGTTCGGGCCATCCGGCGTCATCAGCACGACCGGCCCCGCGCCGCCGGTGTCGAGCACGCGCAGGCGGCCGGCGCGGGTCTCGACCCAGCGCGTGCCTGCCGGCCAGGCATCGGTCGGCGGCGCGCGGCCCTGGTTCAGCAGGGCATCGAGCGCGGGCGCCAGGGCGATCACGAAGGGCTCAGCGCTTGCGGCTCGCGGCGTAGGCGGCCATGGCGTCCTTGGCGACGTAGCGGCCGAGTTCCATCTTGCCGATCTGGTTGCGGTGCACCTCGTCCGGGCCGTCGGCCAGGCGCAGGGTGCGGGCCTGGGCGTAGGCGTAGGACAGGCCGAAGTCGTCGGTCACGCCACCACCGCCATGGGCCTGGATCGCCCAGTCGATCACCTGGCAGGCCATGTTGGGCGCGGCGACCTTGATCATTGCGATCTCCTTGGCCGCGACCTTGTTGCCGACCGTGTCCATCATGTGGGCGGCGTTGAGCGTCAGGAAGCGTGCGGAGTCGATCAGGATGCGGGCCTCGGCAATGCGCTCCAGCGTCACGGTCTGCGCGGCGACCGGCTTGCCGAAGGCCACGCGGGTGAGCGTGCGCTTACACATCTTCTCCAGCGCCCGCTCGGCCAGGCCGATGAGGCGCATGCAGTGGTGGATGCGGCCGGGGCCCAGTCGACCCTGGGCGATCTCGAAGCCGCGGCCCTCGCCGAGCAGGATGTTCGACACCGGGACGCGCACGTTCTCGAACAGGATCTCGGCATGGCCGTGCGGGGCGTCGTCGTAGCCGAACACCGGCAGGTGGCGCAGGATCTTCACGCCCGGGGTGTCGCGCGGCACCACGACCATCGACTGCTGGCTGTGGCGGCTCGGATTGTCGGGGTCGGTCTTGCCCATGAAGATGAAGACCTTGCAGCGCGGATCGTTGGCGCCCGAGGACCACCACTTGCGGCCGTTGATCACGTACTCGTCGCCGTCGCGGACGATGCGGCTCTCGATGTTGGTGGCGTCCGAGGAGGCCACCGCCGGCTCGGTCATCGCGAAGCAGGAGCGGATCTTTCCTTCGAGCAGCGGCTTGAGCCACTGCTCCTTGTGCTCCGCGGTGCCGTAGCGCTCGAAGACCTCCATGTTGCCGGTGTCGGGCGCCGAGCAGTTGAACACCTCGGGGGCCCAGAGCACGCGACCCATGACCTCGCACAGCGGCGCGTACTCAAGATTGGTGAGGCCCGCGCCATGGCTGGAGGCCGGCAGGAACAGGTTCCACAGGCCCTCGGCCTTCGCCTTCTCCTTGAGCTCCTCGATGATGGCAGTCGGCTGCCAGCGGTCACCCTCGGCGACCTGCTGCAGGAAGACGTGCTCGTTGGGGTAGATGTGGCGATCCATGAAGGCGTTGAGGCGCGCCAGCAGATCCTTGGTCTTGTCGTTGGGTTCGAAGCTCATGGGGATTCTCGTCGGGGTGGGGAGGGCGCGCGCTCAGCGGCGCGCCTGGATCTTGAGGACCTGCTGCCAGCCGAGGTCGGCGAGCGGGCCAGCGGCGCGGCCCATCATCTCGGCCTGCTTGCTGGCGGCCGTGCCGTCCTTCACCCGGCCCATGATCCCCTGGAGGATCGCGCCGAGGCGGAACAGGTTGTAGGCCATGTAGAAATCCCAGTGGCTGGGATCGATGCCGCTGCGGCCGGTGCGCTCGCAGTAGCGCTTCACGTAGTCGGCCTCCGCGGGAATGCCGAGCTCGGCGAGCTTGGCGCCGCCCAGACCGCGGAACACGCCCTTGGGAATGTGCCAGGTCATGCAGTGGTAGGCGAAGTCGGCGAGCGGATGGCCGAGGGTCGAGAGCTCCCAGTCGAGCACCGCGAGCACGCGCGGCTCGGTGGGATGGAAGATCATGTTGTCGAGGCGGTAGTCGCCATGGACGATCGAGGTCTCGTCGCCGGGCGGGATGTTGGCCGGAAGCCACTCGATCAGCTTCTCGAAGGACGGGATCTTCTCCGTCTCCGAGGCCCGGTACTGCTTGCTCCAGCGGTCGATCTGGCGGGCGAAGTAGTTGCCCGGCTTGCCGTAATCGGCCAGGCCGATTGCGGCGTAGTCGACCTGGTGCAGGGCGGCCATGACCCGGTTCATCTCGTCGAAGATCGCGGCGCGCTCGGCATTGCTGGCGCCGGGGACGGTCGGGTCCCACATCACCCGGCCCTCGACGCAGTCCATCACGTAGAAGGGCGTGCCGATGATCGCCGGGTCCTCGCAGAGCACCCAGGTCCTCGCGACCGGCACATCGGTCTTCGCCAGTGCCGTGATGACCGTGTACTCGCGATCCACGGCATGGGCCGAGGCCAGCAGCTTGCCCGGCGGCTTGCGGCGCAGCACGTAGCGCCGGCCGGGGGTGAGCAGCTTGTAGGTGGGGTTGGACTGCCCGCCCTTGAACTGCTCGACCTCCATCGGGCCGGCGAAATCCGGGATGTGGGCCTGGAGGTAGCGCTCCAGCGCGGCGCTGTCGAAGCGATGCTTCTCCTGCACCGGCATCGTGCCGACGAACTGCTCGCTCATGGGATCTCCAGATGGGGCCGGGTGCGGCGGGCCCCGGAAGTTTGCCGCAGCATACGACCCGGGCCTAGGATCATTCCAATGAATCCTCCGAATCCCCGCGGATAAGTCCCGTGCATCTGCATCGCATCGACCTCAACCTGCTGGTGGTGCTCGACGCCATCTTCAGCGAGGGCGGCATCACCAAGGCCGGCGCCAAGCTGCACCTGACCCAGCCGGCCATCAGCCATGCCCTGGCGCGGCTACGCGAGCTCTTCGACGACCCGCTGTTCGTGCGCGAGGGTCGGCAGATGGTGCCGACGCCCCTGGCGCGCAGCCTGATCGAACCGGTGCGCCGGGCCCTGCGCAGCCTCGAGGTCACGCTCAACGAGCGCCAGCGCTTCGATCCGGCGACCACCGACAAGCGCTTCACCGTGGCGGTACGCGATGTCCTGGAGTCGACGGTGCTGCCGCCGCTCATGCATACGGTGTCCACGCAGGCCCCGGGCGTGGACCTGTCCGCAATCCGCGTCGACCGTCGCGATCTCGAATCCGAACTGGCGGCGGGCACGCTGGACGCCGCGCTCGACACCCTGCTGCCGCTGTCGCCGCGGGTGCGGCGCCAGCGCATCGCGCTCGACCGCATGGTGGTGGTGGTCCGCAAGGGCCATCCCGGTGTGGGCCGTCGCCTGAGCCTGCCCCAGTACCTGAAGCAGGATCACGTGCTGGTGAGCTCGCGCCGCAGCGGCCCGGGCATGGAGGACGTGGAGCTGAGCCGGCATGGCCTGCAGCGGCGCATCCGCCTGCGCTGCCAGCATTACTACAGCGCCTGCCGCGTGGTCAGCGAGACCGATCTGGTGCTGACCATGCCGGGTCATCATGCGCGCCTGACCAATGCGCCGTTCGGCAACCGCATCCTGCCCCTGCCGCTGGAGATGCCGCCCTTCGACGCCTACCTGTACTGGCACGAGAACGTCGACAACGAGCCCGCCAACCGCTGGCTGCGCGAGCAGATGACCCGCGCGTTCCGCCAGGCCGCGGCTTGAGGCCGGGCCGCCGCTCGCCGGTCCCAGACACGATGCACCGCCGCTGCAGGAGCGGGCCGTGTCGGCGATTCGGCGCTCGGTGGACCAGCCCATCGCGGACACGGTCCGCTCCTACAAACGCCGCTGCGCCTCTGCGATGATCGACGGCGAGGAAATACAAGGATTCCCATGCAGAACCAGATCCTGATCGGCAAGGGCGAGAGCCCGCAGTGGCTGCTCGGCGCCTACGCCAACCGTCACGGCCTCGTCGCCGG
>DASUDL010000126.1:0-6254 GCA_036275615.1 Solimonas sp.
CGCGCCACAGGCGCGCCATGCCCTTCAAGCCGTCGGCCATGCCGCCCCCTTAAGCCGGCGTCCCCGGACGCCAGGCGATGTCGAGCTGCCGCGCGGCGCGCACGTCGTCGAGCCGG
Source organism: Solimonas sp. (assembly GCA_036275615.1). Lineage (GTDB taxonomy): Bacteria > Pseudomonadota > Gammaproteobacteria > Nevskiales > Nevskiaceae > Solimonas. The sequence continues at coordinate 117 of DASUDL010000126.1, forward strand.
CGCACGGGCAGCGTGTAGGGGGCGCCCTTGACCTTGGCGATGTCGGCCTTGGCCTCGTCCCAGATCTTCACCAGCGCCTCGATGAAGGCGTCCAGCGTCTCCTTGTCCTCGGTCTCGGTCGGCTCGATCAACAGGCACTCCGGCACGAGCAGCGGGAAGTAGATCGTCGGCGCGTGGAAGCCGTAATCGAGCAGGCGCTTGGCCACGTCGGTGGCGGTCAGGTCGAGGGCGGCTTTCTGCTTCTTCAGCGTGATGATGAACTCGTGCGAGGCCCGGCGCCCCTTGAAGGCCAGCTCGAAGCCGCGCTTCTCGAGCTGCGCGGCCAGGTAGTTCGCGTTCAGCGTCGCGAACTCGGCCACGCGGTGCATGCCCTCGCGGCCCAGCAGGCGCGCGTAGACATAGGCCCGCAGCAGCACGCCCGCGTTGCCCATGAACGCGCTGAGCCGCCCGATCGACTGCGGCATTTCCGTCTCGTCGATCCAGTAGAACTCAGGGGCCAGGGGCCGGGGACCAGGGGCTAGCGAAAGACTTTCTGAGTTTTTTCTGGCCCCTAGCCCCGAGTCCCTAGCCCCGACCAAAGGGATCGGCATGAACGGCAGCAGGCGCTTGCTCACGCCGACTGCGCCCGACCCCGGGCCGCCGCCGCCGTGCGGCGTCGAGAAGGTCTTGTGCAGGTTCATGTGGATGACGTCGAAGCCCATGTCGCCCGGCCGCACCTTGCCGAGGATCGCGTTCAGGTTGGCGCCGTCGTAGTACAGCAACCCGCCCGCCTGGTGGACGATCCCGGCGATCTCCTCGATGCGGCGCTCGAACACGCCCAGCGTCGACGGGTTGGTCAGCATGATGCCGGCCGTCTGCGGGCCGACCGCGGCGCGCAGCGCCTCGACGTCGACGTCGCCCTCGGCGTTGGTCGGGATCTCGCGCACGGTCATGCCCAGCTGGACCGCGGTGGCCGGGTTTGTGCCGTGGGCCGCGTCCGGCACCAGGATCTCGGTCCGCGCGGTGTCGCCGCGCGACTGGTGATAGGCGCGGATCATCGCCACGCCCGCGAACTCGCCCTGCGCACCGGCCATCGGCGTCAGCGACACGCCGGCCATGCCGGTGACTTCCTTCAGCATTTCCTGCAGCTCGTACAGGCAGGCCAGGAACCCCTGGCTCCGCTCGGGCGGCGCCAGCGGGTGCCGCGCCAGGAATTCCGGCAGCGAGGCCAGCGTGTTGCAGGCCCGCGGGTTGTACTTCATGGTGCAGCTGCCCAGCGGGTAGAAGTGCGTGTCGATGGAGAAGTTCTTCTGCGACAGGCGCGTGAAATGGCGCACCGCCTGCAGCTCGGAAACTTCCGGCAGCAGCGGCTTGCTGCGGCGACGCAGGCCCTCGGGAATGCCCGAGACGTCGACACCGGTGCCGGGGTTCTGTCCGTGCGCCACGCGGCCGGGACGGGAGACTTCGAAAATCAGTTTTTCAGTCATGCGAATGCTTCGGGATCGCGATGGAATTGAAGACGGCCGCTGCCTTACTGCGGCGGCTTGTTGTTGACCAGCAGGCCGATGACGAACAGGGCCGCCGCGCAGATGCCACCGATCGCCAGCAGGCGGACGGTACCGTCAATGAGAACCTCGCGCGGGACCACGCCCAGCACGAACAGGCAGGCGAAGCCCGCAAGCAGCAGCACCAGCAGGACGGCGATGGCGCGAAGCAGCTTCAGTGTCGTGGTCATGTCTCAGCCCAGCGCGCGCAGCGCCGCCTCGTAGTCGGGTTCATTGGCGATCTCGGGCACCAGTTCGGCATGGACCACGCGGTCCTGCTCATCGAGCACGATCACCGCGCGGGCCGTCAGGCCCGCCAGCGGGCCGTTCTCCAGAAGCAGGCCGTAGTCCTGGGCGAAATGGCGGCCGCGCATCAGCGAGAGCATCACCACGTTGGACAGCCCCTCGGCGCCGCAGAACCGCTTCTGCGCGAAGGGCAGGTCGGCGGAGATGCACAGCACGACCGCGTTCTTCAGCGCGGCCGCGCGCTGGTTGAACTGGCGCACCGACATCGCGCAGGTGGCGGTATCCACCGACGGGAAGATGTTGAGGACCTTGCGCTTGCCCTCGAAGTCGTGGAGCGCGACGTCCTTGAGATCGGCCGTGACCAGCCGGAATCCGGGCGCCTCGGAGCCCAGCGCGGGCAGATCGCCATTGGTCTGGACCGGGTTGCCGCGGAGGGTGACGGTAGCCATCGCTTTCTTCCCTTTTGATTCTGTGGATGGATGCAGGCTCAGGCGGCGAGGATCGCTGCGAGGGTCTTGCGGTAGGTCTCGATCTGGTCGGCCGTCTTGGTCTCGGTGGCACAGACCAGCAGCGCGTTACCCAGCTCCGGATAGTGCCGCGAGAGGTCGAAGCCGCCGAAGATGTCGCGCTTCGAGAGCGCCTCCAGCACCGGCGCCACCGGGCGCGGCAGGCGGATCACCGCCTCGTGGAACGTGGGGCCGCTGAACACGAGCTCGACCCCGGGGATCGACCCGAGCGCCTTGACCAGCTGGCGGGTATTGGCCATGCAGGCGGAAGCCACCTGGGCCAGGCCTTCGGGGCCGACCAGCGACATGTAGATGGTCGCAGCGGTGACCAGCAGGCCCTGGTTGGTGCAGATGTTCGACTTGGCCTTGGCACGGCGGATGTGCTGCTCGCGGGCCTGCAGGGTCAGCGTGAACCCGGGCTTGCCCTCGAGATCGAGCGTACGGCCGACGATGCGGCCCGGCATCTCGCGCACGAATTCCATCTTGGTGGTCAGGAAGCCGAAGTACGGGCCGCCCGAGGACAGCGGCGCCCCCAGGGGCTGCCCGTCACCGCAGACGATATCGGCGCCGCGCGCGCCCCACTCACCCGGCGCCTTGAGCAGGGCCAGCGAGGTCGGGTTGACCACGGCGACGACCAGCGCCCCCTGGGCGTGGGCCCAGTCGGTGAGTGCGTCGACATCCTCCATCACGCCGAAGAAGTTCGGCTGCTGGATCACCACCGCCGTCAGGTCCAGGCCCTCGTAGGGCTTGAGGCTCTCGAGCAGGGTGCGGCCCTGCGTCGGACAGTAATCCACGGCAGCCTGGCGAATGCCCTGGGCGTGCGTGGTGGCGTTGACCACGTCGCAGTAGTACGGATGCACGGTCTTGGGCACCAGCACGCGACCGGACAGGTTCTTCTTGTTGGCGCGCAGCGCCATCAGCAGCGCCTCGCCCAGGCCCGAAGCCCCGTCATAGAGCGAGGCATTGCTGACCTCCATGCCGGTCAGGCCGCAGATCATCGTCTGGTACTCGTAGAGCACCTGCAGCGTGCCCTGGCTCGCCTCGGCCTGGTAGGGCGTGTAGGCGGAGTAGAACTCGCCGCGCGTAGTGATCTCCCAGACCGCCGCCGGGATGTGGTGCTCATAGGCACCGGCGCCGATGAAGTTCAGCGCCAGGCCGTCCTGGTCGGCACGCTGGTGCATCAGCTGCGAGACCTGCATCTCGGGCAGGCCCTCGGGCACCTTCTCCAGCGGGCCGCAGCGCAGGGCGGCAGGGATCTCGTCGAACAGCGCATCGATGTTCGACGCCTGGATGGCGGCGAGCATGTCCTTGATGTCGGCGTCGGTATGCGGAATGAACGGCATGGCAATCGTCCGGGGCCGGCGCAGGGCCGGCAGGGTTCAGAGGGTCTTGAGGAAAGCTTCGTAGCCGGCGGCGTCGAGCAGCCCGGCGAGATCGGCGCTGTTCACCTTCATCTTCCACATCCAGCCGGCGCCATAGGGGTCGCTGTTGAGGATCTCGGGTGCGCTGCCGAGCTGGTCGTTGGCCGCGGTCACCGTGCCGGCGATCGGCGCGTAGACATCGGAAGCCGCCTTGACGGACTCCACCACGGCACAGGCCTCTTCCTTGCCGAGCGTGCGCCCGACCTTCGGCACCTCGACGAACACCAGGTCGCCGAGCGCAGCCTGGGCGTGGTCGGTGATACCGATGGTGACGGTGCCGTCGGCTTCGAGGCGCACCCATTCATGGGACTTGACGTACTTCAGTTCGGCGGGGACCTGGCTCATCGCGGGCTCCTGGGAAGAATGTGGGTGAATGAAAAGATTCGGTTCAGATCAGCGACTGGCCGTTGCGCACGAATGGCGGCTTGACCACGCGCGCCGCCACCCACTGGCCGCGGATCTCGACCTGGCAGGTACCGCCGGCCGCGGCCGGCACGCGCGCGAAGCCGATCGATTGCTTGAGCGTCGGCGCGAAACCGCCGCTGGTGGTCTCGCCCACCGAGCCGTCGGCAAAGCGCAGCTTCATGTGGGCGCGGGCGATGCCGCGCTCCTCCAGCACGAAGCCGATGAACTTGTTCGCCGAGGCGCCGCGCTGCTTCTGCAGGGCCGCGCGGCCGACGAAGTCACGGTCCTCCGGGGTCCAGGCGATGGTCCAACCCAGGCCCGATTCGAGCGGATGGGTGGATTCGTCCATGTCCTGGCCGTACAAATTCATGCCGGCCTCGAGGCGCAGGGTGTCGCGGGCACCAAGGCCGCAGGGCTTCACGCCGACGCCCAGCAGGGCCTGCCAGAGCGTCACCAGCTCGGCATGCGGCAGCATCAGCTCGAAGCCGTCCTCGCCGGTGTAGCCGGTACGCCCGACGAAGACCTCGCCCGCGTGGGCGGCCTGGAAGGGGGTCAGCGCGGCAGCGGCGTCGCGCACGGCAGCCGGCAGCAGCGGCAGGGTCTTGGCGCGGGCATTCGGCCCCTGGACCGCCAGGATGCCAAGATCGCTGCGGTGAAGGACCTCGACCGACCAGCCCGCGGCGCGGCCGCGGATCCAGGCCAGGTCCTTGTCGGTGGTGCCGGCATTGACGACGAGCCGGAACCAGGTTTCGTCCAGGTAGTAGACGATGAGATCGTCAATGACGCCGCCGTCCTCACGCAGCATGCAGCTGTAGAGGGCCTTGCCCGGCAGCGTCAGCTTCGCGACATCGTTGGCCAGGAGCTGGCGCAGGAAGGCGCGCACCTGGGGGCCGCGCAGGTCGACCGCAGACATGTGTGCGACGTCGAACATGCCGGCGTCCTGGCGCACCGCGTGGTGCTCATCCAGCTGGGAGGCGTACTGGATCGGCATGTCCCAGCCGGCGAAATCGACCAGCTTGGCGCCAAGGCGGACGTGTTCGGGATGCAGCGCGGTTTTCTTGAGCATGCGGTTCTGCGGTGCCGGGTTGTCGGTTGCGAACCGCCCCTCTGTCCTTGGACCTGAAAGTTCGAAAGCGGCACGCCGCTCCTGCCTCGTCGGTGGCCCGCCTCGCGGCGGACGCTCTCCAGAGTTTGTTCGGTACCGCGCTCCGTTTGCCTGAGCGATTCCGGGCGGATTTGCGCCTTCGGCGCCACCATGACGGTGGACTCTCGCGCGGTACCGTTGTGCTACCCCGGCATGATACCGGGGCCGGCGCGCGGTGACGAGGTGTCTGGCCGCCCCGCCCGGAAATTTCCTACTGGAGCCCTGCCGCCCGGGCCGGAGGCGCGTCGGCAAAACGTCGCGGGAAATGTGATCTCCACCGCCTAAATCGGTGATTGGAAGGGGCAAACTCGCTGAGCTATAGTCGATTGACTACTCATGCCCGGCATGATGGATCGCCGGATTCGCCGCACTAGGGGAAAGCGAATGCGCAGGTCGTCCAAGAATCTCATTCCGTCGGCCTGCCTGGGCCTGGGTCTTGCCGCCAGCGCTGGCAGCGCGTTCGCCCAGATCACCCCTGGCCAGGTGGGTGACACGCTCAAGCGCCAGAACGAGCTGCAGCCGGCAAGGCCGGCCCCCACCCTGCAGGATCAGCGTCCGGAAGAGTCCCGGCCGGCCGATGCCGGCCAGAAGCGCATCGTCGTGCAGCGCTTCGAGTTCGCCGGCAATACCCTGTACACGGGCCCGCAGCTGGCGGCCCTGGTGGCGAGCTACACCAACCGCCCCCTGAGCCTGCTGGATCTCTACGCCGCCGCCGACCTCGTGGCAGGCCACTACGTGGAGAACGGCTACTCCCTGGTTTCGGTCAACGTGCCGCCGCAGAAGATCGACGGCGGCGTGGTCCGCCTGCTGGTCAGCGAAGGCCGCCTGGCCAGCATTGCCTCGGAAGGCGGCACCTCCTACACGACCGAGCAGCTGGCGCGCTACCTGCCGGG
>DASUDL010000127.1:0-2135 GCA_036275615.1 Solimonas sp.
CGGAGGTTGTAGAAGGCCGCGCGGCCGGGGTACTGCGCGATGTCGCCGAGGTCTTCCTCGATGCGCAGCAGCTGGTTGTACTTCGCCATCCGGTCGGAGCGGGAGAGCGAGCCGGTCTTGATCTGGCCGGCGTTGGTGCCCACCGCGATGTCGGAGATGGTGGAGTCCTCGGTCTCGCCCGAGCGGTGCGAGATCACCGCGGTGTAGTTCGCGCGCTTGGCCATCTCGATGGCCGCGAAGGTCTCGGTCAGCGTGCCGATCTGGTTGATCTTGATGAGGATCGAGTTGGCGATCTTCTTCTCGATGCCTTCCTTCAGGATCCTGGTGTTGGTGACGAACAGGTCGTCGCCCACCAGCTGCACCTGCCGGCCCAGGCGGTCGGTCAGCAGCTTCCAGCCGTCCCAGTCGCCTTCGGCCATGCCGTCCTCGATGCTGACGATCGGGTACTTCGAGACCCAGGACTCCAGCACCGACGCCCAGTCGGCGGCGTTCAGGCGCTCGCCTTCGGCGGAGAGGTCGTAGACGCCGTCCTTGTAGAACTCGCTGGAGGCGCAGTCCAGGCCCAGGGCGATCTGCTCGCCCGGCTTGTAGCCGGCCTTCTCGATGGCCTGCAGGATCATCTGGATCGCCGCCTCGTGGTTCTCCACGTTGGGGGCGAAGCCGCCTTCGTCGCCGACGGCGATGCTCATGCCCTTGTCGTGGATGATCTTCTTCAGGGCGTGGAACACCTCGGCGCCGTAGCGCACGGCCTCGCGGAAGCTGGGCGCCCCCACGGGGATGATCATCAGCTCCTGCAGGTCCAGGTTGTTGTTGGCGTGCGCGCCGCCGTTGACGACGTTCATCATCGGCACCGGCAGCTGGCAGCCGTTCATGCCGCCGAAGTAGCGGTACAGCGGCAGGCCGGACTCCTCGGCCGCCGCGCGGGCCACCGCCATCGACACGGCCAGCATCGCGTTGGCGCCCAGCCGGCTCTTGTTCTCGGTGCCGTCCAGGTCGATCAGCGTCTTGTCCAGGAAGTTCTGTTCGCTGGCATCGAGGCCCAGCACCGACTCCGAGATCTCGGTGTTGATGTGCTCGACGGCCTTGAGCACGCCCTTGCCGAGGTAGCGCTTGGGATCGCCGTCGCGCAGCTCGATGGCTTCGCGCGAGCCCGTGGAGGCGCCGGAGGGCACGGCCGCGCGGCCCATGGTGCCCGACTCCAGCAGGACGTCGCACTCCACGGTGGGGTTGCCGCGCGAGTCCAGGATCTCGCGGCCGACGATGTCAACGATGGCGCTCATTCAGGTTTTCTTTTCTTTGAAGTTTTGGGGAATCCGCGTCTCAGACCGGGGCTGCCACGCCCTCGACCAGGACCATGTTGAAGTATTCGGTGGCGCCCTTGCGGAAGCCGCGTGCCTGCGTGTACAGCTCACCCTCGTAGAAGGCCTTGGCCTGCTCGTAGCTGGGGAAGCGCAGCATCGCCACGCGGTGCGGCTGCCAGTCGCCTTCCAGCGTCTCGTGCCGGCCGCCGCGCACCAGGTATTCGCCGCCTGCGGCCTTCACCGCGGCCGGTGCGCGCGCCATGTACTCCTTGTATGTCTCCGGATCGGAGATGTTCATCTCCACGATCAGGTAGGCCGGTGCGGGCATGGTCGTCTCCGGGCGTTCAGGCGCCAAAGTTGTCTTCGAGGAAGCCGTTCTTCTTGGTGACGCGATCGAGCTCCACCAGCGTTTCCAGCAAGGCGCGCATGTGCTTGAGCGGCACCGCATTGGGACCGTCGGACAGCGCCTTGGCGGGGTCCGGGTGCGTCTCCATGAACAGGCCGGCGACACCGACGGCCACCGCCGCGCGCGACAGCACCGGCACGTGTTCACGCTGGCCGCCCGAGCTGGTGCCCTGGCCGCCCGGGAGCTGCACCGAGTGGGTCGCGTCGAACACCACCGGCGCACCGGTCTCGCGCATGATCGCCAGCGAGCGCATGTCGGACACCAGGTTGTTGTAGCCGAAGGAGGCGCCGCGCTCGCAGGCCATGAAGCTGTCCTCCGGCAGGCCCTTCTCGCGCGCGGCGTCGCGGGCCTTCTGGATCACGTTCTTCATGTCGCCGGGGGCGAGGAACTGGCCCTTCTTGATGTTCACCGGCTTGCCGGACTGGGCC
>DASUDL010000128.1:0-6441 GCA_036275615.1 Solimonas sp.
GCCCCTTCTTTTGCTTACTTTTCTTGGGAAGGCAAGAAAAGTGAGGCGGTCCGACAGGACCGAAAAACGCAGGTCGTTACGACCGGGGCAGAACCCTCTGCGAAGACGACCACAGTGCAGGCTGCAAGCTGCTACCCCGCCCCCCCACGCCACCCGCACCCCCCTCAACCCGACATCAGGGTTTTCCGGACGCCCCATCGGAAACCCGGCCGGCCGTCGCCCGCCGCCCGCCGCCAGTCCTCACCCGCGCGGAAGCGGCTCGGCCTGCCCCTAGAGTGGCGCCACTCCGCCCTCCACGGATGGATTCATGCCCCTCGCCAGCGTCCGCCCCGCCCGCCACCGCCGCCTCAGCTGCGTCGGCTTCGACGCCCGTGCGACAGCCTCCATGCAGGCGGCCCTGGCCCTGATCGCCGGGCGCAGCCTCGACCATTGGGAATATGTCGAGGACCTGGGCGCCGATGTGGTGGTCTACCAGGCCGACAGTGCCCTGGGCCGCGCGCTCGCGCGCCAGGCGGCCGCACTGCCGCGGCCACAGGCCTGGTTCGTCAGCGGTGCCGCCGACGACAGCTGCGACCTGCCTTTTCCCTTCGCGGCGGTGCGGCTGCTCCGCTGCCTGGACCATGCTTCACAGCGCCTGCCCGCGGACGCGCCGCCCCGCACCGGTGACAGCCTGTGCGAACGTCTCGACGCACTCCTGCAGACGCCGGGTCTTGCCGGCGTGGAACTGTCGCTGGGCGACTGCAGCGGTTACCTGAGTTTCACCCAGCGTCGGCTGTTCTGGCCGCGGCCCTTCGGCATGGACGAACTGGCGGGCCTGCTGACCGGGGACGTGAAGCTCCGCCCGGTCGGTGCCGGCGACCGCGACCTGCTGCGGCGCCTGCAGGCGCACTGCGGCAATCCCGTCGACAGCCAGGCCCTGCTTTGGCGCATCGCCACCGCGACCTCCGGCGGGCGCCTGCTCAGCCGCCTGGATCCGGACCGGCCCTACCGCCTCGTTGGCTGGCCGCCGGAGATGGAATCCACCGGCTCGCGCAGCAGCGAGCTGCACTGCGCCGCGCTGATGGCCGGCAAGGTCCTGTCCCCGGCGCATCTGGCGGTGGCCTCCGGGGTGCCGGCGGCGCAGGTCAATGGCTTCATCAATGCCTGTGCGCTCTGCGGCCTGCTCGAGGTGCCGACCGAGCGCAGCGCCGCGCGACCGGACAAGACCGGCGGCCTGGTGCGGCGCCTGCGCGCCGCCCTGGCCCTGCCGGGCTGAGCGGCTCAGGGCTTCGGCAGGACCTGCTCGAAGGCAGCCACCGGCCGTCCATTGCTGCGGGGCAGTGCCAGGTCGTCGCCCAGGGTGTAGGCGGCGCCGCGCATCTGCGACTCGGTCAGCTCGAACCAGAAGAATCCCAGGGTGTTGTCGACCTGCCAGTAGGTGGCATTGCGCGCGGCGTCCCCGAAGGGGCGTGGTCCCTCCGCGGCGCCTGAGACCACGAAGTGCGTCTTGCCGCAGGCGGCGACGGGCTTGATCCACTCCAGGTCGTGATCGTGGCCCTGGAAGAACAGGTCCGCGCCCTCGGCGCAGAGCGTGTCCTCGATCAGGGTCTTCCAGGGGGCGCCGTTGCTGGTCAGCGGCAGCGCCGCCGGCAGGCCGTCGTAGGTGCCGGCATTGCCGTGCAGGCCGTTCGACAGATAGGGATGGTGGGCGAAGGCGATCTTCCAGCGCGCCTTCGAGGCGCGCAGGCCTTCCTTCAGCCAGGTCTGCTGCGCGGCGCCGTAGGTCAGGAAGTTCCAGGCGGGATCGGGGTCGGCGACGATGGAGGTCAGCGGATTGGAGTCCAGCGACCAGAACTCGGCGAGCCCTTCGCCGGCGCTGAACTGGTAGTAGCGCGCCGGCATGCGGAACTTGTCCGAGGTGCGACCGGCGAGGTAGTGGTAGTCGACCTGGAAGTCGCCCTTGCGGTTGGCCGAGCCCTCGCCCGGACCGGCGCTGTTGTCGTGGTTGCCGAGCGTGACGTAGATCGGCAGCTGCAGCGCCGCGTAGGGAATCTCGAACTTCGCCTGGAACTGCGCGTCGTCCACACTCTCGACGCCGGACAGGTAGAAATTGTCGCCCAGCTCGAGGGCGAAGTCGCAGCCGCGCACGCGGCAGACCTCGGCCATGGCCTCGCCCACGGCGATCTGGCGTTCCGAGCCGGTACCCGCATCGCCGAAGGCCACGAAGCGCACGGTCTTGCCGGCGCTGGGCGCGGGGCTGTTGCCGCCGCCGCTGCCGCTGCAGGCGCCGAGGAGTGCGGCGATCGTCGCCAGAAGGATCAGACGCATGAGAGGTCCCTGCGAGGAAAGTCGATCAGTGTGACGGCACGGCGTGACAGCGCGATTACGCCTCGGCTGCCCGGCCACGGTTGACCCACCAGCCGAAGGCGGCTGCGGTGAAGAACATCACCACGCCGTACACCGCAGCGGGCACGGCCATCGCCGCGTTGTTGAGCATCAGGGGCGAGAGTGCGATGGTGATCGCCAGCGTCGCATTGTGGATGCCGATCTCCATGCCGATGGCGATCGATTGCCGCAGGTCCAGGCCGAGCAGGCGCGGGACGCCGTAACCCAGACCCAGGCTCAGCAGGTTGAAGCTCAGGCAGGCCAGGCCCACCGACTGAACGTAGTCCGGGATGTCGCCGCGGCTCTTGAAGATGGCGAGCGCGATCACGCTGCCCAGGAACAGCACCGACAGCAGCTTCACCGGCTTGTGCAGGAGGGCGGCCAGCGCCGGCCGGCGCGCGTTGACCACCATGCCGAGTGCCACCGGTCCGATCACGATCAGGAACACCTGCATCACCTTGCCGAACTGCAGGGGCAGGGAGCCGCTCTCCTGCATGAAGTGGGCGAGGGCCAGATTGACGATGATGGGCAGGGTGATGATGGCCAGCACCGAGTTGATCGCGGTCAGCGTGATGTTGAGGGCGACATCGCCGTTGGCGAGATGGCTGTAGAGGTTGGCGCTGGTGCCGCCCGGGGAGGCCGCCAGCAGCATCAGGCCCACGGCCAGTTCCGGCGGCAGCACCGAGCCCTTGGCGATGAAGAAGCAGAGCAGCGGCAGCAGCACGGTCTGGCAGGCCAGGGCGATCAGCACCGCCTTGGGGTAGACCAGGACGCGGGTGAAATCGGCTCCGCGCAGGCCCAGGCCCAGGCCGAACATGATGACGCCCAGGGCCACGGGCATGAATACGGTGGTAACGGGATCGGCGGCGGTCACGCAGGTCTCCAGACTCCCCCGCATCCTGCCCGAAGCAGCGGCCCGGGCGCGAGAGGTGGTCTCCGCACGAGGCGGGCGCTGTGAGGCGGCGGCCGGGTGCGACCCGGGCGTGGCTTGCCCCTGCGCAGGCCTTGCCCTATCGTGCCGCCCACAGCCGGGGGTGCCCCTGCACGGGGCTGAGAGCAGACCCTTGGAACCTGGCCGCATGAATGCGGCGGAGGGAAGGCTGCAGCGGGCCCGGCCTGCTGCGCGCCGCCGTTCCCCCGCCCCAAGAGGAACACCGATGAGCGCGCTCCCCGAAGACATCCACCGCCGTGCGGAGCAGCTGTCCGCCGAAGTCACCCAGCCGTTCCCTTCCAGCCGCAAGATCTACGTCGACGGGCCCGGCGGGCTGCGCGTGCCGATGCGCGAGATCTCGCTGACGGCGACCAAGACCCGCGAGGGCCTGGAGCCGAATCCCCCGGTCACGGTCTACGACACCAGCGGTCCCTACACCGACCCGAACGCGAAGATCGACCTGCAGCAGGGCCTGCCGGCGCTGCGCGCGTCCTGGATCGAGGCCCGCGGCGACACCGAGCAGCTGCGGGGCCCCTCGTCGATCTACGGCCGCATCCGCGCCGCCGACGACAAGACCGCGGACCTGCGCTTCGATCACATCCGTGCGCCGCGCAAGGCGAAGGCCGGCGCCAACGTCAGCCAGATGCACTACGCCCGCCGCGGCATCATCACGCCGGAGATGGAGTTCATCGCGATCCGCGAGAACGCCCGCCTCGAAGAGCTGCGCGAGTCCTACGAGAAGGCCGGCTACCTGCGCCGCCAGCATCGCGGCGAAGGCTTCGGTGCGCGTCTGCCGAAGACGGTAACGGCCGAGTTCGTGCGCGAGGAAGTGGCGCGCGGTCGCGCCATCATCCCGGCCAACATCAACCACCCGGAACTGGAGCCGATGATCATCGGCCGCAACTTCCGCGTGAAGATCAATGCCAACATCGGCAACTCCGCAGTGACCTCGAGCATCGCCGAGGAAGTCGAGAAGATGGTGTGGGCGACGCGCTGGGGCGGCGACACGGTGATGGACCTGTCCACCGGCAAGAACATTCACGAGACCCGCGAGTGGATCCTGCGCAATTCGCCGGTCCCCATCGGCACCGTGCCGATCTACCAGGCCCTGGAGAAGGTCAACGGCCGCGCCGAGGAGCTGACCTGGGAGATCTACCGCGACACCCTGATCGAGCAGGCCGAGCAGGGCGTGGACTACTTCACGATCCACGCCGGCGTGCTGCTGCGCTACATCCCCTGGACCGCCAACCGCGTCACCGGCATCGTCTCGCGTGGCGGCTCGATCCTGGCCAAGTGGTGCCTCGCGCATCACAAGGAGAATTTCCTCTACACGCACTTCGAGGAAATCTGCGAGATCATGAAGGCCTACGACGTCAGCTTCTCGCTCGGCGACGGCCTGCGCCCCGGCTCGATCGCCGACGCCAACGACGATGCGCAGTTCGGCGAACTGCACACGCTGGGTGAGCTGACCAACATCGCCTGGAAACACGACGTGCAGGTGATGATCGAAGGCCCCGGCCATGTGCCGATGCAGCTCATCAAGGAGAACATGGACGAGCAGCTCAAGCACTGCTACGAGGCCCCGTTCTACACCCTGGGCCCGCTGACCACCGACATCGCGCCGGGCTACGACCACATCACCTCCGGCATCGGCGCCGCCAACATCGGCTGGTACGGCTGCGCGATGCTCTGCTACGTCACGCCGAAGGAGCACCTCGGCCTGCCGGACAAGGACGACGTGCGCGAGGGCATCATCACCTACAAGATTGCCGCGCACGCGGCCGACCTCGCCAAGGGCCTGCCCGGTGCGCAGGTCCGCGACAACGCGCTGTCCAAGGCGCGCTTCGAGTTCCGCTGGGAGGACCAGTTCAATCTGGGCCTCGATCCGGAGAAGGCCAAGGAGTTCCACGACGAGACCCTGCCGCAGGAGGGCGCCAAGCTGGCGCACTTCTGCTCCATGTGCGGCCCGCACTTCTGCTCGATGAAGATCACCCAGGACGTGCGCGACTACGCCGCCAAGGTGGGGGCCGATGAGCAGGTCGCGCTGGCACAGGGCATGGCCGAGAAGTCGGCCGAATTCCGGGAAGCCGGCGCCGAGGTCTACCGCTCGCTCTGAGTCGGTGCCGCAGTCGCCGCCAGCGCACGAGGGCCTGACGCAGGTCCTTGGCGGCGCTCTGGTTTTTCGATCTCCCCGGCAGCGCGCGACTCCTGCTCTTCCCCCGGCCCTGAGGAATTTCCCCTGAGGGCTAACACCGATTGCGACCCCGATTCGGCGAGGACTAGAGTCGGCCTGCAGTCAAATTACTAACGCGGCGACGAGACGCCACGGGGCCCGCACAGTGGGCACCCGGTCGCCGGAAAAGCAGTAGGGGGATGGGGATGTCCATGTTTCTGTCGTCGCGCGCCAGCGCGATGCGGACCTGCGTGCGCCGGTAGCACTGGCCTCGCCATGTCCATGTTCGAGTTCGTGGAAGCTGCGGCGCCCCAGCGCGCCCGACCGGCGCGTCCGACTACGACGCGATCCCGGTGGCTCCGCGCAGCCCTCCTGCTGCTCCGGCGTCGACACTCGCGTCGCCGTTCGGCGGCTTTCCAATCGGGATCGCTCCTGGTCGCAGGCCTGTCGGGGGCGCTTGCCCTGCTGATGACGGCCTGTGCCGGCGAAAACCCGACTTGGGAGGCTGCCGCCGACGAGGCGCGGACCGCGACGGTCCGCTTGGCGGCTGCTGACATCCGTGACGGGAGCTCTGCCCCCATCGACTACGGCATTTCCGGCGACGGAAGCGTGCTCGGTGCGGTTGCCGCCCGCTAGGGCATTACAGGAATTCACAGGGAGAACAGGCATGACGCGGCAGACTTGGATCGATCGGGCCCGCAGCCCGCGCACGGCCCTTTGGGGCCTCGCAAGCGTGGTAGCCCTGGTGCTGGCCGGCCTGGCAACCGCGCAGCCCGCACCGGCGACCGGCACGCTCTCGCCGGCCTCGCCCCAGCTCGCCTTCAGCGGCGGCCCGTATCCGATCCCCAACCAGAGCGATGCCGGGGGCGGCGGGCTCACGACGCAGTGCTTCCCCTCGCAGCTGCTCGTGTGCGACGACTACGCCTTGCGCGTCGAGTTGCCGGCCGACTACGCCACTACGCACCCGAACGCC
>DASUDL010000129.1:0-4717 GCA_036275615.1 Solimonas sp.
CGAGAAGGCGATCGGCGTGCTGGAGAACGCCCGCAAGCGCCAGACCGAGGCCATGAACTCGATCCGCCAGGGCCGCATGGTGGAGACCATCGTCCGCCGCGAGATCGACTCCGAGGCGGGCTGGGAATGGAAGCTCAAGGACCTGCCCGATGCGCCGGAAACCTACTTCCTGCAAAGCCTGCTGGCCGAGCACCGGTTCCAGGAAGCCCTGAAGAACTACCGCGATCTGCGCCTGATGGGCCGGCTGCTCGACGGCTGGCAACAGCGCCTGGATACCGCCGAGCGGGCCTGGGTCGATGCTGAACGCCTGGCGACACCCCCGGAGGTCACGGTCAAGCGCGCCCGTCAGGGCTGGGTCGAGCCCTGGGCCGGCCTCAAGATCCGCCTGCGCGTCGACGACGCCCTGGCTGCACCCGGCACCTATGACGAGCGCCTGCTCGGCGATCCGCCGCCGCCCTGGCTGCTGCGACCCGCGGTCGCCGCCGGACGCTTCGACGGCCCGATGGAACGCGCGCAAGCCCTCAAGCAGCGCCTCGGCAACCTCCGGGAGCTGGTCAAGACAGCCAGTGACGCACAGTCGCGCCTGCTGCGCGAGGTGGCCCTGAAGGAACTTGAAGGACAGCGCCGCGAGATCGAGCGCTACCTGGTGGAGGCGCGCTTTGCCCTCGCCCGTCTCTACGACCGCCAGAAAAAAGGCGAAATGAATGATCGCTAAGCGCCCCCGCGCCCTGCCCCTCGCGCTGCTGCTCTGCCTGGCGGCCTGCACGCCGCCGGTCGTGAAGAACGCCTCGCCTTCGATCGGCAAGACCGTCGGCAAGCTCGACGAGCCGACGCAGGAGCAGCTGCCGATCATCGCCTCGGAGCCGATCGCCGCTGACGCCCAGCGCGCCGTCGACAACTACCGCGAACTGCTCAAGCTGGTGCCGGACGCCGATACCAAGTTCGAGGCCACACGCCGCCTCGCGGACCTCCAGGTCCAGATCGAGGACACCCGCGGCAATACGGCAGAATCGGAAAAAGCCCTGCGCGAGTCGATCAAGCTCTACAACGAGCTGCTGCACTCGCGACCGACCGACAAGAACAACGACCGCATCTTCTACCAGCTGGCCCGCGCGCAGCAGAACATCGGCGAGGTCGACGCAGCCATCGACACGCTCAAGCGCCTGACCGAACGCCACGCCGATTCCGAACTCGCGGGTGACGGCCACTTCCGCCGCGCCGAGCTGCTGTTCTCGCGCGCCCGGTACCCCGAGGCCGCGGACGAGTTCCGGGTGGTGATGGACCTCGGCGACAAGACCCCGTTCTTCGAACAGGCGCAGTACAAGTACGGCTGGACGCTGTACAAGCAGGGCAAGTACGAGCCGGCGATCGCCACCTTCTTCGCCATCCTGGACCGCGAGCTTCCGGCCGGAGAGCAGTACCAGACCGACAAGGCCCTGGCCGGCGTGGCCAAGGCCAAGACCGACATGGCCCGCGACGCCCTGCGCGTGGTCAACCTGTCGCTCATGAATCTCGGCGGCGGTGCAGCGCTTTCCGACTATCTCTCGCGCAACGGCGATCCGCGCTTCTACCCGCTGGTCTACGCCTCCCTGGGTGAAGCGTTCAGCGAGAAGCAGCGTCATACCGACGCCGCTGGCGCCTATGCCGCCTTCATCGAGCGCTATCCGCGTTCGCCCCTGGCCCCGGCCTTCCAGACCCGCGTGATCGCGGCCTATGGCGATGGCGGGTTCCGCGACCAGGTCGTGCAGGAGAAGGAGCGCTATGCGCGCACCTACGACCCGGCCGCCGCCTACTGGCAGGGCCAGCCGGCCACCGCCGAGGTGATGGCGCAGCTGCGCACGCATCTCGAGGATCTGGCCAAGCACTACCACGCCCGCGCCCAGATCACCCGCAAGGCCGCGGCCGGACAGCCGCCCGAGGCCAGCAATGCGGAGTTCCTGGCCGCCGCCGCCTGGTACCAGCGCATCATCGAGCTCTATCCCAAGGATGGGCGCCTGCCGGAGATCAACTTCCTGTACGCGGACGCCCTGCTCGACGGTGGCCGCACCCTGGATGCCGCCAACGAGTACAGCCGCACCGCCTACGGCTACCCCTCGCATCCGCGTGCGGCGGAGGCTGCCTACGCCGCGGTGCTGGCCTTCCAGAAGCACGCCAAGGCCGTGCCCGAGGCCCAGCGACCCGAAGCGCTGCGGGTCGCGGTCAGCGAAAGCCTGCGCATGGCCGACAAGTACCCGGGCCACCCCCAGCGCTTCCCGGTGCTGACCCAGGCGGCGCAGGACCTGTTCGAGCTCAAGAGCTACGACGAGGCCATCACCGTCGCCGAGCGGGTGCTCAAGAATCCGGTGCCGGTCGCCGCGAACCTGCGGCGGATCGCCTGGAGCGTCACCGGCGATTCGCACTTCGCCCAGCAACGCTACCCGCAGGCCGAACTGGCCTTCGCCGAGGAACTCAAGCTGACGGCGGCCAGCTCGCCACAGCGCCCCGAGGTCATCGAACAGCTCGCCGCGGCCATCTACAAGCAGGGTGAACAGGCCCGCGAGGCCAAGGACCTGCGCAATGCCGCACGGCACTTCCTGCGCTTGGGCCAGGTCACGCCGGAGGCCAAGATCCGCGCGGCCGCCGAATATGACGGCGCCGCGGCGCTGATCGGCCTGGAAGACTGGGGCAACGCCGCGCGCGTGCTCGAGAACTTCCGTGCCCTGTTCCCGGGCCATGCGCTCGAGGCCGATGTCGACAAGAAGCTGGCCGTGGCCTACCAGAAGGACAACAAGCCCCTGCAGGCGGCGCTGGCCTATTCGCGTATCGCGGCACGGGCCACCGAGTCGCCGGAGACGCGGCGCGAGGCTGCCTGGCTGGCGGCCACGCTCTACGACCAGGGCCAGGCCGTACCCCAGGCCGCGTCGGCCTACGAGTACTACGTCAAGACCTTCCCGCGGCCGCTCGCCCGCGCCCTCGATGCCCGCAGCCGCCTCGTGGAGTACGCGCGCGCCGGCAACGACACAGCCAAGCTCAGCTACTGGCTGCGCGACCTGGTCTCGGCGGACGACACCGCCGGCGCCGAGCGCAGCGATCGCTCGAAGTCACTGGCCGCCCAAGCGAGTCTCGATCTCGGTCGCATGGCGGTCACGGACGCTCGCGCCCTGCGCCTGAGTGCACCGGTCGAGAAGAGCCTGCCGCGCAAGCGCCAGGCCATGGACGGCGCCCTGCAGTGGCTCAATCGCGCGGCCGCCTACGGCTATGCCGAGATCACCACCGCAGCCACTTACGAGGTGGGCTCGCTGTACCAGGATTTCGGTCGCAGCCTGATGGACTCCGAACGGCCGCGCGGCCTGTCGGAACTGGAGCTCGAGGAATACAACCTGCTGCTCGAGGAGCAGGCCTTCCCCTTCGAGGAAAAGGCCATCCAGACCCACGAAACCAATCTCAAGCGTATCGCCCAGGGCCTGTACGACCCCTGGATCGCGAAGAGCGCACAGGCCCTGGCGCAGATCGCGCCGGCACGCTTCGGCAAGCGCGAACAGGGCGAGGACCGTTATGAAACCCTCAAGTGAGGCCCAGGTGCCGTCCCGGCATTCACGCATCCGCCAAACCTGCGGCATCGTCCTCCTGGCCGTCGGCCTGTCGGCCTGCAGCCTGATCGGCAGCAAGCCCGGACCGAGCACGCCAGCAACGCCCAAGCCCGGCCAGGTCAAGGGCGCCCCCAAGGCCCCGGACAAGGGGGACCCTCAGCAGCGCTTCGGTGCCGCGCTGGAGTTGATGAAGAAGAACCAGGTCCAGGACGCCGAGGCGGCCTTCAAGGCTCTGAGCCAGGACTTCCCCCAGTACGCCGGCCCCTGGACCAACCTGGGCATCCTCTACGCCCGCTCCAAGCGCCGCGATCTGGCCCTGACGGCGCTGGCCCAGGCGGTGAAGCTCAACCCGTCGAATGGCGTGGCCTACAACTGGCTGGGCGTTCTCTACAGCGAGGGCAAGGACTACAATCGCGCCCGCCTCGCCTACGAGAAGGCCCTCGACCTGAATCCGGACCATGCCCTGGCCCACTACAACCTCGCGATCCTGCTCGACGCCCACCTGCGTCAGCCGGCTGCAGCCCTCCCGCACTATCGCGCCTATCAGAAGCTGTCGGGCAAGGACGAACTGAAGGTGATGGCCTGGGTCGCGGAGATCGAGCACGCCCAGAAGGCGGCGGACGAGGCGCCCAAGCCCGCGCCGGCGCCGGCGCCGGCGCCGGCCAAACCACCGACCCAGACACCGGGGAGCACGCCATGAAGCATGTCCTGATCCCTGCCCTGCTGCTCCTCGCCCTGCCGGCCATGGCGCAGGACGAGATGCCGGCCGTGTCCACGGCCGTGACGCCCGCCAAGCCGCCGCGCGAAACCTCCGGTACCGTGCTGGTGGGCGACCGCGACGAGACGCCCTACGGCCTGTACTTCTTCCCCTGGCGCGAGTCCAAGGCCGAGACGGATATCGACCGTCCGGCCCGCCTGCTCCAGGAAAAGCTGCTGCCCCTGGATGAGGATGTGTTCCTGCGCCAGGTGGAGTACCACGGTGCCCTGAGTGGCGCACTCAAATCCAAGAACGTGGTCACGCCCGTCGGGCGCTGACCGTCAACGACCGCAACCGCAACCGTTTTCCCAGAGGGTTACAACGATGGACTTCCTTGCTCCCGTGCTCAGCTTCTTCCAGAAGGGCGGCGCTTTCATGTACCCGATCGCGG
>DASUDL010000130.1:0-9573 GCA_036275615.1 Solimonas sp.
GATCGAGGTGCCGGCCGCGGCGATCGCCGCGCCCTGGCTGGCCCGCCATGCCCGCTTCTTCTCCATCGGCACCAATGACCTGATCCAGTACACCCTGGCCATCGACCGCGTCGATGACGAGGTGAACTACCTCTACGATCCACTGCATCCCGCTGTGCTGCAGCTGATCCGGCGCACGATCGAAGCCGGGCGCGATGCCGCGATCCCGGTGGCGATGTGCGGCGAGATGGCCGGCGACCCGAAGTTCACCCGCCTGCTTCTGGGCCTGGGCCTGAGCGACTTCTCCATGCATCCGGAGGCGGTGCTCGAGATCAAGCGCATCATCATCGACTCCGACGTCGGCCGCCTGCGCCAGGAGGCCGCCGAGATCCTGGCCTGCACCGAGCCGCAGGAACTGCGCGAGCGCATCGCCGCCCTCGACCAGCTCTGAGCGCGCGCGGCCACCGCCTCAGGCCGTGGCCGCCGGTGTAAGCTCGCGCTGTTGTTTCCGGAGCCCCCATGACCGAGCGCGAGAACCCGTCCTCCGCGCTGGCCGAACTGCGCGAGCGGCTGGCCAGCGGCGGGTTGCTGCGCGCGCGACGCACGCTCCATGCCCTCAATCCCGGCGAGATCGCGACCCTGCTGGAGTCGCTGCCGCCCCGCGAGCGCAATGTCGTCTGGGAGATGGTGAGTCCCGAGGACGACGGCGAGGTGCTGCTGCACCTGGCCGACGAGGTCCGTGAAGGCCTGATGCGCCAGATGGACACGGCCGAGCTGGTGGCGGCGGCCGAGGAACTCGAGATCGACGATCTCGCCGACTTCATGGAGCACCTGCCCGAGACCGTGAACCAGCAGGTGCTCAAGGCCCTGGACGCCGACGACCGCGCCCGCCTGGAGCAGGTGCTGGCCTACGAGCCGGACACCGCGGGCGGCCTGATGAACACGGATACGGTCACCGTGCGTCCCGACGTGAGCCTGGACGTGGTGCAGCGCTACCTGCGCCTGCGCGGCGAACTGCCGGCGCACACCGATGCCCTGTTCGTGGTCGACCGCTACGGCAGCTACCTGGGTGCGCTGCCGCTTGACCGCATCCTGACGCGCGCTCCCGAAGCCCTGGTCTCCAGCATCATGGAGCGCGAGCCCGAGGCGATTCCGGTCGGCATGCCCGAGGAAGAGGTGGCGCGCCGCTTCGAGAACGCCGACCTGGTCTCGGCACCGGTCATCAGCGAGAAGGGCGCCCTGGTCGGCCGCATCACGGTCGACGACGTGGTCGATATCATCCGCGCCGAGGCCGACCACAACCTCATGGCCATGGCCGGCCTCGACGAGGACGAGGACCTGTTCGCGCCGGTGCGCACCGCGGCCCGGCGCCGCGCGCTCTGGCTGGGCATCAACCTGTTCACGGCCTTCCTCGCAGCCCGCGTGGTGGGGCTGTTCGAGGCCACCATCAGCCAGTTCGTCGCCCTCGCGGTGCTGATGCCCATCGTCGCCAGCATGGGTGGCATCACCGCCAACCAGATCGTGGCCCTGATGGTCCGGGGCCTGGCGCTGGGTCAGGTCGGCGGCAGCAATACCTCGGCCCTGTTCCGCAAGGAACTCGCGGTCGCGCTGATCAACGGCCTGCTCTGGGGCCTGGCGGTCGCGCTGGTGACCTGGCTGTGGTTCGACAACATCCTGCTGTCGTTCGTGATCGGCGCCGCCCTGCTGCTGAACCTGGGCTTTGCCGCGACCGCCGGCGTGTTCGTGCCGCTGATGCTGCGGCGGTTCGGACTGGACCCGGCCCTGGCCGGCAGCGTCGTGGTCACCACCTTCACCGACGTGATGGGCTTCTTCCTGTTCCTGGGGCTCGGAACACTGATCCTGCTCTGAAGCAAGGCGCGATGCCGCGCCCCTCAGCGCCCGGCGATGGTCATGCCGTCGACCAGCACCGAGCCCGTGCGGATGCTCGCCAGCGGATCGACATCGGCACCGACCGCCACAACGCGGCGGAACATCTCGGCCAGGTTGCCGGCAATGGTCAGCTCCTCGACCGGGTAGCGGATCTCGCCGTTCTCCACCCAGAAGCCGGCAGCACCGCGCGAGTAGTCCCCCGTGACCAGGTTGACGCCATGGCCGAGCAGCTCGGTGACCAGCAGGCCGGTGCCCATGGTGTGCAGCAGCTGCGCGAAGTCCTCGGTACCGGGGCGTACGCAGAGGTTGTAGACGCCCCCGGCATTTCCCGTGCTCTCCAAGCCCAGCTTGCGCGCGGAGTAGCTGCCGAGCAGCCAGCCTTCCAGCACGCCATCGCGGACCAGGACGCGGTCCTGCGTTGCCACGCCCTCGCCATCCCAGGCGGCACTGGCGGAACCCCGCGGCAGTAACGGCCGCTGCTCCAGCTGCACGCCGGGCGCGAAGACCGGCTGGCCCAGTCGATCCAGCAGGAAGCTGGCCTTGCGATACAGCGAGCCGCCGGAGATCGCGCCGACGAAATGGCCCCAGAAGCCGCGCGCCAGCTCCGGCGGGAACAGCACCGGGGCCACGCGGGTACCGAGCGCCTGCGAGCCCAGGCGCGCCAGCGCGCGCTCCCCGGCACGGCGCCCGATGGCGCCCCCATCCATCAGGTCATCGCGTGCACGGGCCGAGCTGTACCAGTAGTCGCGCTGCATGTCCTCGCCGGCCGAGGCAATCACCGCACAGCTGAGGCTGTGCTGGGTGCCGGTGCGGTGACCGACGAAACCGTGGCTGTTGGCGTAGACCGAGCGGCCGCGATGGCTGGCGATGGAGGCCCCCTCGCTGCCGGTGATGCGGGCATCGACGGCAAAGGCGGCGGCCTCGCAGGCCTTGGCCAGCTCGATCGCGGCGTCGGCCGACAGATCCCAGGGGTGATCGAGCGCCAGCTCGGGCCGCGCGACCGCCATGCGCGCCGCATCGGCAAGCCCGTTGCAGGGGTCCTCGCCGGTGGCACGGGCGATGGCCAGGGCCGCATCCACCGCCGCGCGGATGCCGGCGTCGGACAGATCGCCGGTCGTGGCGTTGCCCTTTCGGCCGCCGAGGTAGACCGTGACTCCCAGCTCGCGATCCTGCTGGAACTCCAGGCTCTCGACCTCGGCCTTGCGCACGCTGACCGAGAGGCCGCGGCTGGCCGAGACGCTGGCCTCGGCCTGGCTGGCTCCGCCGGCGCGGGCGTGATCGAGCGCCCGCTGCACATGGGCCTCCAGCTCGCGGGCAGACGGCAGGAGGGAATCGGGATCGACGACGGGGAGTGCGAGCGCTGGCATAAGGCCGGGGAGCTTAGCACCCGACCTGTACGGCTTCAGCCCAGGGCCGCGAGGCGTTCCGGCGTGCCTACGTCGGACCACTGGCCGCGGTGCAGTTCGGCACCGACCTGGCCGCGCTCGGCGGCTGCGCGCAGCAGCGGGGCCAGGCCGAAGGCCCCCGGGCGACAGTGCGCGAACAGCGCGGGTCGCAGCACGGAAAGGCCGGAGAAGGTGTACTGCGGCGACGCCGGTTCCTTGATGCGGCCCTGCTCCAGCGCGAAATCGCCGCGAAAGTTGTGGGCCGGGTTCTCGACCAGCACCAGGTGCGCCAGATCACCCGCCGGCAGCTCCCGGGCCCGCTCGACCAGCTGATGCAGGGGGTAGTCGCTGTAGACGTCACCGTTGACCACCAGGAACGGCGCGTCGCCGAGCAGCGGCAGCGCATGGTGGATGCCGCCCCCGGTCTCGAGGGCCGGCCAGCCTTCCTCGGAGTACCGGATGGCCAGCCCCAGCCGCCCGCCATCGCCAAGCGCCTCGCGGATGCGCGCGCCCAGCCAGCCGAGATTGATCACCACCTCCCGCACGCCCGCCGCCGCCAGCTGCGCCAGGTGATGCTCCACCAGCGGCCGGCCTCGCACCGGCAGCAGCGGCTTGGGCGTGTGGTCGGTCAGCGGACGCATGCGCTCGCCCCGCCCGGCGGCCAGCAGCATCGCCCGCGGCGGCAGGGCGGCGCTCACGCGCGCAGGCCCAGCTCGTCGAACAGGCCGAGCAGCGGTGCCAGTTCGGGATAGAGCGCCGCCACCTCGCGCACGTAGCGGATGAAGCGCGGCACATCGGCGAGGTAGTGCGGCTTGCCGTCGCGGTAGTGGATGCGCGCGAAGATGCCGATCACCTTCAAGTGGCGCTGCAGGCCCATCCAGTCGAAGGCGCGGCGGAAGTCGGCGTAGGCCTCGGGCAGCGGCAGGCCGGCGGCGCGGGCGCGGGTCCAGTACTGGCGCGACCAGGCATCGACCTGCGCCGGCGACCAGGAGCGGAAGGCGTCGCGGAACAGGGACACGACGTCGTAGGTGATCGGCCCCTCGACGGCGTCCTGGAAGTCGAGGATGCCGGGATTGGGCGTGGACAGCATCAGGTTGCGCGGCATGTAGTCGCGGTGCACGTAGACCCGCGGCTGCGCCAGGGCCGACTCGATCAGGCGCTGGTTTACCGCGTCCAGCACCGCCCGCTGCGCCGGCAGCAGGCTGCGTTGCAGGTGGCGGGCGACATACCAGTCGGGGAACAGGTCCAGTTCCCGCTGCAGCAGGGCCACATCGTAGGGTGGCAGCACGCCCGGACGGCTGGCCTGCTGCCAGCGGATGAGCGCGTCGATGGCGTCGGCCATCAGGGCGTCGGCATTGCCCTCGTCGATGACGTGCAGGAAGGTCTGCCGGCCCAGGTCGCTGAGCAGCAGGAAGCCGCGCTCCAGGTCCTGGGCGACGATCTCTGGCCCGTGCAGGCCGGCCTCGAGCAGCAGTCCGGCAATGCGGATGAAGGGGCGGCAGTCCTCCTTGTCCGGCGGCGCGTCCATGAGCACCCAGCTGCGCCCGGCCGCCTGCAGGCGGAAATAGCGGCGGAAGCTGGCGTCGGCGGAGGCAGGGGCGAACTCGGCGGTGGCCAGTTGCAGCTGCTGCAGGGCCCAGTCGCGGCCGGACCGGGCGCGGGCGTCGGGCTGGAAGTCGGAGGCGGTCACGAGAGCGGGCGTCGGGGCGGATGGCAAACGCGCGGCAGCTTACCGGACTTCGGCCCTGCCGTCGGGCGCGGTCGCCCCTGTGCCCCGCGCCGGACGATTGCGCCCGGCGCGGGGCAGCCCCGATACTGGCCGGCCAGAAAGGATCCCTGCGTGCTTCGTTCCCGATTCCTGAGCTGCGCCGCCCTGGCCGCCGCCTGTCTCGCCGGCTCCCCGGCCCGGGCCGCAGAGGGCTCCTGTCCCCAACTCGACAACAGCCTGCCCGAGCTCGAGTTCTCGACCGACCCGCGCGTGTTCCTCAGCGCCGACGAGGTCAGCCTGGAGAAGGACGGCCTCTCGAACCTGCTGGGCTCGGTGCGCCTGCGCCAGGGGGACAAGGAATTCTCGGCCGAAGCGCTCGATTACGACTCCGCCGCCGGCGAGGTCCGGGTCGAGGCCGACTCCCTGTTCCGCAACAAGGAACTGGTGATCCGCTCCAAGGGCGCCCGGTTCCGGCTCAGCGGCGAGAGCGGCAGCTTCAGTGGCACGCAGTTCACCCTGCCGCAGCGCTCCGCCCGCGGCTCGGCGGACGACATCACCCTGGGCCGCGAGGGCACGGCCGATCTCGCCCAGGTGCGCTACACCACCTGTGCGCCGGGCTCCGATGCCTGGTACCTGGAGGCCGGCAGCATCAGCCTCGACCACGAGAGCGGACTGGGCACGGCGCGCAATGCCCGCCTGCGTTTCTTCGGGGTGCCCTTCCTCTACGCCCCCTGGTTCCAGTTCCCGATCGACGACCGGCGCCGCAGCGGCCTGCTGTTCCCCACCATCGGCGAGTCCGACAAGACCGGCTGGGACCTGCGCGTGCCGCTGTACCTGAACCTGGCGCCCAACTACGACCTGATGCTCACGCCCCGGTACATGTCCGACCGCGGCATCCAGCTGGCCACCACCGGCCGCTACCTGCTGCCGCGGGCCGAGGGCAAGCTCGGCTACGAGTACCTGCCCGACGACCGTCGCAGCGAGGGGCGCCGCGATTACGCCTGGCTCACCCACCAGGGCCTGGTCAACCGCCGCCTGGCTGTCGACCTGCGCTACGCGGAGGTCAGCGACCCGCGCTACTTCGAGGACCTGGGCGGCAACGTCGACCTGAGCTCCACCACGCATCTGGAACGCAGCGCCCGCTTCACCTACCAGGCCCCGGCGGCCTACACCATCACCGCCCTGCTCCAGGACTACCAGACCATCACCAGCACCCTGACGGCCGTGGACGATCCGTACCGGCGCCTGCCGCAGCTGCGGGTGGACGCACTGACCCGCAACTCGCTGTGGGACACGCGCCTCGGCGTCAGCGGCGAGTACGTCAACTTCGTGCGCAGCAACTCCGTGCAGGGCCAGCGCATCGACGTGCATCCCTACCTGCGCCTCGACAAGGACCGGGTGTCCTGGTTCGCGCGCAGCCAGCTGGACTTCCGCTACACCGCCTACGAACTGACCGACACGCCGCCCGGCCAGCAGCCGCAGGTCGACCGCGGCCTGCCCCTGTTCAGCGCCGAGTACGGCCTGCGCTTCGAGCGCCTGTCCCCGGGCGGCAAGCCGCAGACCCTGGAGCCACGGCTGTTCTACCTGTACGTACCCTACGAGCGCCAGGACGACCTGCCGGTGTTCGACGGCGGCGAGCCCGACTTCGACTTCACCCAGCTGTTTGCCCGCAACCGCTTCTCCGGCGAGGACCGGATCTCGGATGCCAACCACATCACCGCGGCCCTGACCGGCCGCCAGCTCGACGCCAGTACGGGCGAGGTCAAGGTGGCGGCCAGCCTGGGCCAGCTGTTCCGCTTCGAAGCCCCGCGAGTCACCCTGCCCGGCGAGCCGGCACCGGACAGCGGCGCGACCGACTTCATCGGCAATGTCGACTACTACCTTTCCTCGCGCTGGGGGGCGCGCCTGGCCACGCAGTGGTCGCCGGAAAACTCCGAGTTCAACCGCAGCAGCGTCGTCCTTCGCTACCGCGACGGGCCACAGCGTTTCGAGTTCGCGTACCGCTATCGCCGCGAGTTGCTGGAGCAGGCCGACGTGATCGTCCAGACCCCGTTGTTCGGGGGCTTCAGCCTGGCTGGGCGCTGGCGCTATTCGCTGCCGGACGAAAAGACCCTCGACGCCCATGCCGGCCTGCAGTACGACACCTGCTGCTGGACCGCCCGCACCGCCTACCGCCGCTACATCGCCAGCAGTGACGGAGAGATCAACACGGGCGTCTACCTGCAGCTGGAGCTCAAGGGCCTGGCGCGGCTCGGCTCGGGGTTCCAGAACCTCTTCCCGGCTGAGGATGTCTACTAGGGGTCTGTTCCCGCCGGGATCGGCGATAATGCCGCCCTCCATGTCCGCCGTACCCACCCACCGCCAGCGCCCATGAACCGTCTTTCCACGCGCCTGTCCGCCGCGCTTGCCTGCGCCCTCCTGGTCTCCCCCTGGAGCCTGCCCCTGGCCCAGGCCGAGCCGCAGCCGCTCGACCGTATCCTGGTCGTCGTCAACGACGGCGTGATCCTCGACTCCGAGTTGGAGCGGGCGCTGGCCGAGGCCCGCCAGCAGATCCGCTCCCGCGGCATCAGCGCGCCCCCTGAGGGGGTGCTGCGCGGCCAGGTGCTCGAGCGCCTGATCCTGCAGCGCGTGCAGACCCAGCGGGCCCAGCAGGCCGGCATCCGGGTCGACGACCGCGAGCTCAATGAGGTGCTGACCAACCTCGCGCAGCAGAACGGCATGAACCTGGCCGAGTTCGCCGATGCCGTGCGCAAGGACGGCCTGGATTTCCTGGCCGTGCGCGAGCAGGTCCGCGACGAGGTCACGATCCAGCGCCTGCGCGCCAAGGAAGTGGATGGTCGCGTCAGCGTCAGCGACCAGGACGTCGACCTGCTGCTGTCCACCCAGGGTGCCAACGAGAACCTGGAGTACCGCCTCGCGCACATCCTCGTCTCCATTCCGGAGGGCGCAGCGGCCGAGGGCCGCGAGCAGGCCCGCGCCAAGGCCCAGGGCCTGGTGAAGAAGCTCAAGGACGGCGAGGACTTCGCCGCCCTCGCGATCGCGCACTCCGACGGCCAGCAGGCCCTGCTCGGCGGTGATCTCGACTGGCGCCGTGCCGGCGACCTGCCCAGCCTGTTCGCCGCCACTGCCGCGAAGCTGGCCCCCGGCCAGGTGAGCGAGCTGCTGGAGACCAGCAGCGGCTTCCACCTGATCAAGCTGGTCGACCAGCGGGGTGGCGAGGTCCGCAAGACCGTCACCGAGACGCACGCGCGCCATATCCTCGTGACCACCAACGCCGTGCGCAACGACGAACAGGCCCGCCTGCTGGCCCGCGACCTCTACACCCGCCTGCAGGCTGGCGAGGACTTTGCCAAGCTCGCCCGCGAGTACTCGGACGACCCTGGCTCTAAGAACAGCGGCGGCGATCTCGGCTTCCAGGGGCCCGGCGTGTTTGTGCCGGAATTCCAGGTGCGCCTCGACCAGCTCAAGGACGGCGAACTCTCCCCGCCGTTCCGCACCCAGTACGGCTGGCATGTCGCGAGCCTGATCGAGCGTCGCAGCCGCGACACCACCGACGAGACCCGCCGCGCCCGCGCCCGCGCCGCGATCGGCAACCGCAAGAGCGCCGAGGAATACGACATCTGGCTGCGCCGTCTGCGCAACGAGGCTTATGTCGAGTACCGCCAGGCCGCCGACGCCGAGGCGGCGAAGAAGTCGTGATCCGCGGAGCCTGAGGCCTTGGGCGGCCGGGCGCAGCCGCGCCGCATCCTGCTGACACCTGGCGAGCCGGCCGGCATCGGTCCCGACCTGGCCTGCTTGCTCGCGCAGGACGCCGGACCGCAGGAGCTGGTGGCGATCGCCGACCCCGCCCTGCTGCAGGAGCGCGCCCGCCAGCTCGGCCTGCCGCTGGAGATCGAGCTCGCCACGCCCGCCACACCGCCGCAGGCCCAGCGATCTGGGCGCCTGCGGGTCTGGCCGCAGACCCTGGCCGTGCCGGCCCGGCCCGGCCAGCTCGACCCCCGCAACGCCGACTACGTGCTGGCCACCCTGCGCACCGCCGCCGACGCCTGCCTCGCCGGCGCAGCCGATGCCCTGGTCACCGGCCCGGTCCAGAAGAGCACGATCGCCGACGCCGGCCACGCCTTCAGTGGCCACACCGAGTTCCTGGCCGCCCACTGCGGCGCCCCGCTGCCGGTGATGATGCTGGTCGCCGGTCCCCTGCGCGTGGCCCTGGCGACCACGCACCTGCCCCTGCGCGCCGTACCGGATGCCATCACTGTGTCCGGCCTGACCGAGGTGCTGCGCATCCTCGACCGCGACCTGCGCCGGCGCTTCGGCATGGCCCGGCCACGCATCCTGGTCTGCGGGCTCAACCCCCACGCGGGCGAAAGCGGCCATCTCGGTCGCGAGGAGATCGAGGTCATCAGCCCGGTGCTGGAGCGCCTGCGGACCGAGGGCCTGGACCTGCACGGTCCCTGGCCGGCAGATACGCTGTTCACCCCACAGCGTCTGGAGGGCGCCGATGCGGTGCTGGCGATGTATCACGACCAGGGGCTGCCCGTGCTCAAGCACGCCGGCTTCGGCGAGGCCGTCAACATCACCCTCGGCCTGCCGTTCCTGCGCACCTCCGTA
>DASUDL010000131.1:0-4045 GCA_036275615.1 Solimonas sp.
TGCTCGTCGGGGCTGACCTTGAAGATCTCCTCGCGCTTGATCAGCAGGTCCGAGTCGGGATGCGGGCCACTGGAGGGCATCTTGCCCATCAGGATCAGCACCGCGGTGAAGTAGGTGCTGATGTTGGGCGTCAGCAGCACCAGTTCGCCACCGGGGCGTAGCACGCGGTGGCAGTCCTTGAGGAAGCGGCAGGGGTTGAGCAGGTGCTCCAGCAGCGACAGCCCGTAGATGCAGGAGTAGCTGGCATCCGCATAGGGCAGGCCGCGGTTGAGATCGCCCTGGCGGATGTCGAGGCCCTGTGCCTGGCCGCGCGCGACGCACTCGGCACTCCACTCCAGGCCCGAGTACTGGTCGCGCGAGAAGCGCACGCGTGCCTCCAGGTGCTTCAGTGCCGTCCCGCTGCTCGCGCCGCAATCCAGTACCCGCGCCTCCGGGGTGAGCGACGCTGCGATCCGGTCGAAGGCCAACTCGTAGGCCCGGCCAATGGCGTCCTGGTACAGCGCTCGGAAGTACGACTGCAGCATGCGGATCGGCTCCCGGTCGGGCGTCGGTGGGGTGGGCTCAGCGCAGGCGACGCGGGTCGAACAGGCGCTCGTACTCGTCGAGGGCGTAACGGTCGGTCATGCCGGCGATGTAGTCGGCCACCGCGCGGGCACGGCCACTCTCGCCCTCCGCGGCTTCCATCGCCTGTGCCGAGGCGTGGAAGTCCGGCGGCAGCAGGCGCGGGTCGGCGATGAAGCAGGCGAACAGTTCGCGCACCACCCGCTTGGCCTTGGCGGTCATGCGGTAGACCTGGTGATGGCGGTAGAGCTGTTCGTGCAGGAAGCGCTTGAGTTCGGTGTTCTGGGCGGTCTGCTCGGGTGAGAAACCGATCAGCGGCTTGTTGAGCGCGCGCACATCCTCGACGCTCTGCACGCCGGCGGCATCCAGCTGCTGCTGCGAGTGGCGCAGGAGGTCAGTGACCAGGGTGTTGATGATGCGGCGGATGGTCTCGTGCCGCTGCTGCTTGGGGGTGATGCTGCCGTAGCGTGCCACCACCTCGTCATGGTGCCGGCGGAACAGCGGCACCTCGCGCAGCTGCTCCAGGCTGAGCAGGCGGGCGCGCAGGCCATCGTCGATGTCGTGGTTGTTGTAGGCGATCTCGTCGGCGCAGTTGGCGATCTGCGCCTCCAGACTGGGCTGCGTACGCTCGAGGAAGCGCACGCCCAGCTCGCCCAGGGTGCGCGCACGCGCGGCGGAGCAGTGCTTGAGGATGCCCTCGCGCGTGTCGAACATCAGGTTCAGGCCGAGGAACTCGGCGTACTTGTCTTCGAGCTCGTCGACCACGCGCAGCGACTGCGCGTTGTGCTCGAAGCCGCCGTAGGGCTTCATGCAGTCGTTGAGCGCATCCTGCCCGGCATGGCCGAAGGGCGTGTGGCCCAGGTCGTGGGCGAGCGAGACCGCCTCGCACAGTTCCTCGTTGAGACGCAGGCTGCGCGCGATGGTGCGAGCGATCTGCGCCACCTCGATCGAGTGCGTCAGGCGCGTGCGGAACAGGTCGCCCTCGTGGTTCACGAAGACCTGGGTCTTGTACTCCAGGCGCCGGAACGCGGCGGAATGGATGATGCGGTCGCGGTCGCGCTGGTACTCGCTGCGATGGCCGGAGGACGGCTCCGGATGCCGGCGCCCCCGGGACTGCGCATCCTGCGCGGCATAGGGTGCGAGCTCGGCGGCCATTCCTAGTCTCCGCAATAGGCCGCGAGCGTCGCAGCCAGGGCCTCGGGGGCGAAGTCGGCGCTGACCACCGCCTCGCCCAGGGCCGTCATCAGGATCAGGCGCAGCTGGCCGGCAGCCACCTTCTTGTCCAGGCTCATCAGCTCGCGGAAGTCGGCGCTGCCCATGCCTTCCGGTACGCGGGTCGGCAGGCCGGCGCGGGCGATCAGCGCCTGGCAGCGGACGGCGTCGCCCATCGGCAGCCAGCCGAGCCGGGCGGACAGGTCGGCGGCCATGCACAGGCCCAGGGCGACCGCCTCGCCGTGCAGCCAGGCGCTGTAGCCCGTCCAGGTCTCGACCGCATGGCCGAAGGTGTGGCCGAGGTTGAGCAGGGCGCGCGGACCGGCGCCACCGGACAGGCTCTCGCGTTCGTCCTGGGCGACGATCGCCGCCTTCATCTCGCAGCTGCGGCGGATCGCATGGGCCAGGGCCTGCGCGTCCTGCGCCAGCAAGGCCTCGAGGTTCTGCTCCAGCCAGGCGAAGAAGGCGGCGTCACCGAGCATGCCGTACTTGATCACCTCGGCCAGGCCCGCCAACAGCTCGCGGCGTGGCAGGGTGGCCAGGGTCGCCGTGTCGGCCAGGACCAGTTGCGGCTGGTGGAAGGCGCCGATCATGTTCTTGCCGCGGGCGTGGTTGATGCCGGTCTTGCCGCCGACCGAGGAATCGACCTGCGCCAGCAGGGTGGTGGGCACCTGCACGAAGTCGATGCCGCGCTGGTAGATCGCGGCACAGAACCCGGCGAGGTCGCCGATCACACCGCCGCCCAGGGCCACGAGCACACCGTCGCGCGACAGCCGGGTCTGCAGCAGCCAGTCGAGGACCTGGCTGGCACTGTCCCAGGTCTTGTGGG
Source organism: Solimonas sp. (assembly GCA_036275615.1). GTDB lineage: Bacteria > Pseudomonadota > Gammaproteobacteria > Nevskiales > Nevskiaceae > Solimonas. The sequence continues at coordinate 2,603 of DASUDL010000131.1, forward strand.
CCTCGCCCGCGGGCAGGATGAAGATCTGATGGTCGGCGAGCCCCAGGGAGGCTTTCAGCGGCGCCAGGTAGTGGGTGGCGACGCGGTCGTCCGTGACCAGCCGCAGCGGGCGGCGACGGATGCCGTCGAGCAACTCGGGCCGCGCCAGCAGGCCAGCGCCGATGTGGATCGGGTAGGCGCGCGCGCCGAGGTCTACGGTGAGCGTCTGCATGGCGCGCCGGATCGTATCAGAAGCGTGTCGCCGGCCGGTCGAGATGGTCTTCGATCTCGCGCACCAGCTGGCGGGCATTGCGGCCGTCGGTCTCGAGTACCAGGTCGGCGATCTCCCGGTACAGGGGGTCGCGCTGCAGGAACAGGGTCTCGAGGGTGGCGCGGCGGTCGTCGCTGCGGGCCAGCAGCGGTCGGTTGTCGGCGCGGGCCGTGCGGGCCACCTGCTGGTCGAGGCTGGCGTGGAGGTACACCACGAAACCACGGGTGGCGAGCAGCTGGCGGGTGCCCGCATCGAGGATGGCCCCGCCGCCGGTCGCCAGGACGATGGCCGGCAGCAGGCTCAGGTCGGCGATCGTCTGCTTCTCGCGCCGGCGGAATCCCGCCTCACCTTCCTTCTCGAAGATGTAAGGGATGTCGACACCGGTACGGGCCTCGATCTCGTGGTCGCTGTCGACGAAGTCCATGCCCCGGATCTCGGCCAGACGGCGACCGACCGTGGTTTTGCCGGCGCCCATCGGGCCGACCAGAAAGATATTGGACTTCATGCCTGACCGCCGCCCCTGCAGGGCGCGCAGTATACGGGCCCCGGAAAGGACTCGGGGGCCTTGCGGCCCCCGAGGGTTTGCATCAGTTGATCTTCAGGCCTTCCTGCAGGACCTTCGGGGTCACGAAGATCAGCAGCTCGCGCTTGGCGTCGCTGTTGCGGTTGTTGCGGAACAGGGCGCCGATCAGCGGGATGTCGCCCAGGAAGGGCACCTTGCCGACAGACTGGCTGCTGTCCTGCTGGAACACGCCGCCGAGCACCACGGTCTCGCCGCTCTTGATCAGCACCTGCGTCTCGAGACGGCGGGTATCGATGGCCGGCGCGGAGCCGAGGCCGGTGGCCACGTTCGCACCCTGGCTGTCGTTGGTAACGCTCAGATCCATGACCACGCGGTTATCCGGCGTGATCTGTGGTGAGACCGTGAGCGACAGCACCGCCTTCTTGAACTGGGTCTGGGCACCGGCATTGCCGCTGCTGGTCTGGTACGGGATTTCGCGGCCCTGCTCGATCGAGGCCTGCTTGCCGTTGGCCGTCACCACGCGCGGGGGCGAGATGACCTCGCCGCGGCCTTCGCTCTGCAGGGCGCTCAGTTCCAGGTCGACCAGGAAGTCGCTGCCCAGGATCGTCCAGCCGATGCTACCGGCCGGCGTACCGGCGGTCGGCAGATTGACCGCGTAGGAATCCTCGAG
>DASUDL010000132.1:0-3031 GCA_036275615.1 Solimonas sp.
CGAACTCCAGGCGCGCCGGGGCTATGCGCTGGGCGCGGTGGACTACATCCCCTCGCCGGTGGTCCCCGAGGTGCTGCGGTCCAAGGTGCGCGTGTTCGTGGAGCTGTTCCGCATGAACCGCCAGCTGCAGAAGCAGGCGGCACAGCGCGAGGCGCTGGCGCGATCGGAAGCGGCCAGGACGGCGGCCGAGGAGGCCATCCACCGGGCGGACTTCCTGGCGGAGGCCAGCCAGGTGCTGTCGAAGTCCCTCAACATGGACGACACCATCGCGGCCATCCTGTCGCTGTGCGTGCCCATGCTGGGCGACCGCGCCATCCTGGGCATCCCCGACAAGGAAGGCGGCGTGCGGCGGCTGGAGATGCATCCGGCGCCGAGGGCGGACGACGGGGAAGTCTTCACGGCGGAACTGCGCCATGCCGCCGACCAGGTGATCCGCCACAAGCAGTTCAACCTCGCGAGCTTCGGCAGCCGGGTGGCGGCGATCTGCCCCTTGATGGCGGGCGACGAGATCCGCGGTGCGCTCGCCTTGCTGGCCGACGCCAGCCACTTCGATTCCCCCCGGATCGCCCTGATCCGCGAATTCGCGGGCCGCGCCTCCATCGCGATGGAAAACGCACGGCTCTATTCCGCCGTGCAGGAAGCCGACCGGCGCAAGAACGAGTTCCTGGCCATGCTCGCGCACGAGCTGCGCAACCCCCTGGCGCCGATCCGCAATGCCGTGCACATCCTGGCCAGCGCGGAATCGCTGCCGCCCAAGCTGGGCTGGGCGCGGGACGTGATCGGCCGGCAGGCGGACCACATGTCGCGCCTGATCGACGACCTGCTGGACGTGTCGCGCATCGTGCAGGGCAAGGTGGCGGTCAAGCCCGAGAAGCTGCAGCTGACGACCCTGATCGAGCGCTCGGTGGAATCGAGCGCTCCGCGCCTGGCCGCGCGCGAGCAGGTGCTGGACGTGGTGCTGCCCAAGGAGTCCATCGAGCTCGACGGCGACTCGGTGCGCCTGTCGCAGGTGCTGTCCAACCTGATCAACAACGCCTGCAAGTTCTCCCCGCCCAGGAGCCGCATCCGCCTGGAGGGGGAGTACGGGGAGGGCGAGCTGACCATCCGGGTCAAGGACGAGGGCGCCGGCATCGCGCCGGAATTCCTGCCCCACATGTTCGACCTGTTCGCGCAGGCGGACCAGTCGCTCGACCGCTCCCAGGGCGGCCTGGGCATCGGCCTCACGCTGGTGAAGCACCTGGTGGAACTGCACGGCGGCCGGGTCTGGGCGCACAGCGAAGGGCTGGGCAAGGGCGCAGAGGTCAACATCGCGCTGCCGGCCCACGTGGGTATGCAGGCGCCGGCACCCTTGCCCACGGTGACGCATAGGCCGGCGCCCACGCAGGCCGCCGCTTCCCGCATCCTGGTGGTCGACGACCTGCAGGCTTCGGCCGAAACGCTGATGACGCTGCTGGAGATGGAAGGCTTCCAGGTCCGCGTGGCGCACGAAGGGCAGGAGGCACTGGCGATCGCGCGGGAGTTCAAGCCGCACGTGGTGCTGCTGGACATCGGGCTGCCGGGCATGAACGGCTTCGAGGTCGCCCACGGCCTGCGCAGCCAGCCGGAGTCGCAGGACGCGCTGCTGATCGCCCTGACCGGCTACGGCGAGGCGGAGAGCCGCTCGCGTTCGGCGCAGGCGGGCTTCGACTTCCACATGGTCAAGCCCGCGGACGTGAACCTGCTGCTGTCCATGCTGGCCAATCCGGACGAGGCCCGCAAGGCCGCGGTGACGGCCTGAGCTACAATCGCAGGCTTGCTGGAGAGGTGGATGAGCGGTTTAAGTCGCACGCCTGGAAAGCGTGTGAGGGTTAATAGCCCTCCGCGGGTTCGAATCCCGCCCTCTCCGCCAGAAGCCTCAAGGAACCCGCCGCATGGCGGGTTTTTTGTGCGCGGTGTTCAGCCGCCCTTGTTCCAAACGGCCAAGGCCAGCACCACCAGGCCGATCGCCGCCGCGGCCGCGTGCACCAGGATCAGCCAGACCGGCAGCTCCAGCCGTTCCCAGTGGTAGCGCAGGTTCAGCACCAGTCCACCGAGCACGGCCGCCAGCAGCAGCAGCAGCCCGATCCAGCCGCTTCCCGGCAAGCCGGCGGTGAATGCCACGTACAGCACCAGCGTCAGGCCGGAGGCGGCGAGCAGGCCGTGCACCATCGTGATGAGGGTCGGCGGGTGCGGCCGGCCGCTGAAGCGCATGCCGGCCATGAGCAGGCCGCCCAGCGCGGTGACGGCGAGCAGGATGACGGCGGTGCGAAGCATCGTTTGCGCGTCCATGGCGGTTCTCCTTGGTGCACGGGTGCGGACCTTGCCATAGACGCCGCGGCCGGGCAGGGCGTTCCCGCCGGACGGGAGGGCGTCCTACCGGCGCAGCCCGCGCCACTGCCTAGCATGGACGCAGCTATCCCCGACACCCATGTCCGACGAACTCGAGCCCCCGCTGACCGAAGAAGCCATCTGCCGACTGAGTTCGCTGGTGGCCCCGCTGCCCGCCACGCTGCCGCGGCAGGAGGACCATGCCGGCAACCCGGCGCGCTGGATGTTCGAGCGGCTCGCCACCTACATCCGCCAGTTCGAGAGCAGGCTGGACGAGGAGCACGAGATCGGCGCCCGGCTGGTGTCCTTCGGCGCGAACCTCACCTTCCACATCGAGGACATGGGCTACTTCGGCCCGGACATGATCGTGTTCTACGGCAAGAACGACAAGGGCGAGCCGGTGCAACTGATCCAGCACACCTCGCAGCTGAACGTGCTGCTGGTCGCCGTGCGCAAGCAGGAGGCGCGGCCCCGCCGCATCGGGTTCGTTCTCGACGAGAAGGAAAGCGGCTTGCTTAAGGCCGGCTTGGGTGAACTGTCTAAGAGCCAATAAGACAGTGTCTTAGGCATTTAGGCAGTCACCTAGACCTTTGGACAGACAAATTGCAGTAGTCCTAGACACTGTCCAAATCGCGACTTTCTCTCTGAAACTGGGCCGTTCGTCGGCTCCTTTGCTTCTGTTGTT
>DASUDL010000133.1:0-2403 GCA_036275615.1 Solimonas sp.
CCGCAGCAGGTTGCGCAACTTGACCTGGTAGTCGCCATCGTCGGTCTGGGGCCGGAACTTGACCTCCTTGACCTGGATCTGCTTCTGGTGACGCTTGGCGACCTGCTGCTTCTTGCTCTCCGTGTACAGGAACTTGCCGAAATCCATGATCCGGCACACCGGCGGCTCGGCACTGGGCGAAATCTCCACCAGGTCGAGCCCTGCCTCCGTAGCGGCATCCAGTGCCTGCATGCGGCTGACCACGCCCACCTGCTCCCCCTCCGGGCCGATCAGGCGCACGGACGGGGCGGTGATTTCTCCGTTGACGCGGAGTTTTTTCTCTTTCGCGATGTCTCAGCACTCCGTAACGCAATGGCCGCGGTTCGCAACTTCGGCAACGAGGCTTGCGGCGAGCTCTGCCAGCGGCAGACTGCCCTTGTCCTCGCCGGAGCGCGTACGCACGGCCACCGTGGAATTGGCGCACTCCCGCTCGCCGACGACCAGCAAGTAGGGAATGCGCTGCAGGGTATGTTCGCGGATTTTATAGCCGATCTTCTCGTTCCTCAAGTCCGCCTGCACGCGCAAACCCTGTTGCCGCAGAGTATCGGTGACCTGGCGGGCGTAATCGGCGTGCGCGTCGGTGATGTTCAGCACCACCGCCTGCACCGGCGCCAGCCACAGCGGCAGCGATCCGGCGTAGTGCTCGATCAGGATGCCGATGAAGCGCTCCAGCGAGCCGACGATGGCCCGGTGCAGCATCACCGGGTGCTGGCGCTGGCTGTGCTCGTCCACGTACTCGGCGCCCAGGCGCTCGGGCATCATGAAATCGACCTGCATGGTGCCGAGCTGCCAGGCGCGGCCGATGGCGTCCTTGAGGTGATACTCGATCTTCGGCCCATAGAAGGCGCCCTCGCCGGGCAGCTCCTCCCAGGCCACGCCGCAGGCGGACAGGGCCGCGCGCAGGGCCGCTTCGGCCTTGTCCCAGACCGCATCGTCGCCGAGGCGCTTGTCGGGACGCAGCGCGATCTTGATGGCGATGTCGGTGAAGCCGAAGTCGGCGTACACGGCCAGCGCCTGGCGGTGAAAGGCGGTCACCTCGGCCTCGATCTGCTCCGGGGTGCAGAAGACGTGGCCGTCGTCCTGCGTGAAGGCGCGCACGCGCATGATGCCGTGCAGGGCGCCCGAGGGCTCGTTGCGATGGCAGCCGCCGAATTCGCCGTAGCGGATCGGCAGCTCGCGGTAGCTGTGCAGGCCGGACTTGAAAATCTGCACGTGGCCCGGGCAGTTCATCGGCTTTAGCGCGTAGTCGCGCTTCTCCGACGCGGTGAAGAACATGTTCTCCTGGTTATTGTCCCAGTGGCCCGAGGCCTTCCACAGGGACACGTCCAGGATCTGCGGGCAGCGCACCTCCTGGTAGCCGGAGTCGCGGTAGACCTGCCGCATGTGCTGTTCCACCGCCTGCCACAGCGCCCAGCCCTTGGGGTGCCAGAACACCATGCCCGGCGCCTCGTCCTGCATGTGAAACAGTTCGAGCTGACGACCGATGCGCCGGTGGTCGCGCTTTTCGGCCTCTTCGAGCTGGTGCAGGTAGGCGTCGAGGTCTTCCTTTTTGGCCCACGCCGTGCCGTAGATGCGCTGCAGCATTTCGTTGCGTGAATCGCCGCGCCAGTAGGCGCCGGCCACGCGCATCAGCTTGAACACCTTGAGCTTGCCGGTGGACGGCACATGCGGCCCACGGCACAGGTCGACGAAATCGCCCTCGCGGTACAGCGACACGTCCTCGCCGTCCGGGATGGCGGCGATCAGCTCGGCCTTGTACTTCTCGCCCTGGGCCAGGAAGAACGCCACCGCCTGGTCGCGCGGCAACACCTCGCGCGTCACGGGAAGATCCCGCCGGGCCAGCTCCCCCATGCGTTTTTCGATGGCCGCCAGATCATCCGGCGTGAATGGCCGGCTGTAGGCGAAATCGTAATAGAAGCCGTTGTCGATCACCGGGCCGATGGTGACCTGCGCCTCGGGGAACAGTTCCTTGACCGCGTAGGCCAGCAGGTGCGCGGTCGAGTGGCGGATGATCTCCAGCCCTTCCGGGTCGCGCTCGGTGACGATGGCCAGGTCAGCGTCGTTTTCGATCAGGCAAGAGGTGTCGACCAGCCGGCCGTCCACCTTGCCGGCCAGCGCCGCGCGCGCCAGGCCAGTGCCGATGTCGCCCGCCACCGTCGCCACGCTGACCGGCTGCGGGTAACTGCGGACGGAACCGTCGGGCAGGCGAATGTCGGGCACCAGAGACTCCAGCGAAATCAGGACGGACCCCAAAGAGCGCGGATGGCCATGCCAACGCGTGGCGGCGCCCGCCGAGGGGCCGGGCAGGTTATCACGCAGGGCTTGCCCGAGCAGCGGGCGCGCGACTATCCCTGCTTGCGGCGC
>DASUDL010000134.1:0-4561 GCA_036275615.1 Solimonas sp.
TGACCCCCGAGGCCATGGCCCTGGCGGCGCAGGCGGGTTTTCGCAGCGTCGTCAACAACCGCCCCGACTTCGAGCACGGCCCGGACCAGCCGACCAATGCCGCGATCGAGGCCGCGGCCAAGGCGGCCGGCCTCGAGTACCGCTTCCTGCCGGTCAGCGGCGGCCACCAGACGCCGGAACAGATCGAGGCCATGGCGCGCCTGCTCGACGAGCTGCCGCGCCCGCTGCTGATGTTCTGCCGCAGCGGTGCGCGCTCGGCCAACCTGCTGATGCACGTGCAATCACGTAGGGGTTAGAACGCACGCGGGCCCTGCCGCGGCCCTGAAACAATCCGCGCCATCAATGTCCCGAAAGGAGCCTGCGGTGAGCGCGCTCTTGAAACTCTCACGACTGATCGACTCGCTCAACGAGTGGGTCGGCAAGCTGATCCTGTGGCTGGTGCTGGCCGCGGTGGTCATCAGCGCCGGCAACGCGTCGCTGCGCAAGGCCTTCAACATCGGCTCGAACGCCTCGCTGGAGATCCAGTGGTACCTGTTCGCCGCAGTCTTCATGCTCGGCGTGGGCTACGCGATGCTGAAGAACGCCCACGTACGCATCGACTTCATTTCCAACAAGCTGTCCAAGCGCACCAACGCCATCATCGACGCCATCGGCATCGTCGTCTTCACGATCCCGCTGTCGATCATCATGATCGACCTCAGCGCGCCGCTGTTCCTGCGCGCGTGGACCACCGGCGAGATGAGCCAGAACGCCGGCGGCCTGATCCGCTGGCCGGTCTGGCTGCTGCTGCCCACCGGTTTCGTGATCCTGTTGCTGCAGGCGGTGTCGGAACTCATCAAGCGCATCGCCTTCGTCAGGGGCCACCTGAGCGAGCCGTTCTCGGGCGACGACGGCAAATCCGACGAGGAGAAGCTCGCCGAGGAACTGGCGGCCGAGGCGGCCAGGCACGAACAAGCACTCGCCGCTGCCGGAAAGGCTCGCTGACGCCATGGCCCAGTTCATTGTCCAGAACTTCGTGCCCCTGCTGTTCTGCGGGCTGCTGTTCTTCCTGCTGACGGGGATCCCGGTCGCCTTCGGCCTGGCCGCCACCGGCCTGCTGTTCGGCTTCATCGGCATGGAGGTCGGCCTGTTCTCGACCACCCTGTTCCAGGCGCTGCCGCTGCGGGTGTTCAACATCATGAGCAACGAGACGCTGCTGGCGATCCCGTTCTTCACGTTCATGGGGATCATCCTCGAGCGTTCAGGCATGGCCGAAGACCTGCTGGAGACGGTCGGCCAGGTGTTCGGTCCGGTGCGCGGCGGCGTGGCAGTGGCGGTGATCCTGGTGGGCGCGCTGCTGGCGGCCACCACCGGCGTCGTGGCCGCGGCCGTGATCTCGATGGGCCTGATCTCGCTGCCCATCATGCTGCGCTACGGCTACAACCGCACCATCGCCACCGGCACCATCACGGCCAGCGGCACGCTGGCGCAGGCGATCCCGCCGTCGCTGGTGCTGATCGTGCTGGCCGACCAGATGGGCCGCTCGGTGGGCGACATGTACGCCGGTGCGCTGGTGCCGGGTCTTCTGCTGGTGAGCCTGTACCTGCTGTTCATCGCCGGCGTTGCGATCGTGCGCCCGGCGTGGGTGCCGGCCCTGCCGCCGGAAGCGCGCATCTACCGCGAGGACAACGGCGCCTCCGGGCACCGCTCGCTGCTGGTGCTGCTGGCCTTTTGCGCCGCGGCCGGCTGGGCCTGGTCGCGCGTGCACGACGGCGTGATGAAGGCCTGGCTCGACCGCGCCACCGCGTCGCCCGGGGACGAGGTGGTGATCATGTCGCTCACGGTGGCCTCGGTGCTGGCGCTCGTGCTGGCCGTGCTCAACCGCGTGACGCGCCTGGGCCTGCTGTCCAAGCTGGCCGAGCAGGTCACCTTCGTGCTGATCCCGCCGCTGGTGCTGATCTTCCTGGTGCTGGGCACCATCTTCCTGGGCGTGGCCACCCCCACCGAAGGCGGCGCCATGGGCGCGATGGGCGCGCTGATCATGGCCTTCGGCCGCCGCCGCCTGAACATCGACCTGATGAAGCAGGCGCTGGACAGCACCGCCAAGCTCGCCACCTTCGTGCTCTTCATCCTGATCGGCTCGACGGTGTTCTCGTTCACGTTCAACGCGGCGGACGGCCACATCTGGGTCGAGCACCTGTTCGACAAGCTGCCGGGCGGTGCGCTGGGCTTCCTGATCGTGGTGAACGTGCTGGTGTTCATCCTCGGCTGTTTCATCGACTTCTTCGAGATCGCGTTCATCGTGATCCCGATGCTGCTGCCGGTGGCCGAGAAGATCCTGCCCGAGATGTTCCCGCCGGGCACGCCGATCGACCCGATCATGATCTGGTTCGGCGTCGTGATCGCGATGAACCTGCAGACCTCCTTCCTCACGCCGCCGTTCGGCTTCGCGCTCTTTTACCTGCGCAGCGTAGCGGCCAAGAAGGACTACAAGGACCGCATCACCGGCGAGACCATCCCGGCGGTGACGACGGCGCAGATCTACAAGGGCTCGATCGCCTTCATCGTGCTGCAGCTGATCATGGTGGGCGTGGTCGTCGCCTTTCCGACGCTGGTGACCGGGGGCATCGACCAGGGCGTGCAGATCGACGCCGACAAGGCCCTTCAGGAGATGAAGCTGCCCGAACGAGACGCGGGCGAACGCCCGCCGGCCACGCCGGAGGCGGCGCCGGCAGCCACCCCCGGCGCCGCACCGGCGGCCAGCGCGGGCGCGCAGGACGGCAAGGCTGCAGCAGAAGACCCGATGAAGGCCGTGCTGGACGCGCTCAAGAAGGACGCGGACGCCGCCAAGAAGCCTTAGCCGCGGGGCCCGCGGGGCTTGGGTGCCCTGCCCCGCAGACTCGATAACGCCCATGAAAAAGCCCCGCCGAGGCGGGGCTTTCTACTTGGCATGCGGGCGGCGCCGGGCCGCCCTTGCCGGATCAGAGCTTCTGGCGCTGCATGAAGTCGTCGAAGTTCGCCTCCGTGAAGCGGAACCAGAGGTTGGCGTCGCGCCGGAAGGCCGAGTAGTCGTCGTACACCTTCTTCCAGTTCGGATTCTTGGCGCTGATCTCGCTGTACAGCGCCATCGCCTCCTTGAAGGCGGCATCCATCAGGTCCTTCGGGAACGGGAAGAGCTTGGCGCCCTGCGCCACGAGCTGCTTGAGCGCGGTCGCGTTCTTCGCGTCGTACTTGCCCAGCATGTCCATGTGGCAGTAGGCGCAGGCCGACTCGATCATCGCCTTGTACTCGGCCGAGAGCCCGTCGTAGGCCTTGGAATTGACGTGCAGTTCCAGCCCGGGGCCACCCTCCCACCAGCCCGGGTAGGCGTAGTTCGGAGCGACCTTGAACAGGCCGAGCTTGAGATCGTCATAGGGGCCGACCCACTCCGCCGCGTCGATGGTGCCCTTCTCCAGCGCCTGGTAGATCTCGCCACCGGGAATGTTCTGCGGCACGCCGCCGATGCGCTCGACCACCTTGCCGCCGAAGCCGCCGACGCGGAACTTGGTGCCCTTGAACTCGGCGAGCGACTTGATCTCCTTGCGGAACCAGCCCCCCATCTGGGCGCCGGTGTTGCCCATCGGGAAGTTGACGATGTTGTAGCCGCGGTAGAACTCGCGCATCAGCTTCAGGCCGTTGCCCTCGTAGTACCAGGCCGCCATCTGGCGCGCGTTCAGGCCGAACGGGATCGCGCACGCCAGCGCGAAGGTCTCGTCCTTGCCGAAGTAGTAGTACGGCGCCGTGTTGGCCGCCTCGACCGTGCCCTGCTGCACGGCGTCGACCGTGCCGAAAGCCGGCACCAGCTCGCCGGGCGCGTGCGTCGTGATGACGAACTTGCCGCCGCTCATCTCCTTCATCTTCGCGGCGAAGACGTCGTTCACGCCGAACAGCGTGTCGAGCGCCTTCGGGAAGCTCGAGGTCAGTCGCCAGCGGATGTTGGCCTGCGCGTGCACGATGGCCGGTGCCACGCCCGCGGCGAGCACACCGGCAAGGCCGGCGCCTTGTACGAAGGAACGGCGTTCCATGTTGATCTCCTGTCGAAGCCTGTGAAAAGAAGCGGCGCGCGATTCTAGGAGGGGGGTCCGGGCCGGCCCGGGTGGGTTTTCCCGCGCGCACGCCGGCCGCCACCCTGGCCGCCGCGCGGCGCCCTGAGTGGGCTCGATGTCGCCCGAGTCCGGCCGAGCGGGATTCGGACGGAGCGATGGCCGTGCGGCACCAGGGGCTACTCGCCGGCGAGCTTCATGTGCTCGACCAGCACCGAGCCGATCGTGCGCGATCCCGAGTTGTAGGCGTCGGCGCCGACCCAGGCGATGTCGCGGAACATCTGCCGCAGGTTGCCGGCGATCGTAACCTCCTGCACCGGGAAGGCGATGCAGCCGTCCTCGACCCAGAAGCCGGCGGCGCCGCGCGAGTAGTCGCCGGTGACGCCGTTCACGCCCTGCCCCATCAGCTCGGTGACGAACAGGCCGCGGTGCAACCGCCGGATCATGGCCGGCAGGTCGTCGCCGGGCCGGGTCAGCCGGCTGCTCATCACGAGGTTCTG